>CACDMX010000003.1 GCA_902554035.1 uncultured Pelagibacteraceae bacterium | reverse complement strand
ATCTTTAAAAACTTATCCAAGTTTTATTTACTTTAATTTTATTCAGGTTAAATTCCTATTGTGAAGGCATTATTCCTAAAATATAAAAACTACTTGATTTTTTTAGTTCTATTAATTTTGTTGATAGTGCTTAAAATTACAAATCCTACTTTTATTAAATCCATTTCTTTTTTAAGCTTTGACTTATACCAAAAAGTATTTCCATTAGAAAAAAGAGAAACGGATGTAATTATAATAGATATTGATGAAAAAAGCCTCGGGAAGTTTGGTCAATTTCCTTGGAGTAGGTCAGTTTTTGCAAAAATTATCGAAAACGTTAAAACTTCAAATCCTAAGGCAATAGGTTTCGATATTTTTTTTAGTGAAAAAGACAAACAGTCTCCTGACGAGATAATTAAAGCATACAATTTAATACCAACTGATGTATCTGAGCTGCAAAATATAAAAGGACATGATGAAATTTTTAGAGAACAATTAGAAAAATCAAAATCGGTTATTGCTGTTCTTGGTAGTAGCGTTCCTTCACACGGCACACATGAAAGATCAGCAAAAGCTAGATTTTTATCAAAAGGAGGAGATCCAAAAAAATTTACATATTCTTATCCATATTCAATAGGATCACTTGAAAAATTAGAAAAAAGTGCAAAAGGACTAGGTTCGATTTCTTTTTTAGATCAAACAGATGGCATAATCAGATCATTGCCACTTATTGTACGATTTGAAAATAAATTATTTCCAACAATGGCGCTCGAGATGATACGAGTAGGCACAAACCAAAAAAACCTTTATGTAGAGATGAATGAAATTGGAGTTAAAAGAATAAGCTCAAGACCTTATAAAATTGAATCTGATCCAAATGGTATAATCTGGATAAGATATAAAAAATCATTAAAGAGTCAGTATATTTCAGCTAGCTCAGTCTTTGATGGGAAATTTGATAGCGTAAGATTTAAAGATAAATATGTTTTAGTTGGTGCTTCTGCACAAGGTTTGTTCGATTTAGTTAAAACTCCTTTAGGTGTAACAATCCCTGGAGTTGAAGTTCACGGAAATGTAATAGAGAACATTTTAGATCAATCTTACCTTGTAAGAAATCCTAATACATATATTTTTGAGCTTTTATTTTCAATTTTAGTAGCGGTTATCACTTTTTTTCTATCACAAAAAATTAAACCGAAATATAGTTTGTCAATTTTTTTTGGAAGTTTAGTTACGGTTATAGTAATTGGATTTAGTGTTTTTTTATTTAGATCAGAACTTGTAGATATTAGCTATCCTATTTTTATGTTGACGATTACTTTTTTAACTGGGCTTTATTTTAGGTTTGTTGAAGAGAATCGTATAGCTCTTGCAAATTTACAAAAAGAAGCAAAGTTATTAAAAGAAAGAGAACTTGCAGGAGGTGTTCAGAAAAGTTTATTTCCAGATATTGCTAGATTTGAAAATTTTATTTATGCAAAGAACGTTCCTGCTAGAGATGTATCCGGTGATTATTATGATGTTGTTAAAGTAGGTAAAAGTGAATATTTTTTTACTTTGGCAGATGTGTCTGGAAAAGGAATAAAAGCAGGAATGTATATGGCAAAAGCATCCTCAATTTTTAGAACTCTTTCTAATTTATCATATCCACTTGAAAAAATTGTTTTTGGGGTTAATAACGAGCTTGTTGAAGCAAAGTTCAAGGGCATGTTTGTAACTGCAGTTTTTGGCAAAATAAATATCGAGACTGGAGATGTCAATTTTGTCAATGCGGGACATGAAAGTATTATGGTTTTTGATAAAAATAAAAATTTTGATTTTATTAAGTCCGAAATGCCTCCAATTGGAATTATAAAATATTTTACTGAAACTATGGTCAAATCAAAAACTATAAATCTCAAGGATAAGACATTTGTTGTTTATACTGATGGTGTAACTGAAGGCTATCTTAAAAATGGTCAAGAACTTGGAGCCGAAGGTGTACAAAAAATTGTTACTCAATTAGATGCCGTCACTCCAAAAAATATAGTAGACTCAATAGCAAGAGAGCTTGATTGGGGAGCCGAAAAATTAAGAGACGATATAACGTGTTTAGCAATAAATATTAAAAATACTGAGCTGATAAAACCTGAGAGAAAAAAGAAAGTTGAGAGTGAAAAAAAAGCCTAAAATGGTTACAAATAGGCTTTATTATTAATTTAATTACATTTTAATAATATTTATATAAAATCTTTTTAGAGAGAGATGAAAAAAATTTTTTTATTAACTTTTATATTAGTAATATTAAACGGCTGTGCACAAACAACATCATTTGTAGGCCCAACTTATACAATGGCTAAATCTGGTAGTATTCTTCAAGCAGGAAATTCATATGCTGTATCTTATGGATTTAAAAGTTTAACTGGCCAAACTCCAGGTGAGTATGCATTTTCTTTAGCAAAAACTGATAACTCAGAATCACTATTAACTTCACAAGATAAAGAATGTGAGACATCCCACAGTTCATCTTTATCTGCAATTTTCTTTGAAACTTTAGAAGGAATTGACTGTTTTATAGACCCATTTAGCGTTCTTAAATAAAAAAGATATAAGAACATAGATAAATTCAATTGAAAATTGAGTGCGCTTAACTTGTTTATGGAAGTATAAAGTCAGATGATTTATTTATTTACTAATAAACATGGATAAAAAAAATTTAAAAATCGGAATTGTGGGAGCGGGAATACAAGGAGTTTGTAATGCAGTGTTTCTTCAAAAAAAAGGTTATCAAGTAACTATTTTTGACAAAGATGATCCAGCTGCATCGTCTGCGTCCTATGGTAATGCAGGACACTTTTCTCCATATGCATCTTTGCAATTAAATAGAACCGATATCCTAGCCGATGTTCCGGCTATGCTTATGAGTTCCACCGGACCTCTTGCGCTCAAGTGGAACTATGTTCCAAAAATGATTCCTTGGTTTTTAAAGTTTATTATGAACTGTTCCAAAAAAAAAATGATGCACACTGCGAAGTATATGCATCAAATTCTTGATTTAGCAATACCAGCTTATGACGAGATATTTGATGAGGTTAATATGTCAGGGTTAGTTGAACATAAAGGTATTATGTATATTTGGAACAATAAAGATTTGTCAAGTAGAGAGTTAGAAATTAAAATAAGAGATGAATTAGGTATAGATCAAAAAATTTTATCACCAAAAGAAATTCACGATCTAGAACCAAATATTAAACCTTTTTATCATGGCGGAGTATTTTATTCTAAAGCACGACATGCAAGAAATCCAAAAAAAATACTTTTAAAGCTTCATGATCATTTCCTTGAAAAAGGTGGTAAATTTATAAAAACAAATATAAAAGATATTTCTTTTGACTCTGAGAAACCAATTTTAAAATCAGAGTCACAAAATTTTATATTTGATAAAATTGTAATTGCATGTGGTGCTTTTTCAAAAAGATTGACTGACAAATTAGATGAAAAAATTCCTTTAGATACAGAGAGAGGTTATCATATTCATTTTAAAGGATTTGATCATTTATTATCAAGACCAGTTGTATTTGCAAATAGAGGATTTGGTATCACACCAATGGAACAAGGTTTAAGAGTTGTCGGTACGGTTGAATTTGGTGGACTTAAAAACCCTTTATCCAAGTCAAGAATTAAAAACCTAATTAACAATGCAAAATATATGCTTGATGGTTTGCCGGAGCACCATGATGAATGGTTAGGTTTTAGACCTACTTTACCAGACTTCTTACCAGTGATAGGACCTTCAAAAAATCACAAAAATGTTTTTTATTCTTTTGGCCATCATCATTTAGGATGGACTTTAGGAGCAATATCTGGAAAAATTATCTCAAAAATGATTAATAATGAAAAAACAAATTTAGATTTACAACCTTATAGCTCCTTAAGGTTTTCATAACTTGTGCAAAATAAAAATAATTTAGCCTACTTCATTTTAATATTAACAACAATTTTTTGGTCGGGAAATTTTATTGTTGGTAAAGCAGCAAGTACCTATGACATACCCCCATTTTCTCTAAACTTTTATCGTTGGTTTTTTGCAGGATTAATATTATTCCCATTCACAATTAAAGAATTGATTGCTAAAAAAAAATATATTTTAGAAAATATTGGTTTTTTCACGATACTTGGGATTACAAGCATCACAATTTTTAATTCAATAGTCTATTATTCTTTATATTACACACAAGTAATCAGTGGAATACTAATGATATCAACTATACCTGTTTGGATTATTTTTATTTCATCAATTTTAAATATTGAAAAGACAAATATTTTTCAAATTATTGGTGTAATTTTTTCTCTTACAGGAGTTATTTTTATTATTACAAAAGCAGATTTAGAGATAATTAAAAATCTAGATTTTAATAAAGGTGACTTATCAATGGTCGTAGCGATGTTTTCTTGGGCAGTTTATTCAGCTTTACTTAAAAGAAAAAAGTACGAAATTTCTCAAGTTACGTTACTACAAGTAGTAATTATCACTGGTTTAATATTTCTTACACCAATATATTTTATTGAAATGTATATGGGAAATGTAATTATATTGGGAATTCCATTCGTTTTAACGCTAACTTATGTAGTTTTTTTTCCTGGGCTTGCCTCATTTTTCTTTTGGATAAAAGGTATATCTTTAATCGGAGCCAATAGGGCAGGTGTTTTTTTACATCTAATGCCAATTTTTGGAGCCATAATGGCAATGCTAATTTTCAATGAGAGATTTATGTTTTATCATATTTTTGGTGCAATTTTTATTATTGCAGGCATAACTCTTTCAAATAGAAAAAAATAAATAATGAATAAAAAATTAACATCAGAACAAAAATTAATTCTATTTGAAGAGGGAACAGAAGTGCCTGGGTCTAGTGAATTAAATAATGAAAAACGAGAGGGAAGTTATTACTGTGTAAATTGTGATATTAAACTTTTTGATTCAAAAACTAAATATGAAAGTGGTTCCGGATGGCCATCGTTTTATGAATCTTTACCAAATGTTTTTGAAACAAAAACAGATTATCATCTTGGTTACGCAAGAACAGAATACCATTGTAAAAACTGCGGTGGTCATCATGGTCATATATTTGAAGATGGTCCAAAACCTACAGGCAAAAGATACTGTAATAATGGTGCTTGCCTTACATTTAAAGCAAAAAAATAATGATTATTAAGTATATAAGTTTTCTAATTGGAGTAATTTGGTCCTATTCAATAATAAAAACACAATCAGTGTTTAGTAAAAAAACTGGCATCATATTTAAAATTTTTATTACAAAAGTTTCTTGGCTAACTTTAATTGCTGCTTGTTATTTTGGTTATAAAAATTTTTCAATTAAATTTACTATAATTGGCGTAATTATTAGTATTTTGATAGTTAATTTAGCTTTTTATTTCACAAAAAAATTTGTTTACCAAAGATTTGATGAAAAAAAAATTAAAATATTTAAAAGTTTTTTTGAATATACTTTAATTTTTTGGGTTATCTATTATGTTTTATTTTAAAAGATCTTGTAATTTGTTTTCTTTTTCTAAAGCTCTTACTTCCTCATAACCGCCAATGTGTTGATCATCAAAAAAAATTTGTGGAATTGTTTTTCTACCATTCGATTTTTTTATCATTTCTTCCATTAGTCCTTCTTTAGATGAAATATCAATCTCTTGATATTTTATATTATTTCTTGTGAATAGCCTTTTTGCAGCGTCACAAAAATTACATAGAGGACCTGTGTACATAATGATATTTTTCATACCTTATATATAATTACTTTTTCAATTTTTTCCACCAAAGACAATATGACCCAATTTGAACATATAGTTTTTTTAAAAATCCAAGGAATTTTTAAAAATTTTTTAATGCAAAAAAATGGAGGCTCTGATAATATGGTATTTAGATAGTCCTATCTTGCCATCTTTAGCTCCCGGTTTTTTAGGACTATCCCCAAAAATGCTCCCCCTAGACTATTTTCTTTTTTTACAAATAATTTTGTTTTTATTTATTACACCAGGAACTCCCAGGGTAGTAATTATTTCCTACTCAATGAATTATGGTTTCAAAAGTTGTATTTGGACAGCATTAGGAGATGTAACCGCAAATCTAGTTCAAGGCACTTTAGTAATTTTTGTAATTGGATCTTTTTTTTTAGATAATCCAAATTTTTTAAACGTATTTAAATGGATAGGAATATTTTATTTAGCTTATTTAGCTTATGATATTTATAATAGTACACCTAAAAATATTAATTCTTCAGCCAAAAATGAAAAAAGTGTAGTGTCTTTCTTTAAAGATGGTTTTTTAGTTGCTGGAACAAGTCCAAAAGCATGGATGTTTTTTCCGTTAATTTTTCCCCAGTTTATTAACTTTAATACAAATTATATCGCGCAATTTTTAATATTAATTACTACTTATATTGTATTAGATTTTTTATCTTTAATTGGTTATGCGATGCTTGCTAATAAATTAATAATTTGGATTAAAGCAAATCCAAGAGTAATAAACACAATTTCAGCGTGTGTATTAATAATAATTGCTATAATAATTGCAATTACACAACAATATTAGTTTTTCATGAGTCTCTTAATCAAATTTAGTGATAATAATTAAGAAATTTATTATGAAAATTGGATTTATCGGAACAGGGCAAATTACCAAAGCGGTTGTAACTGGAATACTTAGCGCAAGATTAAAAGTAAATAAAATTTATTTATCTGCAAGAAATAAAAAAATATCTAAATTTTTAAAATCTAAAAGTAAAAAAATTTCTATTATTAAAAATAATCAAGAAATAATAAATAAATCTAATTGGATTTTTTTGGCAGTTACACCAAAGGTTGGTCAAAAAATTTTGCACAAATATCATTACAAATCCAACCAAACAATAATTAGTTTCATTTCAACTATAAAGATGAAACAACTAAAAAAAATTGTTAAAGTTAAAGCTATCATTGTAAGAGCTATACCTTTACCACCTATTTCTTTGAGAAAAGGTCCAGTTCCTATATTTCCACCAAATAAGAAAGTTAAAAATTTCTTTAATCAACTTGGTACAACAGTTGAAATTAAAAAGGAAAACTCTTCGCTAAACTTTTGGTCAACTTCTGGAATGATGGCGCCATTCTATGAGTTGCTAAATTGCATGTCTACATGGTTAATTAAAAGAGGAATTAAAAAAGATGATGCTCAAAAATATATAACATCATTATTTGTTGCATTATCACAAGATGCTGTAATAAAATCAAAAAAAGATCTTAAATATTTGGTGAAAGAATCACAAACACCTAGAGGTCTTAATGAGCAAGGTGTTAAAGAACTTAAAAAAGCAGGAATTTATAGATCAGTTGAAAAAACATTAAATAGTATTCTTAAAAGATTAAACAAAGTATAATTTTCTATGCAGTCAGATACAAATATTCTGCAAATAGATAATCTTTCAAAATATTTTGGGGGCCTTGCCGCTGTTGCAGACTGCTCACTTAAAATAAAAAAAGGAACAATTACTGGCATAATTGGCCCAAATGGATCTGGAAAAACTACATTATTTAATTTAATTGCTGGAAATTTGAAACCAGATAAAGGAAAAGTTTCGTTTTATGAGGAGGACATTACATCTGTTCCATCATATGAGTTATTTTCAAAGGGTATTTTGAGAACTTTCCAAATTGCTCATGAATTCACAAATCTAACAGTTTTAGAAAATTTAATGATGGTTCCGGGAAATCAATCAGGTGAAAATTTAATGACCGCACTATTAAAACCAAAATTAGTGAGAGAAGAAGAAGAAAAAATTCGATTTAAAGCCTATGAAGTAATTGATTTTTTAAATCTCAAACATCTTTCTAATGAAATTGCTGGAAATTTGTCTGGTGGTCAAAAAAAACTTCTAGAATTAGGAAGAACAATGATGGTTGACTCAAAATTAGTTTTACTTGATGAGGTTGGAGCAGGTGTGAACAGAACTTTACTTAAGGATTTAGGTACGGCGATTTTGAGACTAAATAAAGAAAAAGGTTATACATTTTGTATGATTGAACATGATATGGATTTTATAAGTAGAATGTGTGATCCAGTAATTGTAATGTCCGAGGGTTCAGTATTATTTGAAGGTACCTCAGAACAGGTTAAAAATAACGATAAAGTAATAGAGAGTTATCTAGGAAGGGCGAAAAAATAAATGGCTTTTTTTGAGGGCAACAGTATGACCGCTGGCTATGGAAGTGGACCAGATATAATTAACTCCTGTACCATAAATGTTAACAAGGGAGAAATTGTTGCTATCTTAGGTCCTAATGGGGCTGGCAAATCAACTGCCATGAAAGCCATGCTCGGACTTTTAAAATTAAAATCTGGATCCGTCATTATTGACGGAAAAGATATATCAAGTTTATCTCCTCAAGATAGAGTAAAAAGTGGAATATCATTTGTACCACAAACTAAAAATGTTTTCCCAGGTTTGACTGTAAAAGAAAATTTAGAAATTGGAGCTTTTTTAAGAAATGAGGATTTAAATAAAATAATAGACGAAATTTTTTCTCTCTTTCCAATACTTAAAGAAAAAAGTTCTCAAATGGTAGGTGAGCTTTCTGGTGGACAAAGACAACAGGTTGCTCTTGGAAGAGCTTTAATGATTAGACCGTCAGTATTAATGTTAGATGAGCCCACTGCTGGAGTATCTCCAATAGTAATGGATGAATTATTTGATCATATTATAAAAGTAAAAGAAACTAACGTTGCAATTATAATGGTAGAACAAAATGCTAAGCAGGCATTAAGTATTTCGGACAGGGGCTATGTATTAGTTACTGGCAAAAATAAATTTGAGGGATCTGGCAAAGAGTTACTTCAAGATCCTGAAGTAAGAAGATCTTTTCTTGGAGCATAATATGGACTTTTTAAATGCATTTATTTTACTTTTAAATTACACAGTAATACCAGCATTAGCATATGGATCTCAATTAGCTTTGGGAGCAATCTTTGTAACACTTATTTATGGTGTTTTAAGATTTGCAAATTTTGCAACCGGAGACATGATGTCTTTTGGAACAATGTTTGCAGTATTATTAACATTTTATTTTCAATCCAAAGGAATCAATTTTGGTTTCTTACCAACTGCACTGCTTACTCTCCCTTTCGCAATCATAATGATGATACTTTATATGCTTTTAATTGATAAATTTGTTTTTAGTTACTATAGAATTAAAAAAAGTCCACCCGTTCAACTTGCAATGGTCAGTGTGGGTGTGATGTTTGTTACACAGGCAATCATAAGAATAATAATTGGACCTTACGACCGGAGATTTTTAGATGGAGAAAAATTTATCTTAAAGGCTAATGAATTTAAAGAAATGACAGGCTTAAATGAAGGTTTGGCTATTAAATCAACACAGTTAATCACAATTATAATTACTATTATTGTAGTTTCTTTGATGTTTTGGTTTTTAAATAAAACAAAAACTGGGACAAGTATGCGCGCATATTCTGATAATGAAGACTTAGCTTTATTATCAGGTATTGATCCAAAACGTGTTGTTTTGTTGACTTGGGTTATAGCAGGGGTTTTAGCTACGGTAGGGGGCGTTTTGTATGGACTTGATAAAAGTTATAAACCATTTGTATATTTTAATAATATGCTTCCTATATTTGCTGCAGCAATTGTTGGGGGAATAGGAAATCCATTCGGCGCTTTTCTTGGGGGATATGTAGTTGCATTTGGAGAAATATTTATAACTTACGCTTACAAAAAATTTTTTACATATATTTTACCTGAAAGCTTGGAGCCAGATTCATTAATGCAATTGTTATCAACTGATTACAAATTTGCAGTTTCTTTTTCAATTTTGGTTATAGTTTTATTATTCAGACCTTCTGGGATTTTTAAAGGAAAAATTTTATGAAGAATTATTTAAACGTAATAACTGCATATTTGATTATGTTTGTGCTAATTATTTTAGTTGGAATTTTTCAGTCGTGGTCAATTGCATTAACAATTTTTAATTATTGTATGATATCTGCTGTTATGACAATGGGCGCTAATATTCAGTGGGGGTATGCAGGATTAATTAATTTTGGAATAATGGGATATACAGCTCTTGGAGGTCTTGCGGTCGTGCTTGTTTCAGTCGCACCTGTTCCAGAAGCATGGGCGGTAGGTGGTTTTAACATGATGCTCTGCTTATTATTAATTATCGGAATGGTTTTTGCCATCAAGCATGTTCTAAATAAATTTAAACAAAGCAAGTATAAAAATTATTTTATTTCAGGGATAATCGTAGTGGGTATAATTTTACTAAGATTTATTTCTGGACCTGCTATAGAAGGCATAGAGGCAGTTGAACCAGCTAAGACAGGATTTTTAGGTGGTTTAGGAATGCCAGTGATGTTCTCATGGATTGTTGGAGGATTTTTTGCAGGAGGTCTTGCATATGTAGTTGGTAAAATTGCTTTAGGATTAAGAGCAGATTATTTAGCTATCGCCACTTTATTAATCGCAGAAATTGTTGTTTCAGTAATAAAACATGAAGATTGGCTTGCAAGAGGAGTTAAAAATGTAATTGGTTTAAAAAGACCTGTGCCATATGAAGTAGATTTGCAAAATTCACAATGGTTTATTAATTTAGTTGAAAAATTTAATTCTACTAAGTTAAATTTAATTTCTACAGTTTCAGAAAAACAGGATTTATTAAACCAATTAGTAATTGATGCGTCTTCAGTTTATGTAAAACTTTGCATGGCTGGATTATTTTTATCAGTTGTAATTATTTTATTAATCATAACGCAAAAAGCCCTTTATTCTCCATGGGGAAGAAAAATGAGAGCAATAAGAGATAATGAAGCTGCAGCAAGTGCCATGGGAAAAAATATTGTCAAAGAACACTTATTAATTTTTATTTTAGGTTCGGCAGTTGTGGGAATTGCAGGTGCAATGATGGTAACAAATGACGGATTATTTACACCAGGAAGCTATAGACCTATGAGATATACTTTTGTTATTTGGGTTATGGTTATAGTGGGTGGAACTGGAAATAATTTTGGAGCAATATTAGGTGGTTTTGTAGTTTGGTTTTTATGGGTTCAAGCTGGTCCAATGGCACTATTTTTGATTAATTTTTTTACAGCTCATTTACCTGAGACAAATATGATAAAAGTTCATTTAATTGAAAGCGCACCATATTTCAGATTTTTAATGATTGGTATAGGTTTATTGATAATAATGCGCTATAGACCACAGGGTATTCTGCCAGAAAAAATAATAAAACAATAGTATGTTTAAGAAGATATTAATTATACTATTCATATTTTTACCTTTAAGTTCTTTTGCTTTGGATAAAAAAACAACGTTCAATGAAAAACAATTTAAAAATGCCCAATTAGAGGGGAAGGTTATTGTTGTTAGTTCGTGGATTAAATATTGCTCATCGTGTGCAAGTCAAATGAAAGTTCTAAATAAAGCAAACAAAGAATTTGATAATGTAGAGTATTTTGCATTTGATGTTACAAATAAAGAAATTTCAAATTTATTTAATGTTGAGTACCAAAGTACAATTCTGATTTTTAAAGATAATAAAGAAGTTTATAGAAGCATAGGCGAAACAAGTAAAAAAGAAATTTATAAAGTAATAAAAAAATTTATTTAAGACCTCTCATTTAAATCACTAATATAAAAAATTAATTAGATCTTAGGAGCTTTAAAAAGATAAATTTTGTTGAATTATAAAGTCTGGCATAAAACATAATAAATGTTAATGTAAACATTCATTTTTGAATGAATAAAAATCTTTTTGTTTTATTAATTAGTCAAGTTTTCAGTTTTACTGCAGCACCTGTAACAGTTTTTTTAAGTGGAATTATCGGATCTCAAATGAGTCCAATAAAATCCTTAGCAACTTTACCTATATCTATTTCCATCATTGGAATCGCTATAGGTTCGATAATTGCCTCAAAACTAATGAGTTTAATTGGAAGAAAAAATGGTTTCATAATTGCTTCAGTTGGCAACTCAATTTTTTCAATATTAGCAGCTTATTCCATATTTATACAAAATTTTTTTTTATTTTGTTTTGCAAATCTTTTAATTGGTATCGGAATGGCATTTACCCATCAGTATCGTTTTGCAGCCGCTGAAAGCGTTGACAAAAGTATTGCTCCCAAAGCTATTTCAATATTATTGTTTGGTGGAATTATTTCAGCTTTTTTAGGACCAAGTTTAGCAAATTATACTAAGGACCTAATCAGCGAAAACTTATACGTTGGCTCGTATCTCTCTCTTGCGTTTTTAACTTTTATACCTTCAATACTTTTTTTATTTTATGAAAGTAAATCAAAAATTGAAACGAGTTTAGATTATGTTGGTAGAGGTTATTTAGAATTACTATCACAACCAAAGTTTCTTCAAGCTTTAATAGCATCTGCGTTTGGATACGCAATAATGACTTTTCTTATGACTGCTACTCCAATAAGCATGCATATAATGGAAAATTTCAGTTTGAGCAAAACAAGTTTTGTTATTCAATTTCATGTTGCTTCTATGTTTTTACCTTCACTTATAACTGGACATCTAATTAAAAAGTTTGGTCACAGTAATATAATGTATGTAGGTTTAGTCTTTTATAGCATAACTGTAATTGCAAGTTTTTTTGAACAAACTTTTTTTAACTATATGTTTGCATTAATATTTTTGGGATTAGGATGGAATTTTTTATTTATTTCAGGAACTAGCTTACTTACTCTTACCTATAGAGAAGAGGAAAAATTTAAAGCACAAGGATTAAATGATTTTATAGTTTATTCTGTTCACGCTTTAGGAAGTTTATCTGCTGGTATTTTTTTAACACTAACTAATTGGAAAATAATGAACATAATGTGTGTACCTTTTATGATTATTATTATTTTAGCTACAATTAGAGCAGATGTATTCAGTAAAAAATAAAAAAAAACCTCAGCAGATTTCTCCGCTGAGGCTTATAATATTAAATATTATCTTTGCTTTTTGGTCTTAAATTTACCACCTTTGATTTCTTTTTCTAAGAAAGAACCAAAAGCTTCTCCAACTTCTGTAAACTCAACACCAGTTGCACCTTCGTAATTGATATCTTTACCTTTTGCTAGTAAGTCTAATGCTTTTTTTAGCTCACCTGGATATATCTTCTTACCAGGAGCATTTGCAACAGACATTACATTCTTTTGAATAGTGGCTCTATCTGCTTTACCACCAGCTTGCATTGCAAGAGTAATTAGAGCTGCTGCATCATAAGACTCTCCAGTATAAGGACCAGACGAGTCAATTCCAGCTGCTTTAGCGACATTCTTAAATACACCAGCACCTTTTCCTGTTGATCCTGGTAGAGAACCAAAGGATTTATTTAAAGATTTTCCAAAAGTTTCTGTTAATGAATCACCGATCATACCATCTGATAGAATAAAAGTATCAAATGCTCCAGAGTCTAAAGAACCTTGAATGATTCCTTTTCCACCTTGGTCTAAGTAACCAATAACAGCAACTGCATCACCACCAGCTGATGCTAAAGTTGCTACTTCTGCAGAGTAATCAGCTTTGCCATCTTCGTGAGCCGCTGAAGTTGTAACCTTTATACCATGAGCTTTAACGGCAGCTGCATAAACATCTGCTAAACCTTTTCCGTAGTCATTGTTTGTATAAGTTATTGCAACACTCTTAATTTTTCTATCTTTAGTAATATCAGCTAAAATTTGACCACCTCTAGCATCTGATGGAGCTGTTCTAAAAAAATAACCATTATCTTTTAGATCAGTTAATCCAGGAGATGTCGCAGATGGTGAAATCATAACAACACCATTTGGTACCGCAACATTTGTTGCAATAGCACCTGTAACACCAGAACAGTCAGCTCCCATAATGGCCACAACTCCATTTGAAACTAAACCTTCAGCAGCTGAAGTAGCAGCAGCAGAATCAACACAAGTTGAATCAGCTCTTTCTACTGATATTTTTTTACCTCCCAACAAAGATCCTGAGTCAGAAGCTTCCTTAAATGCAAGCTCAGCAGACGCAGCCATTGCAGGCGTAAGAGATTCTATTGGACCAGTGAAACCTAAAATGATTCCCATTTTAATTCCATGCCCATCCGCATTAGAATTTGTTGCTATTGTAGAAACAAATAAAAATACAGCTAAGATTAATTTTCGCATAATTATTCCTTAATTGTTAACAATTTATAAAGACTAAATTAAATCTTATTAGTTTAAATTTTCAATAAGTAATTTTGTTTTTTTTAGGGAAAAAAACTTAAATTTATAGAAATTTTAATGAATTTAACCCATTGTGAAGGGGTCATCCATTGGTTTATCAGATGTATTAAACCAAGTTGTTTTAATTCTGGTGTAATCTTTAATTGACTCAATTCCTGCCTCTTTACCATAACCACTATCTTTAATTCCTCCAAAAGGAGCAGATGGTGAAATTAAACGGTATGTATTTACAAAAGTGATACCTGCACGTATTGCCTTAGATACTCTTAACGCTCTATTAATATTTTTCGTATAAACCCCAGATGATAAGCCATATTGATTATCATTCATTTTATTAATTACTTCCTCTTCAGTATCAAATTTCATTACTGATAAAACAGGACCAAATAATTCATTTTCTGCAGTTGGTAAATTGTGGTTATTACATTCAATTACAGTGGGAGAAAAATAGTATCCTTTATTTGACATGCTGTGTCTTTTTCCTCCACATCTAAGTTTACCACCTTGATCCAATGTAAGTTTAATGTTTTTTTCAATAATCTCTAATTGTTTTAAACTATTTAATGGTCCCATTTGTGTAGCATTATCCATAGGGGAGCCTAGTTTAATTTTTTTTGCTTTATTTACAATTTTATCTAAAAAATTTTCATAAATATTTTTCTGTATATATAATCTCGATCCTGCAATACAACTTTGACCACTAGCACCAAAAATTCCAGCTGTAATACCATTTAATGCATTTTCCTGATCTGCATCTTCAAAAACAGCGACTGGACTTTTGCCGCCCAGCTCGAGGCTTACTTGTGATAAATTTTCTGCTGAATTTTTTATAATATGTCTTGCTGTTTCAGGTCCACCAGTGAAAGCAACTCTTTCAACCAAATTATGGGAAGTTAATGATTTTCCACAAGGCTCACCAAGTCCTGACACAATATTTACAACTCCTTTAGGAATTTTTGTTTTTTCAATTAGCATTCCAAATTCAAATAAAGTTGCTGGAGCAAGCTCTGATGATTTAATTACAACTGTATTACCCATTGCAAGCGCCGGTGCTAATTTTACAGCAGTCAATAACATTTGAGAATTCCACGGAATAATTGCAGCTACAACACCAATAGGAACCCTTGTTGTAATAACTTGCATATTAGCTTTATCTATTGGCAAAACTGTTCCTTCAACTTTGTCAGCTAGTCCTGCGTAGTAATCATAATATTCAGCTATATACTTAGCCTGATTTTTTGTTTCCTTAAACAATTTACCTGTATCAATTGTTTCAACTTTTCCTAACAATTCTGCATTTTCTCTTAATTCATTTGCTATTGCTCTTAAATAAGAAGCTCTTTCTCTAGGAAATAAACTTGGCCAACTACCTTCAAATGCTTTTTGTGCAGCTTTTACAGCTTTATCAATATCTTTTTCATTTGCTTCTGGCACTTCTGCCCATGGTTCGTTAGTTTCAGGATTTAACGTTTTAAAAGTTTTTTTGCTTTCGGAGTCTACCCATTCTCCATCAATAAACATTTTATATTTTTTTAATTTAGACATTTTCTATAAATTTTTTGATGATAATATTAACATCATCTGCACATTCAATACTACACAAATGCTTACCATTATTTATTTCTTTGTATATCGAATTTTTAATATCTTTTGACAGATTTTTTGACATTTCTGGAGTAGATCCTGGATCATTAGACCCAGTCATAATAAGAGTTCTGGTATTTATTTTTTTAATTTTTTCAATTTTATCCTCATAGTATGCGAATAACTCATAAGCTTTAATAAAGTTTTTTTGATCATCGGAACTTTTGTCAAGGATTTTCATAAAATCTTTACGCATGTTTGGATTTTTAAGAAGATAATCATCTGAAAACCATCTCTTTAGTGCAAGGTTAGATATAGGCTTGTTAAGTTTTGCTAAATTAACCCTATCTATAACTTCTTGTCTTTGTTTTTTATTTCTTTTGTATGTAGTCGAAATCAAAGTTAAAGAGTTAATTTTTTTTTCAAATTCAGATGCAAAATTTAAAGCTATTAAAGATCCAATTGAAAAACCAACAAGATGAAACTTATCAATTTTTAAATTTTTAGTTAAAGTATCTAATTGTTTTACATAATCCTCTATATTTATTTTTTCTCCTGTAAATGAGGATTTGCCATGCCCGAGAAGATCGTAAGTTAATATAGAATTCTTTTTAAAAAAATCAATTTGTGGTTTCCACATATTTCGATCTAAACCAACTCCATGTATAAAAACTATTGGAGGAGTTTTATGATCGATGAAAGTATAATAATTTTGATTATTTAGGCTCAATACCCATCTCTTTCATATCTTGATATCTATCCCCTGTTCTAGCGTGAGCTCTTCCACTTGGAGCCCCACCAATTGCTACTACAATTTCATTCTCGTTTGGAGCATCGTGTATTGTAAATTCATGGGTTAAATAAAAAGGCCTTAAACCTGCATCAGTTTTATGCATCATCGGAATAGAAATTTTTGATCCTGCTGGTCCTCTTGTATTAGTAAAACTTAAATAAGAAGTTCCTCCAACAGCATCTCTAAATTTATTTCCAAATCTTAGTGTATGAATAAAAGCAGAGGCATGTTCTATTTCACCATTTAAACCAACCATAGCAGCTTTTCCATAGGCTAAAATTTTATCTCCAGAACCAATTTCTTTAGTTAATTCCGTTACTAAAAGGTCTCCTAACTGAGGAGCAAGATCTAATATTTCAGGTTTTAAATCTTCCACAAAACCTTTACCAGCCCAAGGATTTTCAATAACAGCTGCAACAGAAACTAGCAACACAGGTTCCTTTGCTTTTTTTCCACCTTCAATAAAAGTTTTATCTACAAATTTTGCAAATTTTCTTAGTTTTAAATCCATTAACTAGCTTGCTCTTTGAATGTTTGTATTTACAGATTTTATATTTGGAATTACTTCTTCAGTAAATAACTTGATACTTCTCATACAATCTTCATGTTTAACACCAGGAAAGTTAGACCAAACTTGTAAATTTTGAAGGTTTAGTTCTTTTTGAAGTTCTTTAATTTTTTCAATTACAAATTCAGGTGTTCCAAATAAAAGATTTCTTTTATGAAGAAATTCATAATTTAATAATTCTAATTTATTTTTTGTCTCTGGTAACTTTTCGTCTGGATCCATATGGTTTCCTAATCCTCTCCAATGACAGACCCATCGCATATAATTTACAATATGTTCCCCAGCCATCTTCTCTGCTTCTTCCATTGTTTCTGCAACAAACATATCTCTAACTAAACTAACACCTTCGCCTAATGGAACATCTCTATTTTCTACTTTAGATTTTGCCTCTTTAAAAATTTCAAATCTTTTTTTCAAAGCTTTTACAGTTGGTATCCACATAATTGTATTAAGTCCATTTTCAGCAGCCCACTGAATTGATCTTTCTCCATCAACGACTTGAGAAATTGGTGGGAAAGGTTTTTGATAAGGCTTTGGCAAAACAGATATTTGTTTTAATTCGTTTGTTTTTAAATCAACTATATTTTCTTTTGGGGGGCTCATATCATGTTGCCAAATAAAATTAGGAGATGGGTATGTATAAAATTCTCCTTGGTGAGAAAAGAAATCTTTTGACCAAGCTTTTTTCATTATTTCTAAAGTTTCTGAGAATAGCCTAAAATTTTTTCCCTGGTCTTTTAAGTCAGCCTCCTTATTCATATTAATAGCTTCTCTTCCGTAAACACCTCTTCCAATTCCTACTTCAACTCTTCCTTTTGACAGTTGATCAAGTGTAGCAATATCTTCAGCAAGTCTTATAGGATTGTGAAATGTAATTACGTTACAAGCTTGCCCTAATCGAATATTCTTAGTTCTTGCTGCAGCATCTGCACACATCATTAATGGATTGGTACAAGATTCCATTCCCTCATGATTAAAATGATGTTCAGTATACCAAATAGAATTCCAATTATTTTTATCACAATATTCTGTGATCTCTCTAGCCTCTTCTATTATTTGTGTATAAGGTTTTTTATTCCAGTTAGTAGTGTTACAAAAGTATCCAAAGTTCATAAAGCCCCTTTAAAAATTAATTTAAAGACGACCGATCTCACTTTCGTAAATTATGAATTTAACGACGAGTTATGTATCGCTTTATATTCAAACATTATTATTACTAACGTTGATATTCAATAAATTTTTTTAGAGATTTATTTAAGAATTTCTCATAAATTTGACCATTATCTTTAAATTTACGTCCTGTTAGAAAAGACTGATTCATTTTAAAATCATAAGAAGGTTCAAAGAAAAAAGGAACAGAAAGCCTCTTACTTTTGTTCCATAGTACTCTATGATTTGTTGCTTTAAATTTACCTTTACTCAAAAACTCTAAAGCTCTTCCAGTATTAACAACTAAAGCTTTTTTATTAAATGGTACATCATACCATTTTTTGTTTCTTCTATTTTGAACTTGCAATCCACCTTTTGTATCTTGGTAGAGTACTGTGAATATTCCACTGTCAACGTGGGTTTCACATCCCAGAGCTACACCATCCTGCTTTGATATTTCAACAGGTTTTGTTTGATTTGGATAATAATTAAATCTCAAAGTACTTAGTGTTTTTAATCTTGAAAAAGCTTTGCTAGAAATTTTAGGATTTTTTTTATATATTTTAATTATACATTTAAACAAAGTTTCACTTAACCTAAATACTCTATCAAAATATTTTTCTAAAATTTTAATTGAATTTTTATCAAAACTTTTATTTAAATTTAGATACTCAATATATTGATTATTAAGCTTTAATGAATAATTTTTAGTAACTTTTAAATCGCCTATATCCAAACCTTCTTTTCCGTTCACATCATTTGGAAAGTATCCCCTATAAAGATTTTTATTGCTACTATTCCATTTTTTGGGTGATAATTTTCTTTTATTATTTTTTGATGAGTTAAAAAATTTATTTCCCACTTCACAGATTTTATTAATATCTTTTAAATTAAGACCATGACCTATAATCTGAAAAAAACCAATATCAATACAGGCTTTATTAATCTGATTAATAGTATTTTTTGATTTTTCAGAATTAAAATCATTTTTTAAAATTGACGAAACATCGATGGTAGGAATAATATTTTTTTTCATCTACCTTAAAGGCTTTTCTGTTACTATAGACTGAGATTGTTCTTTTACTTTTTCACGAATAAAAATATAAACTCCACAAGTTACAATTATTAAAGTTCCTACAATTGTGTTTAAATTTGGCACCTCATTAAAAAATATCCAGCCACTTAATGAAGACCAAAGTAATATTGAATATTCAAAAGGTGAAATAACCGATGGTGATGCTATGCTATATGCCGTAAACAATAAAAGAAAAGCCACAGAAGCTGTGAAACCTGTTATAATCATTAACAACAACGAAACTTCAAGGTTTTGAAACCATTCTCTAAATATATATTCATAAGCTGGATTTCCTGTTTTGTAGTATTGACCATCACCCATAAATAAATAAAAAATTGAACTAATTATTATGGCTCCAATATAAAAGGTAAAAGTTATAGTATATACATTGTCTTTATCTGAAGTTTTTTTAATTATTATCATAGATAGCGAATAACAAATTGCACAAAGAATTGGAGTTAGAGTCATAAAATCAAAATTACTGAAATCAGGATTTAAAATTATATATACGCCAATAAACCCAATTATTACTGCAGACCATCTTCTAATGCCAACTTCTTCTTTTAAAAAAATATTTGCAAATATTGTAATCAAAAAAGGAGTGACAAAAAATAATGCTGTAGCAGTAGCTAAAGGTAAAACAGTTAACGAAACATAAAAAAAACTAAAACCAAAAAAGAAAAGTATCACTCGGACGATGGTTAATAAGGGATATTTACTTTTAAAAATAACAGGCTTTTTAGTTAACTTTAAAAATAATAAAATAAGAGCAAAACTAACCAAGGTTCTTACTAAATAAACTTCATATAAAGATGCAAAATTAAAAATATATTTCATGATGCTGTCTTGAACAGAAAAAACCATCATGGCGATTAATATAAAGATAATTCCTTTAGTATTATTATTTTTTGATGACATAAGCCCATATACCACAGAATCTTTCTTCTTTATATTTTTATTAATTATGTAATATTAATTTTATGACCTGTACAATTAAGCTAATAAATTACTGCCCAGTAAAATCTTTATCATTTCAGAGCATTAATTCGTGCCAAATTAAAAAAAATCTTGGAATGCCAAATGATAGGATTTTTGCATTTTCTAGAGGAGTTGATTCTGAAAAGGCTAAAATTATTGAAAAAAATCCTAAAGAAAGAAAATTAAACAACTTCTTAACTTTAAAAAACTCACCTGTTTTGAATAAATATAATTTTAGTTATGATGGAAATAAACTTAAACTTATATTAGATGATGAAGAAATAATTTCTATTTCAGCAGATGATCAAAATGAACAAACTCTACTTTCTAAAAAGTTACTCAAATTAGAAAGTACATTAGCAAGTCCTATCATTCTTTTAAAAAATAATGATTATCCTTTTTATGACACTTCTCATTCAAATAATGTTTTTAACTCTATCTCATTAATAAATCTTAATAGTATAAAAGATTTTGAAAATAAAATTGATAAAGATGTAGAATTTCAAAGATTTAGAGGAAATATATATATTGATGGAATTTCAGCATGGGACGAAAGAAATTGGATAAATAAAATAATTAAAATAAATAATACCTCATTTAAGGTAGAAAAAAATATTCCTAGGTGTGTCGCAATAAATTTAAAACCTAAAACTGATGATAATTCACTTAATTTACTTAATTCGTTGAAAAAAACATATAATCATTTTGATATGGGGGTTTATTTAACAGCATTAAATGACGGAAAAATTAATGTTGGAGATAAAATAGAACTAATTTAAAAAAAACACAAAAAATTTTTTAACAACTTCAGATTGAAATATTTGTTATATACAAACACCTTTTTTTTTTGTTAAATTATTTTTCAAATAAACTTAAATAGGGGGAAATGATGAGAAAGTATTTAAAATCAATAACAGTCCTTCTTGTTATTCTTTTTAGTGTGTCTTCTGTTAGCGCAGCGACACTAACTCAAAGATTAGCTGACGGACATAAATTAAGACTAGGTTTTGGTACAGCAGTGCCATGGGCTTATGCAGGTGATAATGGTGAAGCATTAGGTTTCGTTAACATGATTGCTTTAACGGTTTTAGAAGAAATGGGAATCACAGAACATGAAACTAAAGTTTTTGAGTGGTCTGGACTTATTCCAGGAATAAATGCAGATCGTTCAGATATGATAACGGGGGGTATGTATATCTTGAAAAGCAGATGTGAAAATATTAACTTTTCTGATCCAATAGGAGTTTTTGGTGATGCAATGTTAGTTCCTAAAGGGAATCCTAAGGGAATTAATAACTATGCTGACGTTATCAGAACAGGTGCTACACTTGTAACTGGTACTGGTTTCAATACTGTTGAGGCTGCGAAAAAATTTGGTGTACCAGATAGTCAAATGTTATTAGTAGAGGGTGAAGTAGGAATACTTGCTGCTATGAAAGCAGGAAGAGCTGATGCGGCAGTTCAAACATTTTTTGGTGCAAAAGAACATGAGGAAAAAACTGGCGGTGCATTTGAAGTAACAGATCCTAAGCTTATGCCAAAAGAAACTGTAAACGTGGTTGGAATTGGCTTTAGAAAAAGCGACAATGAATTTAGAGAAGCATTCAACGCTGCTTTAGCTAAAGTTTTAGCAAATCCTGCAAAAATGTTAGAAAGAGCTGGTGAGTATGGGTATGACAAAGCTCAACTTCCACCTGCAGATATGACTACCGAGTGGGCTTGCTCAACTAAGTAGTATTAAAATAAATTATTAATCAGGCGACAAATAATAATGTCGCCTGATTTTTTTTAAATTTATATAGGGTTATATTGTGAGCTATTTTGCATTTTTAGCAGAACACGGAATAACATTACTTCTTGGAACAGTTACAACAATAAAAGTTTTGATATGTTCTATGATTTTATATGTAATTATTTCAATGATTTTTGGTTTGATGCGCTTATCTAAAAATCTAATAATTCAAGGCATTGCTACTGTATATATAGAATTTTTTAGAGGAACTTCATTATTAGTCCAACTTTTCTGGGTATATTATGTATTACCATTTTTTGGAATTTCGTTAGAAGCATTTGTAGCAGGAGTAGTTGCCTTGGGTTTAAACTTTGGTGCATATGGCGCAGAGATAGTAAGAGGTGGAATACTAGCTGTACCAAAAGGCCAATGGGAAGCTGCTCATGCTCTTAATTTTAGTCCGACAAAAAGAATTAAAAGAATAATTATTCCACAAATATTCCCTATAATTTTGCCACCAGCAGCAAACTTGACAGTAGAACTTTTAAAAGCAACTGCTTTAGTTGCTCTTGTAACAGTTGTTGATTTAACTTTTGAAGCAAAACAAATTAATTCTATTACTTGGCTTTCTGCACAATGTTTTGGAACGGCTTTATTAATTTATTATATCATGGCTAGATTAGCGCTTGTTCCATTTTTAAGATGGTTAGAAGTTTTGGCTGCAAAAAAGGTTGGGAGAGGAAACGCTTAATATTATGGAAATGGGTTTTAGATGGGATTTTGCTTATGAAATTTTACCCCAAATGTTATGGGCAACTTTAAATACTATAATTGCAGCGGGAGTCGGTTATGCAATAGCGCTTGTTGTTGGACTCTTTTTTTTATTGGGTCAAAGAACTCCATCAAAAATTATAAATGGAATAAATAGAGAAATTGTAGAATTCATTCGTTCCACACCTTTGTTGATACAATTATTTTTTGTATATTTTGTTTTACCTCAGTTTGGCATTAAATTATCAGCTTGGGTTTGTGGAATGATAACAATTGGTTTACATTTTGGAACTTATCTTTCAGAAGTTTATAGGGGAGCTTTAGAAGGTGTCTCAAAAACTCAATGGGAAGCATGTAGAGCACTAAATTTTTCTACCGCTTATACTTATAGAAGAATAGTTTTGCCACAGGCTTTTCCCATAGCAATTCCTGGTATGGGAAACTATTTAGTTGGTATTTTTAAAGATACCCCTCTTTTGTCAACAATAGGTGTGGCTGAATTATTTCATGCAGCAACAGCAGTAGGGGGTTATAATTATAGATATTTGGAACCTTACACAATGGTTGGTATAATATTCTTAATTCTTTCTGTTCCAGCAGCTATGTGGGTTAGAAAGTTAGAAAGAAAAGTTAATGTTGCTCAAGGAAAAATAAAACAATAAAAAATTTAAATTATGGAAAATAAAAATACTGAAGAAATTATTGTAAAATTCGAAAATGTAACAAAGCAATATGGCGATCTAATAGTTTTAGACAAATTGAATTTAGATATTAAAAAAAATGAAATGGTATCAATCATTGGACCATCGGGATCAGGAAAAACTACTGTATTAAGAGTTTTAATGACATTAGAAAAAATTAATGGAGGCGTTATACATTTAGATGGCGAAACATTAACTCATATGAACTCAGATGGAAAGTTAGTGGAAGCAAGTGAAAAATATTTAAGAGAAAGACGTTCAAAAATAGGAATGGTCTTTCAACAATTTAATCTATTTCCTCACATGACAGCACTTCAAAATTGTATAGAGGCACCTATTGAAGTTCTTGGTATGAAAAAAGAAGAGGCTGAGCAAAGAGCGCTTGAATTATTAGAGTTAGTTGGTTTAACAGATAAAAAAGACCAACATCCATCAAGATTGTCAGGTGGACAACAACAAAGAGTAGCTATAGCAAGAGCATTGGCAATGAGGCCCAAAGTAATGCTTCTTGATGAAATTACTTCAGCGCTAGATCCAGAGGTGGTAGGTGAGGTTTTAAATGTAATTAGATCTTTAAATAAGGAACATAATCTTACAATGATAATGGTCACTCATCAAATGGGTTTTGCAAGAGAAATATCTGATAGAGTCTGTTTCTTTAATGATGGTAAAATTTTTGAACAAGGTCCCCCAGAAAAATTATTTGGCGATCCACAAAATGAGAGAACAAAGCAATTCTTGCATGCAGTTTTGGATGCTAATTAGATAATAAGTATTAGATTAATGCATAACTGACTTCCTTAAATAACATTATTAATAAAAAGTAAAAATATTAAAAATCATGAAAATGCCAGAGAATGACGAACAAAAAATCAAAGTAAGAATTAAAGATGGAATACAAAAAAAAAGTCAAATTATAAAGAAAAGACTAAACAACTTTTTTGAATGGGTTAAAGGTGCTGATTTAGTAAGTTTAAAAGAATGCAATACAAACGAAGATCCAGTAAGACCAGAATTAGACAATGAATTCAGAACAAGCTATGGAAGAAAAATTTATGGTGTTAAATATAAAAATGAAATTCATGCGATAATGTGTTTTGCTTTTACAAATGAAATTCCAAGAAATGTTGACGAATTAGATAAACTAAGTAAGGATGCTTTCTTACAAAGTGCACTTAGAGATCAAAAAGTTGGAAAAATTGCAATTGCTTATACGGTTTGGTCTAAAAAAAAAGGAGGAGGTAAATTAATTGTAAAAGAAGTATTTAAAATGATTAAAAAATCTAATCATCTTAATAGATTAGTTACACTGTCTCCTTTAACTGATATGGCAACTAAATTTCATTTAAGAAATAAAGCAAAACTTGTGAGGGTTAATGAAACTACACAAAACTTTGAATATATAAAATAATTATAGGATTAATTTAATATTAAGTCAGCTGCTTTTTCAGCAATCATTAATGTAGGTGCGTTTAAGTTTCCACTAGTTATCTCAGGCATAACAGAAGCATCGACAACCCTTATGTTATCAAGACCATGAATCTTTAATTTTTCATCAACAACTGCCATTTTGTCAGTTCCCATTTTTAATGTACAAGATGGATGATAAGCGGTTTCTGCTTTTGATCTAATATATTCCTCAAAAACCTCATTAGTCTGTGCATTTTCTCCAGGTCCAATTTCTTCTCCAGCATAAGGTTTCAAAGAGCTTTGACCTAAAATTTTTCTCGCTACATGAATACTTTCTATAGTTTGTTTTAAATCATCTTCGTGCTCTAAATAATTAAATTGAATTTTTGGATAATCATAAGGATTAGAACTATTTAAAGTTATATGTCCTCTACTTTTTGGATGATTTGGACTTGCGTGTAATTGATACCCATGTCTATCTGGATCAACTAATCCATGATCAATTACAAATGCAGGAAAAAAATGAAATTGTATATTTGGGAATTCTCTCTCAGGAGATGATTTGCAAAAACCGCCAGCCTCTAAAAAAGATGTAGAACATGGACCACTTTTATTTAAAAACCATTGAATACCTATTTTAAGCATATTAATTTTATTTATATAAGAATATAAAGTATCTTTAGTTTTACACTCTTGTTGTATGTAAGTTTCAAGATGGTCCTGTAAGTTTTTTCCAACACCTTCTAGATTCTGGACAACTTTAATTCCTTTATCTTTTAAATGTTGACTTGGACCGACTCCGGAAAGCATTAGCAATTGAGGTGAATTAATTGCTCCACCACTTAAAATTACCTCTTTATTAACGTAAATCTTCTCAATTTTATTTTTAATTTTAACTTCAATACCCACAGCCTTTTTTCCTTCAAATATAATTCTTTCAACAAAAGCTTCTGTGAAAACCTTCAAATTTTTTCTTTTTTTTGCAGGATTTAAATAATATTTTGAAACACTTGCTCTTTCTCCTTTATGGATTGTAACATCGTACATTCCAAAGCCCTCTTGATCTTTGCCGTTCATATCAGTATTAATTTTGTAACCAGCTTCTCCAGCAGAATCTATAAATGCTTTAAATAAAGGATTTTTATTTTTAGATTGATTAACTGGAAGAATACCACTACCACCTCTGTATTCATTTTCCCCTTCAGACCAAGTTTCGATTTTTTTAAAATATGGCAAAACTTTTTTATAAGACCAATCTTTTAATCCAAAAGCTTTCCATCTTTGATAGTCGTTAGGATTTCCTCTAACATATACCATTCCGTTATGGGCAGAACAACCACCGATCATTTTTCCTCTTGGGCAAAATAATCTTCTGCCATTTAAATGAGGTTCTGGTTCTGAATAGTATTTGTAATTATATTTTGGATCATGCATTGTGTATAAAATTGCAAGAGGCATGTTTACTTTCCAAATGTCACTAGGTTTGCCAGCTTCCATTAAAGCAACATTATTTTTTGCGTTATCAGTTAATCTATTTGCCAAAACGCATCCAGCTGAACCAGCTCCAATTATTATATAATCAAATTTCATAAAAGTTTAGAACGAAGCAAATCTTCGTATTGGCTAATATTTTTCATTTTAATATTAGTCTTTTTTGCAAATTCATCAAATTTTCTTAAATTAATTGCATCTTTAAAAAATTTATTTTTTTCAAATTCTTCGCTTTCCTTTTTATTTAACATTCCACCTTGCAATTTTAAGCTTATCTTTGATGCTTCTGACAATTGATTAAAATATTTTTTTTTTCTTACTAAATATCTTTTGGCAATTACGTGATATTTTATAGGCTCTACAACATCCTCTTTAAAGAATTTTTTTAAATATTCGTACCCTATATCCTCATGTTTTCCATCCAATTTTTTTTCTACCAATTCACTAGGATCTTTTAAAAGAAAATGACCATAATCGTGAAGCAAACAAGCGCATATTAAACTATCATTAGCTTTTGCTTTTTCTGCAAGCATCGCAGCTTGAATCATATGTTCTGACATCGTAACACTTTCTCCAATATATAAAGATTTGTTGTTAATAAAATTTGAAATAATTTTATAAATTACGTTCATTAATTTTAATTTGGTTTATCTCCTTCAATAGCAATTCGATCCATTATTCTCTCAAAACCAAGCCCTCTTCCGGGAAAAAAGTCAGTTAAACCTTGATGCTGTGTACTTCTATTATCCCAGATAGCTACAGCATTTTCTGTCCATTTAAATCTACAGGTAAAATCTAGTCTTTCCTGGTGAAGAAAAATTTCTTTTAAAATATCATCGCTTTCATTTTTATCCATTCCTAAAATTTTTTTTGTATACATTGAGTTTACATATAGAATTTTTTTTCCAGTTTCAGGATGAGTTCTGACAACTGGATGTTCATTAGAATATTCATCCAAGTTTCCATTTCCCTCCATTTCCTCATACTTTTCTACAAAAGCGGCAGCTCCTAAAGAACTATGAATTGCTTTTTTATCTTTTATTTTTTTTTTAATTTTTTCATCTAATGTATCGTAAGCAATTTCCATATTTGAAAACATTGTATCACCACCCACAGGAGGTATCTTTATAGATTTTAAAATAATAACTTTTGTAGGATTTTTATTATAACTCACATCTGTATGCCAGGTTTCTCCCCACTGGTGTTTTTCGTTACGGCCTTTAATTATTCTTATTATCTCAGGAAATTTTTCTCTACCCTTAACATAAACATGTCTTTCTAAAGGACCAAAAAATTTTGCTAAATTTATTTGTTGCTCAGGTGAAATATTTTGGTCTCTAAAAAAAATCACTTTATGTTCTAGCAAAAGCTCATTAATCTTACTAAAGTTTTCTTTTGAGGAATTTTTAAGATCTATCCCTTCAACTTCAGCGCCTAATGCACCTGATGTTAAACTTATTTTCATAAATATTACTTAATTTATATCTAGAAATTAAATTTGTCACTATGTATAAGGTTATATATGAATCTTACATGGGCATATATACTTTTGATTTTAGCAATTTTTTTTGAATTAATCAGTACAAGCTTTTTAAAGGATACTAATGGCTTTACTAAACTATACCCTTCGTTGATAGTTGTAGTGGCTTTGTGTGCTTGTCTTTACCTAATCTCTCATGCGATGAAAGTTATACCTGTGAGCATTGTTTATGCAAGCTGGGCAGGACTAGGAATAGTTGGTATAACAATTATTGCGTCTTTTAAATACAACCAGATACCGAACATACCCACTGCTATTGGACTTTTGTTTATTGTAATTGGGGTAGTTATTGTTCATTTAATGAATGATATAAAAGTAGACTAGCAATTATTTTTTTAATTTAGATAAAAATTTTAAATCTTTATTATTAAATCCACTTTTATTTTTTTCAATGTATTCATCCATAATTTTAATCTTTTCATCTTCAAACTCAGCAACCTTTCTTTGGCCCAAGTCTACATACAAGGCAAGTACTTCAATTGCAGCAGCAAGGTATTTTTTTTCCTTATGAATCATTTCCATTTTATATAAAACTCTTTTTTTATCATGATCAACAAAGGTCAAATTTATATCTACTTCATCTCCTTCTTTTACTTCTTGATTGTAAACTATATGGGTCTCAACCCACATTATACTCTTTTTAGTTGTCTTTGCTGAATGCTCTCCCATTTTAAATTTTGTCATTAAAATTTCTGCGCCATATATATCAAAAATTAAGTTATAATAAGCAACGTTCATATGGTTATTATAATCGGTCCATTCTTTAATAATTTTTTGACTTTTTAAATTAATTGACATTTTTCTATTTTAAATAATTTTTTAAAATAGTATAAATCTAATAATTCTAATGAACAATAAAGTTTTTATATCCTGCGCAGTAACTGGATCTGGTGATACTGCCGGTAAACACCCAGATTTGCCTAAGACACCTGAACAAATTGCAAAAGCGTCAATCGAAGCTGCTAAAGCAGGAGCAGCTATTGCACATATCCACGTAAGAGAAAAGGATGGCACTCCAAGTAGGAGACTTGAATTATACAAAGAAGTTGTTGATAGAATAAGATCTAGTGACACCGATGTAATAATTAATTTGACAACTGGAATGGGTGGGGATCTTGATATTGGAGAAAATAGTCCATTACAATTTGGCCCACTAACTGATATGGCAAACGTGACAGAAAGAATTGCAAACGCAGAACAGTTTTTACCCGAAATTTGCACTTTAGATTGTGGAACTCTTAATTTCGGCGATGGTTCTGTCATAACTATTAATACCCCGAGAGATTTAAGAAAAGCTGCAAAAAGATTAAAAGAAATAAAAGTAAAACCAGAAATAGAAGCATTTGATTTAGGCAATATGTGGTTTGGAGCACAACTTTATAAAGAGGGTTTGTTAAGCGATCCTCCAATGTTTCAAATGTGTTTAGGTATCCCTTGGGGCGCTCCAGCTACACCATTGGCTATGCAAGCCATGAAAGATATAATGCCTAAAGAGGGAGTATGGTCTGGATTCGCTATTTCTAAAAACGAAATGCCATTTGTTGCTCAAACTGTAGTTATGGGGGGAAACCCAAGAGTTGGCCTTGAGGATAATTTATATTTATCTAAAGGCAAACTAGCTACAAATGCACAACTTGTTGAAAAAGCTATGAGAATTATCAATGATTTAGGTGTTACTGCAATGACTCCAGAAGAAACAAGAGAAAAGCTCAAGCTTACTAAACATAATTAATTATATATGTGTCAACATGCTACAGTCCTATTAATTGATTTATAAAAATTAATAATTAATTAAATAACATTTGTAACCAAATCTCAAAGATTCTGTGTGGGTATCTTTAATGAAAGGAAAAATATGAAAAAAATTAAAAACCATTTGTGTTGTTTATTTGTTACAACTATTTTTTTGCTAACATTATCAGGGGCAACAGTAGCTGATGAAACAATTGAGATGTTAAATAAACAAGGAAAAGAAAGTATGGTCTATTCCAAGAAAGTAGTTAAAATTAATGTTGGTGATACTATTTTTTGGAAGGCTACAACAAAAGGACACAATGTTGAGTTTATAAAAGGTGGCGTACCTGAAGGTGTCGATAAATTTAAGTCTAAATTTAACACGGATGTAGAATATAAATTTACTATTCCTGGTATTTATGCTTACTGGTGCACTCCACATAAAAGCATGGGAATGATAGGATTTGTTGTAGTTGGTAATGATAAATCAAATCTTGAAACAATAAAATCTATAAAATTTTCTGGCAAATCAAAAAAAATTGCAGCTGAACTAATTAATCAACTATAAACAAATTAATTAATCAAGTCGTATGGCGTTACCATCAACGCCTACGACTTGTCCGGAAATTCTTCCACTGTCATCAGAAATAAGAAAAGCACATATTTTTCCTATATCTTCCTCATAGATCCAACAATTCATAGAGGCCATAGATATAAATTCTTTTTCAATTTTTTTTTTAGAAACTTTTAAAAACTTCGCTTTATCTCTTATAACTCTTACCATTCTGTCACCTTTAATTGTTCCAGGACAAATTGCATTAACTCTAATTTTAAATTTGCCAAGTTCTATGGCTAAAGTTTTTGTCATACCAATAACAGCCCATTTGCTTGCTGCGTAAGGAGATCTTAGAGGAAAACCCATAATACCTGCACCAGAAGAAAGATTAACAATAGATCCACCTTTATTCATTTTAAGCATCGGTATAGCTAATTTTGAAAAATAAAAATGACTAATTACATTTGTTTTTAAAGTTTTTTCCCAATCATCTGAGTCGAGTTCCTCTATGTTACCAGTAGGCCCAGCAACGCCCACATTATTAATTAGTGCATCTATTTTTTTTGTTTTTTTTTTAATTTCTAAAAAAAAATTTGAAACATCATACTCGTTGGAAGCATCATATACATAACTAAATAATCTTTTATTATTAAGAGGATGTTTTTTAAGTTTATTAATTTGTTTTTCATTAATGTCACAAAGATAAACAATCGCCCCTTTTGACAAACAAACTTTTGCTATAGCAAATCCAATTCCAGATGCTCCAGCAGATATAATAATTTTTTTACTCTTTAAAGAATGATTAGCCATTAACTATGACTTAGTTAAAGATTTTTGTAATTCTTTGTTTGTAATGTATCCTTTTATATTTCCTTGTTTGTCAACTACTTCACAATTTGCATCGTTGCAAACAACTTGGGGCAAAAATTCCTCAATAAATTGATCTTCTTGAACTTTAACAAGATTTTTTTTATCAATACCATTAGCCTCACTTGCTGGCTTCATTATAATTTTTGCTTTAATAACTTTTGCTCTATTAACATCTTTTACGAAAGCAGTCACATAATCATCAGCTGGGTTCATTATAATGTCAACAGGTGTACCAACTTGTACTAATTTTCCACCATTTAAAATTCCTATATGATCGCCTAATCTCAGAGATTCATCTAAATCATGTGTAATAAAAACTATTGTTTTTTTTAATTCACTTTGTAAATCCATCAATTGTTTTTGCATGTCACTTCTTATCAAAGGATCTAGTGCTGAAAATGCTTCATCCATAAGCATTATATCTGTATTTGTGGCTAAAGCTCTTGCTAAACCAACTCTTTGCTGCATCCCCCCAGATAATTGATTTGGATATTGATGTTCAAACCCATTTAAACCTACTGCTTCAATCTTTTCCATTGCAGTTTTGTTTCTTTCTTCAGGTTTTTGACCTTGAACTTCAAGACCATAACCAACATTCTCTAAAACTGTTTTGTGAGGAAACAATCCAAATCTTTGAAAAACCATACTCATTTTATGTCTTCTAAACTCAATCAACTGTTTTTGATTTAGGTCCATAACATTTGTTCCCTCAACTGAAACTTCACCTGATGTTGGGTCTATTAATCTATTGATATGACGAATAAGAGTAGATTTGCCTGAGCCAGATAAACCCATGCAAACAAAGGTCTCTCCTTCTTCTATAGATAAAGATACATTATCTAAACCAATAGTATGTCCCGTTTTTTCTAACACTTCCTCTTTTGTTGCTCCATCTTTGACCATTGGAAGCACTTTCGTGGGCTGATCACCAAAAATTTTGTATACATTTTTTATTTCAATCTTGCTCATATTTTTTATAAAATTAATTTCTTTTTATTGTGTGTTCTTTCTTGAATTTTTTCTCCATAAGATTGCGTAATTCGGTCGAAAATAATAGCTAGCAAAACAATTGCAATACCTGCTTCAGTAGCCATTCCAACGTTTAATTGTTGTAAACCTAGCAGCACCTCATCACCAATTCCCCTGGTACCTATCATTGATGCAATTACTACCATTGCCAAAGACATCATTGTACATTGATTTATACCTTGCATTATATTTGGTAATGCTAATGGCAGTTGTACTCCCCAAAGTTTTTGTTTTTTATTAGCACCAAAAGCCTCAGCTGCTTCTACGACTTCTTTATCAACTAATCTTATTCCAAGATCAGTTAGTCTTATTAAAGGAGGAACAGCATACACAAAGATAGCAAATATTGCTGGAACAGCACCTAAACCAAATAATAATATTCCTGGAATTAAGTAGCAAAAGCTAGGAATAGTCTGCATTAAATCTAGAACAGGCAATATAGCATTTCTTACTTTTTTATTTCTTGCCATCAAAATTCCAACTGGAATACCAATAATCAAACAAAGAAGCATTCCTATTACAACTATACAAGTTGTCATAATACATTTATCCCAATATCTTGGGCTTAGAAAACCAAGAAAAAAAACACAGAATGCAACCATAATTGTTGTTCCTGTATTTCTCCCGCTTACAAAATAACAAAGAGCAATTACCGAAATCATTAATATTGGCCAGGGTAAGCCAACCATAAAATTTTTCATATCAGTATAAAGACCAAGTAGAAAATTATTAATACCCTCAAAAAACATTCCATACTCTTTTATAAGTTTATCAAACCCATCGTTTAAAAATGGCATTAACGGAAGATCTAGCCATTTAGGCCAATTTCCTAACCATGAGGGATCTGTAAATAAAACAGAAATACTTTCCGGTCTATATTTTGAAGTTGTGTAAGCAACAACAACCATAGCAATAAAAGCTATTAAATAAACTAAATTAAAATATTTTTTATACTTCTCCATTAACCATTCCTAAAACACTGAGAGCCCAAAAGGGCTCTCAGTATTAATTATTTTTTTAAAAATTAAAGCGACGCTTTAACTTTTTTAGCAACATCTGCAGGAACCCATTTAGTCCATGAGCTAGAACCTTTTAAAAAGTTCTTAGCTGTTGCTTCCATATCTCCACCTGATTCATCCATGTAAAATGCAAGCGATTTATTCACTTCAGCAGTAGGCAAAGTGTATGCTTTTACAAAGTCAATAATTGGTTTATTTGCTGGATCATTAGCAAAAGTAGTTGAAGCAGATTTTGTTAATGCCATGTCAACATAAGCACTTGCGCATGTATCTTTATATGCATCAGGACCATTCGCTTTAATATCCTCGACTACTTTCATCATTTTTGTCCAACAATCAGCTTTGTAAGCTGGTTCTTTAAGTTGAACTAAATCAACTTTTCCCATTAAACCAGTTGGTGTCCAGTAATATGAAAATACTGGTTTACCTTTTTTAAATGCTCCAGCGATAGCAGCATCTAAAGCTCCTCCAGAACCTGGGTCAAAGTTTGTATAGTATTTATCTAAACCATAAACTTTGTGTTTAACCATATTAATTGTGTAGCAAGTCCATCCAGAAATACAGCTAGTCATTCTGCCTTTTCCAGGTGCCTCTGGATCAGCAAATAGTTTAGCAATCTTAGGATCCTTCATATCTTCAACAGATTTTAAATTATATTTATCTGATGTCTTTTTATCGACATAAAATCCTTGAGTAGAAGATGGAGTATTTACTCCTAGTTCAACAATTTTTCCTGCTGCTACAGCTTCTTCATGCATTTGCACAATGTTATCTCTCCAAACTTCAGTGATAATATCTAACTGTTGATCGTAATGAGCAGCCATTATTGGACTAGTACTACCTTTAGTTACTTCAACATTACAGCCATATCCTTTTTCAATAATATAACCAACGATTGCAGTATGAACGTTAGCACTATCCCAGTCAAAATCTCCCAAGTGTACTTTGCAAGCAGCATTAGCACTTGTTGTGCCTAAAGATGTTACTGCTATAAAAGCAATTGAAAGAAATAGTTTCTTTAGAAATCTCATGAATTTCCCCCTTATGTTTAGTTTAAACTTCTCTTATTAAAACTTGATCCTTCAGAAAAGACAACCAAAATTCAGACTTTTTAAGTACAAAAAATAAGTAAATAAAACGTTATGAATATAAAAATTCAATTATAAATTGAATTGAAAAGAAATGTAAATAAAATAACAATAGTTTATGGACATAGAAATTTCAAAAGTTTCAAAAGGTAATTCAACTTTAAACATTGAATGGAGTGATGGGGAAAAAAGTAATTTCAATTTTATGTGGTTAAGGGATAATTGTCCAACAGCTCATGACAAAGACTCAAGACACAGAATGTTTAATATACTAGATGTATCTACAAACATTGAGCCTCGTAATTACAAAATAAATGAACAAGGTAAATTGGAAATTGTTTGGAGCGAAGGAAATCATATAAGCTATTATGATCAAAAATGGCTTAGAAATAACTGTTATACAATAAAAAATAAAAAAGATTATATTTCTCCATATCTTTTATGGAACAGCTCTCTGCAAAATAATTTAAAATCAATACATATAGAACATGATGAAATTATAAATTCAGACGAGGGACTTATAAAATGGTTAGAACTTTTACATTTTAAAGGAATTGCTATAGTTAAAAATTCTCCAGTGGAAAAAGAATCTGCTTTTCCTGTTTTGAATAGAATAAGTCATACGCGTGAAACTTTTTTCAAAACACCTTTTGAAGTTATAAATATCCCAAAGCCAAATAATTCAGCATATACAGCTCATGCATTAAATAATCATATGGATTTACCGTGGTTTGAAAACCCGCCAGGTTACCAATTTTTACATTGTCTTATTAATTCAGCCAAAGGTGGAGATTCTTCTGCTGTTGATGCATTCGCTGTAGCAGAATATTTAAAAAAAAATGAAAAAGAAATTTTTGATACATTAGTAAACATACCTCTAAAATTTAGAGACAAAGATTATACACAAGAAGCTCACCGAAGTTTTTATGGACCAGCAATTAGCTTAACAAAAGACGGAGACTATAATGATATAAGATTCAGTGTTGCTACTATGGACGCATTAGATTGTCATCCAGATATTATGGAAAAAGTTTATAAAGCCCATCATAGATTTGGCAATCTCTTACATGATGAAAAATTTCAAATTAAATTTAGATTAGAGCCAGGTGATATTTTCTCTTTTAATAATAGACGTCTTTTACATGGAAGAACGGCTTTTGATCCAAATTCTGGACACAGACATCTACAAGGTTATTATATGGATAGAGACGAAATAATTGGAAGATTAAGCTATCTTAAAAATAAATTATAAATTTTCAAAAATTAAATTTTTTTCTTTATATTTTTTTCTAATTTTTTTACCTCTTGCAGTATAAAAATATATTGGTTTGTTTATTAAATTTATTTTTTTTGAGGATAGAAATTTTTTTTCAGTAACAATAATTTTTACATATTTTAATTTACTTTTGTTTATTATTTTCTGAATTGGAACAGTAGATGCAAAACATAAACCTAAATTTAAATTTTTCTTTAACAAACTCAAATTTTTTATATTTTTCTCATTAAATGAGGTAATACTAAATGATTTTAATTTTTTTGTTTGATTGATTAATTGAATTAAATTTTTTTTTGTAAAGTAAGATTTTATTTCCAACATCAAATATCTCTTATTTTTGGAAATTGTTATTAATTCTTCTAATTTAGGAATATAGTATCCAAATTTATTTGATATTTTATTGATTTCGTCAAAAGTAAGATTTTTTACTAATTTATTTGTTTTAAACTTTCTTTTTAAGCTAAAATCATGAAAGCATATTATTATGTCATCTTTAGTACAATGGAGATCAGTTTCGATACCATATTTTTTGTTAAAACAGTATTTAAAAGACTTAAGCGTATTTTCTTTAAAATTCTTCTTTGCTAATCCTCTATGGATTATTGAGTGTGACATCCCCTAAAATTACTTCCATCCTGTAATTGTTTTTACTTCTAAATATTCTTCTAAACCCCATGTTCCACCCTCTCTTCCATTGCCTGATTGTCTATATCCACCAAAAGGTGTTCCAGAATCTGCCCCATTTCCATTGATATAAACAACTCCAGATCTTAATTTTTTTGCAACTCTTTTTGCTTTTTCTTTGTCTTCAGTTTGCAAGTAGTTTCCTAAACCGTACTCTGTATCATTAGTGATTTTTACCGCTTCATCTTCAGTTTTAAATGGTATTATTGAAAGGACTGGACCAAAAATTTCTTTTTTTGCAATTTGCATATTATTCGTGACATGTGTGAATATAGTTGGTTTTATAAAATAACCTTTATTTAAACCTTCAGGGAGCTCTGGGCCTCCTGCTGCAAGAGTTGCTCCTTCTTTAATTCCATCTTTGATTAACTTAATAATTTTATCATATTGAACTTTTGAGACTACTGGACCTATGTGATCTCCTTTTTTTGAAGCTATATCAACTTTAATTTTTTTTGCCTCATCTACAGCTTCTTTGACTGCTCTTTCATATATAGTTTCCTCAACGAGCATTCTAGTTGGTGCATCACATGACTGACCCGAATTGCTCATTACATTTCTTATACCATCTCTTACTGCGTTAGGATATGAATCTGAAAAAACAATATTTCCACCTTTGCCGCCTAGTTCTAAACAAACTCTTTTAATTGTATCAGCTGCATTTTTGGTAATAAGTTTACCCGCTCTTGTAGAGCCAGTAAAAGAAATCATATCTACATCAGGGTGACTTGACATTTGCGTTCCAACTCCATTTCCATCGCCATTTACTAAATTAAAAACTCCTGGAGGAAAACCTGTTTGGTCTATAATTTCTGCAAACAACATTCCTGAGATAGGTGAAATTTCAGATGGTTTTAGTATCATTGTACAGCCAGTTGCTAAAGCCGGAATTACTTTTAAAGCTATTTGATTGATTGGCCAGTTCCATGGAGTAATTAATCCACATACCCCAATTGGTTCATGAGTAATATAATTGTTAGACTTATCATCAAAATGTTCTTCGAACTTATATTCTTTAAGTCTTATTATAAAATCTTCTATATGTGATTGACCAGATGCTGCATGAGTTGATATTGCATAATCGATAGGCGATCCCATTTCCAATGACATTGCCTCTGCCATTTCATCAAATCTTTTTTTATAATTTTCTAATAACCTTTCTAATAATTTTATTCTTTCAGCTTTTGAAGTTTCTTTCCAAGAACTAAAAGAGTTTTTTGCTGCTTTAATCGCAGCATCAGTATCCTCTTTAGATCCTAAAGATATTGTTGCAAATACCTCCTCATTTGACGGATTAATAACTGGAAAATCATTTTTTTTAAAAGGTTTGATCCATTTCCCATTTATATAAAAATTTCTTCTATCAAGCATAATTTATTATTAACATATTAATTAAATTTCATAACCCTTTTCTTCTTTTTCAGTGTCAACTAATTCATTAGGAAATCCTGGAGATCTAAAATTTATTTTAAATTTATCTTCCAATCTTTTTACAACCATTGATGACCATGCTCTTGAACCATATTTTTTCTCAGCATCTTTAAAAATATCTAATATAAACGGGGATATCTCTAGAGGTGTTTTAAATTTTTTTGAAAGTTGATCAAATAAACTCATATCTTTTTTAACTAAATCCATTGTAAAGTTAATGTTGTAAGAACCATTTAAAATTACTTGGCTTTCAGTTTCGTGAACAAAAGAATTACCTGATGAAGCAGCTATACCTTTAAAAGTCTTATTTAAATTAAGATTTGACTTTCTAGCTATTAACCAAGCCTCGCCAAGTGCTGCTAAATGGACCGATGCCAGATAATTTGTGATTACTTTTAATATTGATGCAGATCCTAATTCCCCTGTATGTAATATTTTTCTTCCCATTGTAGTTAGCACAGGCATAATCTTTTCAAAACTTTTTCTATCTCCCCCAACAAAAATAGCAATATTTCCCGTGTCTGCTCTATGACATCCACCACTTACAGGTCCATCAAGAGGAAATGCCTTTTTATTTGATACTAGTTTTCCCAATCTCTTTACTTCTGACTCATCTGTTGTGCTCATTTCTAACCATATTTTATTTTTAGAAAGACCATCAATTACTCCGTTTTCAGACTCCATTACCTCGGCACATATTTCAGGGGAAGGCAAACAAGTAATAATTAAATCTGTTTGTTCAGCTAATTCTTTTGCGTTATCTGTAACTTTTGCTCCTTTTTTTTTAAAATTTTCTGTTAAACTTTTATTTATATCTTTTACGGTTAAGTCAAACTTATTTCTTAGTAAACTACCTGCTAATTTACTGCCTACATTTCCAAGTCCTATAAATCCAATTTTCATAACTACCTTTTAATTTTAGTGAATATTAAATACTTTATGATATATTTTTTTTTTGAAAATGTATTCAACAAAAATAGATCCAAAATTCAATGCTAATCAAAATCCAAAGATAGGTTTGATAGCTCTAGCAAGCGATTATATGATTGAAAAAGATTTCATCAGTGTAATAAAAGATAAAAAAATAGATTTTTTTGTTAATAGAATTGAATGTTTTAATCCATTAACAAGTTCAAACCTAATTAAAATGTCAGAAAAAGTAACAGATGTTACAAAAGATATTTTGCCAAATGAAAAGATTGATTGTGTTGTTTATGGTTGTACATCAGGAACTATTGCTGCTGGTTATGACTCAATTGAAAAAAAAATTAAGATAGCAAAACCAGATGCTAAGGTAACAACACCAAGTACGGCCTCTATTAAAGCGCTTAAAAAATTAAATTTGAATAGAATTGCTATTTTCACTCCATATCCAAAAAAATTGAATGATGAAGTTATAGATTTTTTTAAACAAGAAAATTTCGAAATTACTTCTAATTCTTATTTTGATATTGCCTCAGATATTGATATTGGAAAAGTGGATTCAGACTATTTATTTGATGTTTTGTCTAAAATGGATCTTAAGGGTGCAGATGCTTTATTTATATCGTGTACCGCTTTACCAGCGCTGTCTATTATTGATAAACTTGAAAAAAAAATAGGAAAACCTGTTTTATCAAGCAACCAAGCATTAATTTGGGATACGTTGGAAAAAATTGGAAAAAATACTTCAATAAATGGTTTTGGAAAATTATTTTTAGAAAATTAAAAATGTTATTTACTAAAGAAGAATACAAAGACAGATTAAAAAGGGTTCAAAAATCAATGCAAGAAAAGGGCATTGAATTATTAATTTCTCAAGATACCAATAACATGAATTATCTTACTGGGTACGATGCCTGGTCATTTTATTATGCACAATGTGTAATAGTTCATGTCAATGCTCAAGAACCTTTGTGTTTTGTAAGAGCACAAGATGCTGGTGGTGCCTTTATTACAACTTATCTAAAAAAAGAAAATATAATTATTTATGAAGAGAAGTATATTCATACCTGGCCTATGCACCCTTATGACCCTTTAATTGAATTAATAAAAAAAAATAAGTGGGATAAGTTGAATATTGGCGTGGAAATGGATAGCCATTATTTTACAGCTTATTGTTATGAAAAATTAAAGCAAGGTTTGCCAAATGCAAAAATTAAGGACTCAGAAAGATTAGTGAATTGGGCAAGATTAATTAAATCTGAAACTGAAATAGGTTTTATGAAAGGTGCAGCATTAATTTCGCAAAATGCTATGAAGGTTGCAATGGAAACTATTAACCCAGGTGTTAGACAATGCGATGCTGTTGCGGAAATTCAAAGAGCTCTATTTAGAGGAACACCAGAAATAGGTGGAGAATATGCTAGCATTGCCACGCTGTTACCAACTGGCAAAGGTACTTCAGCATCACATTTGACTGCAACAGATAAAAAGTTTGTTCAAGGAGAGGCTACTATAATTGAGTTATCTGGAGTAAATAAAAGGTACCATTCTCCCATGGCAAGAACAGTTCAGCTTGGAAAGCCAGAACAAAAGAAAATAGATGCAATGAAAGCTACAAATGAAGCGTTGGATGCTGGTATAGAAGCTACTAAACCAGGAAATACCGCAGATGATGTTGCTCAAAAATTTTGGGGAGTTTTAGATAAATATAAAATTAAAAAAGAGTCGCGAACTGGTTATTCTATTGGAATTGGTTATCCACCTGATTGGGGCGAACATACTTTAAATATTTATAAGGGTGATAAGACAATTTTACAGCCTAACGTTTGTTTTCACATGATAGCTGTAATGCAATTTGGAGAATGGGGCGTAGAAGCTTCGGAGTCAGTGCGTGTAACAGAGAATGGAAGCGAATTATTCTGCAATTTTTCAAGAGAATTACATATAAAATAAGAACTTGAAATATATCTCTACAAATGTTTTAAAACATCCTTTATGTCTAAAAACTCACAATTTGTTAAATTTGATAAAGTCGACAAAAGTTATGATGGTAAAGTTTTAGTCGTTAAAGATTTAAATTTAGATATAGCTGAAGGTGAATTTATTACGATGCTTGGACCATCAGGTTCAGGAAAAACAACTTGCCTAATGATGTTGGCTGGTTTTGAAACACCAACAAATGGAGAAATATATTTAGACAACAACCCGATTTCAAATATTCCACCTCATAAAAGAGGAATAGGAATGGTTTTTCAGAACTATGCATTATTTCCACACATGACTGTTTATGAAAATTTAGCTTTTCCTTTAAGAGTAAGAAAAGTTTCTAAGGATGATATAGACAAAAAAGTTGATAAAGCTTTATCAATGGTTTCTTTAACAGGATTTGAAAATAGAATGCCTGGTCAACTATCAGGTGGTCAACAACAAAGGGTAGCTGTTGCAAGAGCATTAGTTTTTGATCCTGCTGTAGTTTTAATGGATGAACCATTGGGAGCGTTGGATAAAAATTTAAGAGAAAGTATGCAGTATGAAATTAAACATATACATGAAAGTATTGGTGTTACCGTAGTTTATGTCACTCATGATCAAGGCGAAGCTTTAACTATGTCAAATAGAATTGCAGTTTTTAATGATGGAAAGGTTCAACAGCTTTCATCACCTGACAAGCTATATGAAGAACCAGTAAACTCTTTTGTTGCGGAATTTATTGGAGAAAATAATAGATTTGCTGGTCAAGTAACAGAAATTACTAACAACAAATGTAAAGTTAAACTTGATAGTGGATCAGAAATTTTTGCAAATCCTATTGCAGTCAAATCAAATGGAGAAAAAACTATAGTGTCTTTAAGACCTGAAAGAGCTTTAATAAACTCAAAAGAAAAAATGGAAAATAATTTTAAAGGAAAAATAGAGGAAGTGATTTACCATGGAGATCACACTAGAGTTAGACTTGACTTGTTAGGAAATAAAGAATTTATTTTAAAAGTACCAAATAGTTCAGCTAATATGGAAATTAAATTAGGTAATCAAATCAATGTTAGCTGGAACAGCTTTGATGCTAGAGCATTAGACCCAAAATAATCTAAAATACAATTGTCCCTGGTAAAATTACTAAAATATAGCTTTATTCGTATAAATGCCGTGTTGACTCCTATATTATATCTTGCTGTAATCCTTTTTTTAAAAAAAACGTTTAAACGGAGGATAAATGAAAAAATTAAGTAAACTATTACTTACTCTATCTTTTGCTCTTTCTATAACTTCATCAGCATTTGCAGTAACTGTTGCATCTTGGGGTGGGGCTTATACAGAGTCTCAAAAGCTAGGATATGGTGATCCTACTGCTAAAAAACTTGGTATAGATATAAACTGGGTTGATTATTCAGGTGGATTATCTGAAATTAAAGCACAGAAAGAAGCTGGCGCAATTGTATGGGATATAATTGACGTTTTTGCAATGGATACTATCACTGGATGTGACGAAGGTTTGTTTGTTGAATTCGATTTCGACAAAGATTTTCCAGCAGCTCCAGATGGAACTCCAGCAAGTAAAGACTTCTTTACAAGCATGCCGTCAAAATGTGCTGTAGGAAATATTTTATATTCTTGGAACTACGCTTACAATACAAACAATGTAAAAGGTACTCCAAAAACTATAAAAGATTTTTTCAACACAAAAAAATTCCCTGGAAAAAGAGCTATCTATAAAAGCGCTTTGACAAATTTAGAAATCGCTTTAGCGGCAGATGGAATTAAACCAGGAAAAGGTGGTGCTAAAATTTATAAAGCTCTAGAAACTGAAAAAGGTGTTCAAAGAGCAATGGATAAAATCAAAAAACTTTGTACAGATCCAAAAGGTGGATGTGTATTTTGGTCAGCAGGTGCTCAACCACCAGAACTATTAATGAGTGGTGAAGTTGTAATGGCAACTGGTTGGAACGGAAGATTCTTCAACGCAACAGTTGGTGAAGGCGCTCCAATTAAACAAGTATGGGACGGTCAAGGTCTTGACTATGAATATTTTGTACTTGTTAAAGGTGGTCCAGATGAAGCAAATGCAAAAAAAGCATTAGCTGAAATGACTAGTACTGAAGGTTTAGCAGGAAGTGCTAAGTATATTGCTTATGCACCTTGGAGAAAATCTTCAATAGAAGTTATGGCAAAAGGTGAGCCGTGGTACAAAGATGGTAAAACAAACATGGTACCTCATATGCCAACAGCTCCTGAGAATACTAAAAATTACTTCTTAGTTGATCCAATTTTCTGGGCAGACAATGGCACAGAGCTTGGTGAAAAATGGGAAGCAATGAAAGCTGGTCTATAATTTTAAGTTTTAAAGATTAGAATTATATATTATATTTAGGGCGGTTATTTATAACCGCCCTTTTTATTTATGAGCAGAGAAACACAAAAAATTTTAACTACAGATGGGATTCCTCTTGAGGAAAGTCTAAAAAAAGCAGAAAAAAAAAATAAATTAAAAGCTTTTTTATTAGTTTGTCCATTACTACTTTTTTTAATTATCACATATGTATTCCCTATCGGTGACATGCTTTTTAGAAGTATTGATGACCGTATGGTAACCAATATGCTTCCAAAAACTTACAAGGCCATGGAAAATTGGGATGGTAAAGATTTGCCAGACGAGGAAGTTTTTGAAGCATTTTATTTAGATTATAAAAAATTAGTTGAAGATAAAACTTTTGGAAAATTAGCCACTCAACTTAATTATGAAAAAAATGGTTTTAAAAGTATTCTTAAAAAATTAAAAAGAAAAATGAAAAAATTTGAAGAAGGAAATTATAAAGAGCAAATAATGGGTGTACACAAAAGATGGACGAACGTTGAGTATTGGAGAGCTCTGAAAAGAAGAGCGCCTGCATATAGTTATTCTAAATATTTAAAAGGTGTTGATATGTATGAAAATGAAGACGGCAAGATTGTTCAAGTTCCTGAAGATAGAAGAGTTCATAAAATATTATGGGTCAGAACTGTAGAAGTCGCTTTTTTTGTAACTGTTTTATGTTTTTTAATGGCTTATCCAATTGCACATCTGCTAGCAACTCTTCCAATGAAATATAGTAATCTATTAATGATTTGTGTATTACTTCCTTTTTGGACATCATTACTTGTTAGAACAGCAAGCTGGATGATCTTGCTACAACAACAAGGTATAGTTAATGACTTTTTCGTTTGGATTGGATTGGTTAGTGACGAAAATAGACCTGAGATGATGTATAATAAGACAGGTACTTATGTTGCAATGACGCAAATTTTATTACCTTTTATGGTACTTCCTTTATACAGTGTAATGAAAACTATATCTCCTAGCTTAATGAGAGCTGGGAAGTCTTTGGGAGGAACACCTTTTGTGGCATTTTGGAAAGTTTACTTTCCATTAACTATCCCTGGTATTGGGGCTGGATGCCTTTTAGTGTTTATACTTGCAATAGGGTATTATATTACACCTGCTCTAGTAGGTGGAGCGTCCGGAACTTTGATTAGTAACCAAATAGCTTTCCATATGAAGAGTACTCTTGATTGGAGTTTTGCTTCCGCAATGGGACTAATGTTATTAACTGGGGTGCTAGCAATTTATTGGGTTTATAACAAATTGGTTGGAGTAGATAATATTAAATTAGGATAAATATGGCATTACCAAAATATACAGAACCGCATTATAGGATATGGCATTATTTTTATTTGTTTATTTGTAGTTGTGTATTTTTCTTTTTAATAGCACCTTTATTTGTAATATTTCCACTATCATTTAACGCAGAAGAATTTTTAGTTTTTTCAGACGGGATGAAGCGGCTTGACCCAGATGCATTTTCTTTAAGATGGTACAAAGATATGATTTACGGAACAAAAAATCCTTGGGGCTTAGCTGCGAAAAATAGTTTTATAATAGCTTTATTTGCAACTCTTGGATCAGTTATATTGGGTACTGTTGCAGCCTTAGGTTTAAGCAGCAGACATATGCCATATAAAGGAATTATTATGGCAGCTTTAATATCACCAATGATAGTTCCACTTATTATTTCTGGTGTTGCAATTTTCTTTTTTATGGCAAAAGTTGGTTTAGCAGCCACTCACACAGGAATAGTGCTTGCACATATAGTTTTAGGAACCCCATTTGTTGTTATCACTGTAACTGCAACTTTATCAGGATTTGACCATAGCGTCACAAGAGCGGCCGCAAGTCTTGGTAGCGATCCAGTCAATACATTTATGAAAATAACCTTACCTCTAATTTTACCAGGTGTAATATCTGGAGGCCTTTTTGCTTTTGTTACATCGTTTGATGAAGTTGTTGTTGTTTTATTTCTAGCAGGACTAGATAACACAACAATACCAATTCAAATGTGGACAGGATTAAGAGAACAATTAAGTCCTACAATACTTGCAGTTGCAACCTGTTTGATTATTCTTTCAACATTAATACTTGTTACGGCAGAACTTTTAAGAAGAAGATCTGAACGAATAAGAGGTATTAATAGATAATAATTTTCATTTTTTTAAATTATGAACATAAAAAAAGTAGTAATAATTGGATCAGGTACAATGGGCAGTGGTATCGCTGCTCATTTATGTAATGCTAAAATTCCAGTTACATTATTAGATTTAACTACAGATATAAGCACACAAGCTAGAGATAGAATATATAAATCTAGACCTCCATTGCTCATAGATAAAAATAAAATAAATAATATAAAAGTTGGAAATATAAATGATGATTTTGATACTGTTAAAGATGCTGACTGGGTAGTAGAAGCTGTTGTAGAAAGGATAGATATCAAACACAACATTTATGAAAAAATTTTTAAATCAAGAAAACCAGGTGCTATAGTTTCTTCAAACACATCGTCAATTCCAATAAAAATTTTATCAGAGAAATTAACAAAAGATGAAAAAAAAGATTTTTGTATAACACATTTTTTTAATCCTGTTCGTTATATGGGATTGTTAGAAATTGTTAAAAATGAAAATAATGATCTAGATAAAATAAATTCATTGAAGAAATTTTGTGAAGATGAGTTAGGAAAAGGGGCTATAGTTTGCAACGATACTCCTGGTTTTTTAGGAAATAGAATAGGTGTTTTTGCTATGCAGGTAGCTATGACTGAAGCATTTCGAATGAAATTATCTATTGAAGAAGCAGATGCAGTTTTTGGAAGACCAATGGGAATTCCAAAAACTGGAGTTTTTGGTCTTTATGATTTAATAGGAATTGATTTAATGGCCGATGTTTTAAAAAGTTTTATAAAAGAACTTCCAAAAAACGATCCCTTTCAAGAAGTTGCTAAGGAAATACCACTAATTACCAAGTTAATTGAAACAGGGTACACAGGTAGAAAAGGTAAAGGTGGTTTTTATAGAATGAACAAGACAGATAATAAAAAAATTTTAGAAGCAATTAATCTTGAAACAGAGGAATATTCCTCAACTAAGAAAATTGATCTTGGCATTGATACTGTGAACTTAAATTTACTTATTAGCAGAAAAGACAAATATGGCGAATACGCATGGTCGGTAATTTCTAAAATAATTAAGTACGCCTCTTCTTTAGTTCCAGGTATTACAGATAAATTTAATGATATTGATGAAGCGATGAGGTTAGGCTTTAACTGGGCAATGGGACCATTTGAAATGCTAAAATCTATAGGAGTTAAAAACTTTTTCGAACGTATTGATAGTTTTGAAAATAATAAATTTTTGGAAAAATTAAATCAAAATAAAGATGAAAACTTTTATGGTGAAAGACAAAAGTATACAAATATAGAAACTCTGGGGAAAGTTAAACCAAAAGCAATCAAAATAGATAAGAATAAATCTGCTGACATATATAGATTTAAAGATTTTAATATTGTTGAATTTACTACAAAAGCATGTGCTTTAGATTATGATTCAATGGATGCTTTAAAAAATGCAACAGACAAACCTTTAATTATTATGAACGAAAGTATGCAGTTTTCAGCAGGAGTTAATTTAACCTATACGATGAACTTTGCAGACAAAGGAGATTTTAAATCTATTGAAAAGTTTATTAAATATTTTCAAGATACGTGTAAACATTTAAAATATTCAAAGTACCCAGTAATTTCAGCACCATCAGGTTTAGTTTTGGGTGGAGGAGAGGAGGTTGCGATTCAATCAAATTTTGTTGTGGCGCATACTAACATAGTAATGGGACTTGTAGAAACAGGAGTTGGTCTAGTACCAGCAGGTGGTGGATGTAAAGAGGTTTTATGGAGATGGTCGCAAACAGAAGAAGCAAAAAAAGATCCAGATTATGCACCTTTAAAAGTTTTTAATATTATAGGGTACGCAACAACAGCAACCTCGACTGTGGAAGCCGAACCATTAAAGTTTATAAAACCCGAGGATAAAAAGGTAATGAATAGAAATAGTTTATTTGAGGTATCAAAAAAATTAATTGAGGATAATAAAAATTTTACTCCACCAAAAGAATGTACATTTAATTTATCTGGAAAACCCCTAAAAGATAAAATGGTTAAAATTTTAGAAAAACTTTATAATGAAAAAGTTATATTAGATCACGGAATGGTAGTTGGAGAAGAGCTAGCAAATGTTCTAAGTGGAGGAAACACATCGATTGACAAAACTCTATCAGAGGATGATCTTTATAGATTAGAGCTAGAATCTTTTATGAAATTAATAGAAAATAAAAATACCCAAGATAGAATAAAACATACACTTGCGACTGGAAAACCACTAGTAAACTAAATTACTTTAATAATTTAAAAGTATTAATAAAATCTGGTCTCAAGACATATTCAACTTTTTCATCAAATTTAATTTTTCTCAAAACATCTAATCCAAAGATCACCTTTCCAACAGGGGAATATTCACCTTGATAAAGAGGTGCATCAACCAACAAAATAAAAAATTGACTGTCCTCAGTATTTTTTTGATTAGTTCTTGCAAGTGCAACAGTTCCAGCGGTAAATTCAAATGGATAATTTAACTCAGAATTAATTGATCCATAGCCGGATTTACCACTTCCTATATAAGAATAGTTTAAGTTATTTTTTTTGCCAAATTCTAAATCACCCGCCTGAACAAGAGTATTTTTAATTACTCTATGAAAAGCTACATTGTTATATTCTCCCTTTTTGATTAAAAATTTAAATCTTTCAACAGATTTCGGAGCTACATTGGGATAGAGTTCAATTATAACATTCCCACAAGGTGCATTTAGTACTGCTATGTTTTCTCTATTTTTAAATTCTAATTTTTCTGGATTATATTGTTCAACAAATAAACATTTATTTTTTATTAAAAAAAAAGATGTAACAGAACTTATCCCCAAAAAAATAACAAAAATAAGAAGTACCTTTTCTGAAAAACTTTGTTTTATTTTTTTTCTCATTCTAAAACTTCAAATTTCCATCAATTAGCATTAGTTTTTTTTTTAAATAAGATACTTTATTTTCTAAAATTGAATCTTTATTAATAACATTTTTTAATAATTTTTTATCTGTCATCATAAAAGAATATATTTCTGCCATATCTTCAGATGGAGTTGTCATTGAATATTCTGTAAGAAAACCATTTGTTTTTTCAAATAGTGATAAACCTAATTTATCTGAGCACGTAGAACATTCTGCATATTTAAAATCTTTATTATTAAAATTTATCCATTCTTTCTCTTCAAACAATTCTTTAAAATTATCATTAATAATATGAAAAATCTCATGATGTAAAACTCTTTCAAAATATTCTTTTTCAAAATTTATATCTAATATTAAAGTTTTCATTAAATAATTTGGGACGCCAGCCGCACCAATACCAGCTACACTTAAATTTTCACAAAGAACAACATATTTTAAATTTATTTTTTTAAGAAAAGTTTCATCATACTTCTTAAAGTTTTTATCTATTAAAGGAAAAATTTTGTCTATATTGCCATCTTTTACATCAAAACAACTTACATTGTTATTTCTTATCCCAACCTGAAATGCTTTGTACGGTTTAAGATATTTAATACCTGTAGGAGAGTTTATACTATAAATTTCTAAATTAGGAATTTTTATAAGGTTATAAATAGTATTTGCACTTGCCCAAGAAATTAAAATAAAAAATATAATTACAGTTTTAAATATTTTCATTTTACTAATACTTTTTTACAAATATTCCCATTAATCCATTTATGATTGATACACTAAAAAGAATAACCTGTCCTTTAAATGAATAAAAATCAAATGATGGATAAAAACTTATACCTACGCTTAAAAGTATATAAGTTATTATAAAAGGTTTATAGAATTTTCTTACTAACTCCACCATTTATTTGAAAATTTAAGTAGATTTGATTTCTACAGTATTTTCTTCAGAATAGTGATTTGTCTTGAATTGGTTAGAAATTTTTTGAACTTCTACAGATGAAACTTTATATTCTGCACACTGCGTTTCCTCATCTTTTCCATGTCCAGTTACCATATTAACCATATGTTCAGGGAAGTGGAAAGTAGTGAACACAACACCTTCTTTTACTTTATCATTAACTTCAACCTTTAAAGCAACTTCTCCTCTGCCAGAATATAATCTTGCAATATCCCCAGTATTTAATTCTCTGTATTTTGCATCTTTTGGATGAACCAATAGTATATCTTCATCTACCATATCTATATTATTTGTTCTTCTAGTCATTGTAGCTGCATTGTAGTGTTGTAACACTCTACTAGTTGTTAATATTAACGGGTATTCGTCTTTATTTTTTTCTATCTCTGTACTTTCCTTCCAGTCAAAGTATTTTAGTCTTCCTTTGCCCAGTTTAAATTCTTTTTCATGAAGTATTTTTGTGTCGGTTCCATCCTCTTTTACAGGCCACTGTAATCCAAACTTGCCTAGTCTTTCTCTCGTAATACCTTTAAAGAAAGGCACAATATCTGCAATTTCTGCTAAAACTTCGTCAGCATCATAAATTTTTTGATCAAAACCAAGTTTTTGCATCATTTCAGTAACTATAACACCATCCGGTTTTGTTCCAGGCAGAGGTTCTGCTGCCTTATTAACTCTTTGAACTCTTCTTTCAGTATTTGTAAAAGTTCCATCTTTTTCTAAAAAAGTAGTTCCTGGAAGTACGACATCAGCATACTTAGCTGTTTCACTCATAAAAATTTCTTGAACGACCAATAAATCAAGAGCTTTCATTGCCTGTATTACATGATTACTGTTGGGATCTGTTTGAACAATATCCTCTCCAATAATCCAAAGACCTTTTAACTCATTGTTGATAGCAGCATCAAACATTTCAGGAATTTTCAAACCTGCTTTTGTTGGATGAATTACTCCATATTTTTGAGTATAAAAATCTTGTATCTTTTGCTCAGCGACAGGAAAGTATCCAGCGCCTTGATGAGGCTGACATCCCATATCAGCAGCACCTTGAACATTGTTTTGTCCTCTTAAAGGATTAACACCAACTCCTCTTCTACCTATATTACCTGTAATCATTGCAAGGTCAGCGATCAACATTACAGTCTTAGATCCCTGTTCATGTTCAGTTACTCCTAAACCATGAAACTCCATTGAATTTTTAGCTGAGGCATATGCTATAGCAGCCTCCTTAACAAATTGTTTATCTACACCTGCAACTTTTGCCAATTGGTCAATATTCAAACTATTAATATGTTCAAAAAATTTATCAAAACCTTCAGTTCTATTGTCGATGAATTCTTTTTTATATAGTTTTGATTTTACAATAAAATATAACATCATGTTTAGAACAGCTACATTTGTTCCTGGTCTTAATCTAATATGGTAATCTGCTAGTTTTGCTAACTCTGTTTCAACAGGGTCAAGCACTATTAACTTTTTACCTTTCATAACTTGTTGTTTTATTTTTGCTCCTGTAACTGGATGTGCGTTAGTTGGGTTAGCCCCTATAACTAAAAATAAATCTGCAAAATAAATATCCTCTGTTGAATTAGTTGCAGCACCTGTTCCGAATGTTTGCTGCATACCCCAAGCTGTTGGAGAATGACAAATTCTTGCACAGCAATCAATGTTATTTGTACCCACTACTGCTCTAATCATTTTTTGGAAAACATAGTTTTCTTCATTAGTACATCTAGCTGATGATATTCCCGCAATAGCATCTGGACCATTATCTTTTTTAATTTTATCTAATTTATTTTTTATGAATTCATAAGCTTCATCCCAAGAAGCTTTTTCAAATTTACCATTTCTCTTTATTAGTGGACTTCTTAATCTGTCAGGATGATCATAAAATCCAAACGCATATCTACCTTTGACACATGTATGTCCAGCATTAACTTCAGTTTCTTTTGGAGTATCAATTGAAACTACTTTTCCATCTTTGACAGATGTTTCTAAATTACAACCAACTCCACAATATGAACATGTAGTTCTTACTTTTTTATCGTATTTTGCAGACTTAGATGCAAAAACATCAGATATTGCATCTGTTGGGCAAGTGTGTGCACATGCACCACAAGATACGCAAGAAGAATCTCCAAACAACATATCATTATCTGTGGTAATTCTTGACTCAAATCCTCTTCCACTCATTGTTAACACGAAAGACCCTTGTATCTCATCGCAGGCTCTTACACATCTTCCACAATTAATACAGTTATCTAAATTCATTCTCATGTATGAATGTGAAGTGTCTTTAGGGGTACCTTTGTGTTGTTTAGGTTTATTATATCTATGATCTTTTATTCCGAGATCATTGGCAACATCTTGAAGTTCACAATTATTGTTAACTTCACATGTTCCACAATTCATTGGGTGATCAGTTATAACTAATTCAACAATGTTTTTTCTTAAATTTTTGAGATCTTCATTATTAGTGAAAATATGTTGATTTTCTCCAACTGGAGTATGACACGAAGCTACTACTTTGGTAGGCCCATCTTTTTCTAATGCCACTTCAACAGAGCAAACTCTACAAGCACCATAAGGAGCAAGATTTGGATCATCACATAAAGTAGGGACCTTTTTTTCACCTAAGTAACTTTTAACAAATTTTAATATAGAAGTATGTTTTTCACCAATTTCGTATGGCTTTCCATCAATATATGCTATTTTTCTTTTTTCTGAGCTCATTAATTTTCTTTTACTATATCATCTTTCAATTCATCACCAAAATATTTTAAGATATTCATAATTGGCGTAGGTATAGCCCCACAAAGAGCACACAAGCATCCTTTTTTCATCGTAATAAGTAGTTCATTTAACAATTTTAGAGGGATTTTAGCTGATTTATTTTTAACTTGATCGAACATTTCTTTGCCTCGATACGATCCAAGTCTTCCAGGAAAACATTTTCCACATGATTCTTCTGCTGAAAACTCAAACAGATGATGTATATAATCAATCATACTAAATTCTTTTGGAATACTAACCACGCTCGCATGTCCTAACATAAAACCAGCATTAGTAAATTCTTGGAAATCTAAATTTAAATTGTCAATTTCTTGAATTGGAACTACACCACCTAATGGCCCACCAATTTGAAATGCTTTGACTGGTTCTTTTAAACCTCCACCAATTTCATAAAAAATTTTTTTCATAGGTGTTCCCATATCAATTTCATAAACTCCAGGTTTATTAAAAAAGCTATCTAAACAAACAAGTTTTGTACCTGCAGATTTTTTATTTCCAATTGCTGAAAATTTTTCAGCGCCATTTAACAAAATTCCACTTGCTGCAGCAAGAGTTTCTACATTGTTAACTACAGTTGGTTTTTTATAAAGTCCCTCTGTTACTGGAAAAGGAGGTCTAACATCTACTTCTGCTCTTCTTCCCTCTATAGAAGCTATTAAAGCAGTTTCTTCTCCACAAATGTATGCGCCTTGTCCGATACAAATGTTTAAGTCAAAAGAAAAATTTGTACCAAGAATATTTTTACCTAACAATCCTTCTTCTTTTAAAGCATTAATAGATCCGTTTAATGCTTCAATTGACTTTGGATATTCTCCTCTAATATAAAGGACTCCTTCATCTCCTCCAATTACATAACCACAGATTACCATTCCAAATATGACCTTAAGAGGTTGATCTTCTAGTAAATATCTGTCAGAAAAAGCTCCGGAGTCTCCTTCGTCTGCGTTACAAATTACGTATTTTTTATCAGATTTAGCTTTACTACAAAAATCCCATTTCATGCCAGTTGGAAAACCTGCACCACCTCTTCCAGTTAAATTTGATGACAACAAAGATGAAATAATTTCTTTTTTATCAGTTTTAATAAAAATATTTAGATTTTTTTTAAATTTTTCAAGATCCGATAATTTATCATCCATTAAAAAACTAGTTGAAGCAAAACTTTTAGAAGTAAATTTTTCTTGAATAATTTCCTCACCCTTGACTATTTTATCTATTTTAGAAATATCATTTCCAGCATAATTTTCTCCGTCGTAGTGAAAAGCGTGGTTTTCGTAGCAATAACCCAAACAAAACATTTCACCAACTTTGTCTTTACCGAGTTTATCTTGTAACTTTTTTTTAAGACCTTCTTGTGTACCTGCGCACATACACGCACTACCATTGCATACAAAAGCTTTTTTTGCTCTATGTTCAGGTCTTAAAAATTCGTAAAAACTCTCAGCTCCGTGTATTGTAGATAGACCAACATGATATTTTTCTGCTAATTCCTTCATGCCGTCACCATTTTTAGAATTTAATGATCTTTCAGAAATTTTCTGAAAAAGGTTATCTTTTAAACCTATTCTACCTGATAATTTGCTTATATTTTTTGACATTTTATTTAGGCTTTTATTATAACTCTTTCTTTATTGCTATAAATATTAAAGCTATTACTTTTTACAAAACCTAACAAGGTCATGTCAAAGCGTTTTGCTAGATCTATAGCGAGACTTGTGGGCGCACCTACACCTGCCATTAATCCTATATTTGACATTAAAGCTTTTTGAACTAACTCAAAATTTAATCTTCCTGAACAAGCTATAAATTGAGAACTATTATCAATAAGTTTATTTTTATGTACGTGACCAATTAATTTATCTAAAGCATTGTGTCGACCTACATCCTCTCTCGTTGCCAAAACCTCTCCTTGATCAGTAATTAAAGAGCTAGCATGTATTCCTCCAGTTTTTGAAAATTCAGACTGTTTACTCACTAAAAGCTCCGGTGATTTTAAAATAATTTTTTCACTAATTTTTGGATAAGATAAACTCATTTTATCATTTTTTAATATTTCAACTGTATCAAGCGAAGTTTTTCCACACACACCACATGAGGAGTTTGTTATAAAGTTTCTTTTTAATTTTCCTATATCAATATTTTTTGTATTTTTAATTGTAGCAATTATTTTATTTTGTATATTGTAATCACCAACTTCATCCCCTTGTTTTTCAATTTTTTCTATATCTGAAAAATTTTCAATTATTCTCTCATTAAATAAAAAACCAGAAATTAAATCCTCATCATTTCCTGGGGTTCTCATTGTTATTGAGATATTTTCATTTTTCCATTTGCCGTTTGTTTCAAATCTTAAAATCATTTCAAGAGGTTCTTCAACCGAAACAGAGTCTTTAACCTCTTCAATGTTATTATTTTTTAATTTTGTAACTTTATACTTAATGTCCATTTATGAAGGATATTTCTTTTTTAATATAAGTCGATTTAAAACTAAACCAAAAAATACAATTATTACCGAACCCGTTATAACTGGACTAATTATATAATCTAAAGAAACACTTCCCATAATAACAATTATTGGATTACCCCCAGCAGGAGGATGGGTTACGTTTAATAGTATCATAAGCCCCACACCCACGCCCACAGAAATTGGAATTAAAATATATAAAGGCAGTGGGATTAAATTTAAAAAAAAAACTCCTACAATAGCAGTTAGCAAATGACCAAAAAAAATATTTTTAGGTTGAGCAAACGGACTTTCTGGATAGCCATATAAAAGTACCATCGTGGATCCAAAAGAAGCTATTAAAAAAACTCCATATTCTGTTTTATATGTAAGTATAGTTAAAACACCAATCGTTATAGTAGAAAAGATTGTGGCGAATATTGATTGTTTTATTAACTTTTTATTCATTTAAGATTTTAAAGCTTTTAAAAGTGTTTTAAAAGGAAGCATCAAGCATTCCTTTCTTGGTAGATTTTTTTTATCAAATAACTTATTAAATTCTACCCATTCTTTTTGAAAAGAGCTGTTATTTTTTTCAAAAAATGAAATTGCAGTGCCAATTACTTCTTTTATTTTTTTAATCGGTTTATTAATAGATTTTCTTGACAATAAACTTACGGCAGCCTGACAATAAATGCATGATTTACATTGATATCCAAAATCAATTATTTTTTCGTCTTTTATTTTTAAAGAAATTTCCATTTCATCACCACATAAGGGGTTTTTTTGTTTAGATATATGAGTATGACCTTTAATAATTTTATTATTATCTGTATAAGAAGCAATTTTTAAAATTTCTAGGTCCATTAAATTCTTTTAATAAAAGATTTATGTTTTATATTTTGTTATATGAATGATAACAATATTTTAGCAGTTATTCTAGCAGGTGGGAAATCAAAAAGATTTGGAGAAGATAAAAATCTAGCAAAACTTGGATCAAAAAGTTTGTTAGAGCATGTTATAGAAAGAGTAAGAGAAAAGTTTCAAAAAATTTTAATAATTTCTAACAAAAATCCTAAAATTAAAAAAATGGACTATATAGACATTATTCCTGACTGTATTGAGGGGAACTTAGGTCCATTAGTCGGCGTACTGTCGGCGATGAAATGGGTGAAAGAAAAAAAAAAGAATTACAAGTGGGTAGCAACTTTCCCCTCTGACACACCTTTTTTTGATAATTCAATAGTTGAAAAATATTTTGAGGAAATAAAGAACAATCAAAGCCGTCTTTATTTTATTAAATCAAATGAAAAAAGACATAACATATTTGGTTTATGGTCTGTAGAATTAATGGATATACTAGAAGATGATTTGGTAAAAAAAAATTTTAGAAAAGTAGAGGAGTGGTCAAACAAAATTGGGGTGAAAACTATTAATATAAAATTTAACGAATTTGATCCTTTTTTAAACATAAATACGAAAGAAGATTTAATTAAAGCAGAAAAAATATTAGAAAAATTTGAAAAATGATTGGATATATAAAAGCAAGAAAAATATTAGAAAAATCTAAAATAAAAATAAGTACTGAAATTTTAAGTTCAATAGAATCTTTAAATAGAATTTCAGCTGAAAACGTTTATTCAAATATTAATCTACCTTCAGATAACAATACCGCTTTAGATGGGTATGCAATTTGTTCTAAAGATACTTTAGGCCTTAATAAAAAAAAAATAAAATATTTTAAAATAATTAAAACGATCGCAGCAGGAGATAATCCTAAAATAAAAAAATTGAAAAAATTTCAAACAGTCGAAGTAATGACTGGGGCATTGATTGCCAAACCTTTTGACACAATTATACCTATTGAGCAAATTAAATTTAAACCAAATTCAGAAAAAAAAAATTATATTTTAATAAATAAAAGAGTAAAAAAAAATAATCATATAAGATTCAAAGGTTCAGATTTTAAAAAAAAGGAATTAATTATTTCTAAAGGTGAATTAATCCAACCTTCTCATATTCTTGCTTTAAAAAGTTTAGGTATAAAAAAAATAAAAGTTATGTCAAAGCCAAATATATTATTTTTTTCTACTGGAAAAGAAATAACAGAAAAAGATAAAATAAATTCTTGGCAAGTAAGAAACTCGAATAATTACTATATAAAATCTTTATCAAAGAATTTTTTATTTAATTTTGTTGATGGTGGTATCTTAAAAGATAATGATCAGAAAAATTTTGAAAAAAAATTAAAAAAGATTTTGACCACGAAGGTTGATATAATAATTACATCGGGCGCAGTTTCAGCAGGTAAGTTTGATTTTATTCCAAATGTTGTAAACAAGTTTAAGTTGAATAGCTTTTTTAAAGGAGTTGCTATAAGACCAGGTAAACCAATTTTATTTGCAAATTTTAAAAATAAATCTAAATCAATCTTCGGGTTACCAGGCAATCCAATTTCTTCTGCGGCATGTTTTAGATTTTTTGTTTATCCTTACCTTTCAAATATTTTAAATATAAAAAAAGAAAAACCATTTAAAGCCATTTTAAAAAAAAATTATAAAAAAAAAAAATCTTTCACCAGATTTTTAAAAGCAAAACTTAACTCAACTAATAATGGAACTTTAGAAGTTGAAATTTTAATTGGACAAGAGTCCTTCAGAATAAAATCTTTTGTCAAATCAAATGTTTGGGCACTTTTAAGTTCTGGCAAATCTTCTTTTAAAAAGGGTGAATTAATTGAGTGTTTTAGTTCAATTTTTCCAAACAAGAATATCTTAAACTAGGCACTTTAAATAATAATTTTTATTGTGGAATACTCTTTAAAGCATTAAAGATTAAACATGCTTGAAATTAAAAATGAAAAAATTGCTATTCCAGTTGTATTAATTGCTGGTTTACTTTGGTCTTTTGGTCCACTGATAGTACGTTATATGGATCAACCAAATTTAGTTCCGTGGCAATATTTATTTACTAGAGGAGTTGTAATTTTTATTATTTTAAATTTTTATTTGTATTTTAGCGAAGGAAAAAGCTTTTATAAAAATTATTTTAATATCGGGTTATCAGGTTTAATTGGAGGATGTGGATTGGGAGTAGCAATGATAACTTTTATTTGGTCAATTACCAACACAAGTGCAGCAATAACCTTGCTTTGTTTAGCCGCTATGCCTTTTATGACTGCCTTACTAGGATTTTTATTTCTTAAGGAAAAAATTTCTTTTAATGTTTGGATTGCGATACTAGTAGCCGCAGTAGGAATATTTATTATGGCTATAGGAAACACTAACAAAAATTCACTTTTGGGATTAGTTTTTGGTTTATCGTCAGCTATAGGTTTTTCAGTCTTTTCAGTTTCTTTGAGGTGGAGAAAAGAAACACCTAAATTTACAACAGTTGCTATTGCTGGCATGTTTTGTGCAATAGTCTCTTCAGCAATATTGTTTAATAGTGGATCTAGTTTCATATCGTCAAGTTATAACGAGGGTTTATTCGCAGTTCATGGTACGCTTGTTTGTTTAGGCTTAATTTTATACTCAATAGGCTCTAAAGCTATTCCAGCAGCAGAATTAACCTTATTATCTTTAACGGAAATAATAGGAGGAATTTTTTGGGTATGGCTTCCAATATTTGGAATTAACGAAATTCCGAGTAACAATACCATTATCGGAGGTTTTTTGATTTTTATGTCTATAATTTACTATAGTTTAACAATTAAAACTAATAGAAGATTTATAGCTCTAAATTAGTTATATAGGATTTATGAAAAAAACAATTGTTAATAGTTGGAATGAGTGGGATCCTTTGAAACATGTCATAGTGGGTAGAGCTGATAACTGTTGTATACCCGCTCCTGAACCAGCGGTAGATGTAAAAATTCCAGCCGATTCTGATATGAGAGGTACGCACGGAAGAAGAACTCAAGAGACTATCGATAGAGGAAACGAACTTTTAGATAAGTTTGTAAAAATACTTGAGAACAAAGGTGTGAGAGTTGATAGACCCACTCCTCTTAAATTTGATACAGAGATAGGTACGCCAGATTGGAAAGTAGAAAATATGTTTGGATGTATGCCATCAAGAGATGTAATTATCACTGTTGGAAAAGAAATGTTAGAAGCTACTATGAGTTTTCGTTCAAGGTGGTTTGAGTATCTTGCTTATCGACCACTAATACAAAAATATTTCATGGAAGACCCAAACATGAAACATGAGTCAGCACCAAAACCTAGATTAACAGATAAAGATTATCATAAAAATTATTTATCAGACTCAGTTACAATTGAACAAAGATTAGAGTGGGCTGAAAAGAAATACTTTGTTACAACAGAGGAGGAACCATTGTTTGATGCTGCAGATATTTTAAGATTTGGGAAAGATTTAATTGTACAACATGGATTTACTACAAATCTAAAAGGTATAGATTGGTTGAAAAGACATTTTCCTGATCACCGTGTTCATACAGTTAATTTTCCAGGGGATCCTTATCCAATTCATATTGATGCAACCTTTACGCCAATCAGACCAGGCTTAATTTTAAATAATCCTCAAAGAAAACTACCTAAAGAGCAAAGACAACTTTTTGAAAAAAATGGATGGGAAATCGTTTATGCTGCACAACCAGCACATAACACACCACCACCTTTGTGCTATTCATCAGTATGGTTATCAATGAATGTATTAGTTTTAGATCCTAAAACTGTTTGTGTCGAGAAAACTGAAATTTATCAAGCAGAGCAGCTCGATAAATTAGGAATGGAAGTTTTACCAATTGATTTGAGAGATGTTTATGCTTTTGGAGGAGGCCTTCATTGTAGTACAACAGATGTTTATAGAGAGGGTAAATGCGAAGATTATTTTCCTAAACAATAATTAATTAGGATTTTTTTTTAAAAAATCAATGTAATTTACGACATCATCAAACTTTTCATCTTCTATATCTTTATAGCTTGCATTAAATTTGTTTTTTATACAAATTGCTACATGCGCGTAAGAGTTACGTCCCTTAGGATGATTTGGATGATCTGGAAGTTGATTTTTTAAATAGTCTCCAGCTTTTTGAATTATCCGCCAAAGTTTAACTTTATTTTCTTTATTCACAGAAAGAATTTATCAAAGATTAATTTAACTCGTCCTTTTTAACTTGTTCTTCAATTAATTCTTCTTTAAATTGCTGCATTTCTTGATCTTTAAGTCGTTGGATTTCTAAATCTTTTATTCTTATTTCTTCATCTTTTTGTTTTTCCTTTGCTTCTTTTCTCTTTTTTTCTTCATCAAATTTCTGTTCCCATTCTTTAAGTTTTTGAATTTCTTGATCTTTAAGTTTTTGCTCTTCAAATTTAACTTTTTGCTCCTCTAACTTCTTTCTTTTTCGTTCTTTTCTTTCTTTATGATTTTGCTCATCTTCTCTTACTTTAAGATCAATATCTTTCCGGCTTTGTTCATCTTCTTTAGATTTTAATTCTTTCTCTTTTTTTCTTAGATCTAGATTTATCATTCTTAATTCTTCATCTTTTTTATTTAATCTCTCATTTTATATTTTTTGTTTTTCCTCTTTTATTCTTAATTTTTCTTGATCCTTTTTAACTTGATCTTCTTTTAATTTAAGCTCTTTTCTTTCCTCTTTAATTTTATGAGACTCTTCTAATTTTTTTAATTTTATTTCTTCAATTTTTTTTATATGTTGTCTTTTTTTATAAGAGTCGTATGCTGACCCTATTGATTCAGATGTAAAACTTGCAAGCTTTCCCAAGCCTCCAAGTGGATTATTTTTTTTCTTTGTTTTTCTTTTTTTACCCATTTTTTAAAAAGTACATTTCAACAAAATTTTGTTATTTTAACAAGAAAAGATTAAGATTTTGTGATCATGTTGTGCTCAACCTCAAGTAGATTAATTTAAAGTTATATTTATTTTATTTAAAGTTAAACTTAAATATTTTCTTTTATTTTACTTGAAGTGTCTTCTTTTTTAAAACTAACACCTTTTCTTTCAAGCATTTTCTTAACTTTTTCACTATACGGCTCTTCAATGTGTTCTGTAGAAGGATTAAGCTCTAAGCCCAATGGCGTGATAGTCTGAGGCATCGGAGCAAATTGTGAGTCTGGATTGTCAACTGCCTCTCTAATTTTCATTCTATAAATACCAAACAAACCTATTAATGCGTGAAAAAGTATTAAGTAAATAAAAAAACCATTAGGACCCACTATATCCATAAATAGCGAGCAAAAAAATGGACCAATCATTGCTCCAAGTCCAAAAACAAATTGTAAACCTGCTCCAGCGGAAACAAATTTTTCTTTAGGTATAAAATCATTTGTATGCGCAAAAATTAAGGCAAACATAGGCAAACTGCAAAAGGAAAATAACATTACAAAAAAATAAAACCAGTTCTTAGAAGTTGCTAAACCTTCTGGCATATAGATCTGTGAAGATGCAATTATTGCGCAAAGCGCAAACAACGCTGAACCAAATGTACAATAAATAATTACCAACCTTCTATCTAATGCATCTGAAAGTTTTCCGATTGGCCATTGAGAAATTGCTCCAGAAATTGCTACTAAAAAAGTTACAATTGATATTTCAAAAATTGTAAAATTCATTGAGGCCGCATAAACAGCAAGTAAAGAGAATAATGCAGAATGTGTAGATCCACATAGTAAAGAGCTAACTAATCCAAATGGAGATGTTTTATATAAATCCTTAAGTTTCATTCCAAGAATTTTTTTAAAAGTAGGAGGTTTTCTTTTGGTAAGTAAAATTGGTATGAGAGAGATTGACATAATTAAAGAAACCAAAATGAATGGTTGAAAATTTTCTGGTCTACTGAAATTTATAAAAAACATTCCTAGGGCCATAGCTCCATACAAAATGATCATATAAATTGATAAAACACTTCCTCTATTTTTATTACTTGATCTGTCATTTAGCCAACTTTCTGCAATTGTGTATAAACAAACCATACTAAAACCAGTTACTATTCTTAGGACAAACCAAGAAAAAGGATTGATTATTATTGAATGGAGTAGGATTACGATTGAAGCAATTGAAGCAAAAGCGGCAAATACACGTATATGTCCGACTCTTGAAACTAAATTAGAAATAGTTTTTGCTCCTATAAAGTATCCAATGAAATATCCTGAAAGCATAAAACCTGTAGAGATCAGACTAAAATCTTCTTTTACCGCTCTAATTCCCAATAGAGATCCCTGATATCCGTGAGCTAACATTATTAATCCCATACCTAAAAATAATGCCCATGAATTTTTTAATATTTTGTCCATTTTGCGTGAGTATGCTTTTTGTATAAAAAAGCAAGTACTTAATTTTCGATTATGTTTTTTTTAGGGCTAAAAAAGAGTGTATTGCTATAGTAGAAATTATAATTATACCTCCGACAATTGTTTCTATACTAGGCTGTTCCTTAATAACAAGCCAGACCCAAATTGGACCTAAAATTACCTCAAGTAAAAAGAAAAGATTTACTTCTGCAGCAGTAATAAATCTTGGTGCAATTGTTACAAGCACAAAAGGAATTGCGACACACATTACACACATAAGAGGGACATAAAAAATGTCTTTATCTATTAAAATAAAATTTTTTACAAATAAAAATGCAAAAGCAGCAGTCAAAAATTTTCCAATCACTGCAGCCGGTACCAGATCTTTGTCTTTTGCATACCTTGCAATGTTTGCATTCACTGCTAATCCCAAAGCAGTAATAAAACCAAAAATATCTCCAAGAATATTTCCTAACTGTAATGAATCATAAAAAATATAAGTAACAGATAAGAATGTAATTAAAATTGCTATCAATGTATTTTTATCTGGCGTTTCTTTTAAAAAAATTGCACTAAGGAAAGCAGAAAGCATAGGAGCCATCGCAACCATAATAAGTGTATTTGCCACATTAGTGTTTTGAATGGAAATAATAAAAGTAATATTACAAATTGAAAAACTTAATGCGTAATAAATTCCAGCATGACCAATATTAAATAAAGCTTTTAAAAAATTTTTTTTATAAAAAAAAAATAATCCCAATAAAACTACAAAAAAAGGTATAATTCCTCTATAAAAAAGTAAACCCCAGGTTTCTAAATTACTCAATCTTATTAATAGTGAGTCTGGCGTGATAAACATAACACCAATAAACGCAAGTAAAGAACCTTTTTTTTGATCAGATAAGCTTTTCATATAGGTATTTTTTTACATCTTCTATATCTTTTAGTTTTTCAGAGCAGGTTTGATTTTTACAAACTATAACAAAGCTTTCGTTTTCATTATTTTTATAAATAAAGGTTGCAGTTTCAAAATAATCTTTAATTAAAATCTCTTTAATTTGTTTAAGTTTTTCATTATTTCCATGGAATGTAATTGTTAAATTTTGTTCACATATATCTATAATTTTAATATAGCTGAACATTTGAGAGAAACTATTATTAAGAAAAGAATGAAAAGATTTTTTTAAATTTATAATTTTTTCCTCCCAAAAAGTATCCCCAGTTATATTGAATAATTTGTTACATACTAATAAAAATATACTGTTTCCATTAGGAATATTATTGTCAATTATATCTATAGGTTTAACAAAAAGATCATTATTTGTTTTGATATTTTTTTGGAGTATCACATTTTCCTCGTCATAGAAGTTTTCCCAAGTATATTTCATTAGTTCAGAACATAATTTTATCGATTCCTTATCATTTTTTATTTCATACATTGAAACTAATAATAAACAAAAATAAGAGTAATCCTCTAAAAAAACGTCTATTTCTTTTCTATCTTTATTATAACAATGAAAAACATTCTTACTTAAAATTTTTTTAAGGTTATTAAAATATTCATTTGCTTGATCAAAAAGTTTCTTATCATTTAAAATAAATGATGAATGTAATATAGAGTATATCCAGTAACTATTTAAATCAGTTTGTGTTTTATCATCAAAAAATGGTTTTATTCTTTTATCTCGAATATTTTTGAGCTTATCTTCAATTTTTTTAATTTTATCATATTGATCAACAGTTAATTGATGATTGTTTTTTTCAACAAAAATATTTAATCCCTCAAAATTACCATTTTCTGTAATTTCATATTTTTTCTTTAGCAGTTCTAAATCTTTATCAAGTATATTTTTCAATTCCTCATATTTCCAAGTATAAAATTTTCCTTCAACTCCTTCGCTATCAGCATCATAGGCAGAACCTAATAAATTATCTTTATTTTTGAAATCTGAATTAATAAAATTTATAGTTTGTGAAAGCTTATTCTTAAAATAATCATCTTTTGAATAGTTGACAAATATATTTAAAATTTTAACAAACAAAATATTATCATAAAGCATTTTTTCAAAATGGGGGACTATCCATTTTTCATCTACGGTATATCTACTTATTCCACCATCCAGGTGATCATAAATACCTTTAGCTGAAATATTTTTTAATAAATTTTTAACAGGATCAAAAAAGTTTTTATTTTTATTTTTTAGATAAAAATATAATAAAGTTTCAAAAATATAAAATTGAGGAAATTTAGGAGCACCTTGAAAACCACCATTATCTTTGTCCATATATTGAATAATCTTTTCAGCAAGAGGCTCTAGGTCCTGTTTTAAAACTGAATTTTTGATATTCAATTCTTTAAAAACTAATTTCATTTGAGAAACTTGAGAAATTATTTTTTCTCTATTTTCGGAATATACTTTTGAGACATTTTCTAAAACCGAGTTAAAACTTGGACGTCCCTGAAGTTCTTTTGGAGGAAAATATGTTCCTCCAGTAAATGGAACTCCATTTTCATCTAAAAACATTGAAAGTGGCCATCCACCTTGAGCACCAGTTAGGATGCCTAGACTTTTTTGAAAAATAAAATCAAGATCAGGTCTTTCCTCTCTATCTACTTTAATATTTATAAATTTATCATTCATTATTTTTGCTGTATCAATGTTCTCAAAACTTTCATGCGCCATCACATGGCACCAATGACAACTTGCGTATCCAATACTTAAAAAAATTGGTTTTTCTTCATCTTTTGCTTTTTTTAAAGTTTCTTTATTCCAAGGTAACCAATTAACAGGATTTTTTTCGTGCTGTTTTAAATAAGGACTTTTTTCATTTGAAAGTTGATTAGTCATAAAAAAAGTTAAAAAAAATTATTGTGAATAAGGTTTTCTAGAAAAAATTCTTTTTACCATTGGTTTGAAATGTTCTAAAGGCAATGATTTATATTTTGGATCAAAAGAACCTTGATCATAATTCTCACAAAAATCTACTGTAGCTTGATAATATTTATGACCCTTATATTTATCTCTTTTGTTTCTATTGCCTCCTAAATGGTGAGCATAATAATACGCCTGGAATTCCCCGTGTTTTTCAATTATCCAATGAGTTTTTTCTGAAACATATGGTTTAAGTATTGCTGCCGCATACTCTGAATGATTCATTGGCGCTAATTCGTCACCAATGTCATGAAGCAATGCTGCAACAATCATCTCTTCATCTTCTCCAGCTTTTAAAGCTCTTGTTGCGCTTTGAAGAGAATGTTCTAATCTTGATACTTGGTATCCTTCAAGAGTTTCAGTCAAGCCAGACATAAATTTTAATATTCTATCAGCAGTATGACTTGCAAAATCTTTTTCATGTTTATCTAAAAAAAGATAATCTTCCTTAGTTCCATTTTTCATTTCGGTAAAACTTACTTTTTTCATTAATTATTTGATCCTGTACTTAATAAAGACAATTGTGTTACTTTATCTTCACCTAATTCATCAATTATTTTAACTGGATAGTCTCCTGTAAAGTGATGATCAGTAAGTTGGGGATATAGTTCATTTCTTTTTTCAAATCCCATGGCTTTATAAAGACCATCAATATCTAAAAATTTTAATGATTTCGCACCTATCAGTTCACAAATCTTTTCAACTGAATTATTTGCAGCTAATAACTCTTTTTTAGTTGGAGTATCTACACCATAGAAATCTGGAAATTTAATCTCCGGACTAGCTATTCTCACATGAATTTCCTTTGCTCCAGCATCGTATAGCATTTTTACTATTTTTGATGAAGTGGTACCTCTAACTAATGAATCGTCTACTAATATAATTTTTTTATTTTTGATAACAGATAAATTAGCATTTAATTTTAGTTTAACTCCTAAACTTCGAATTTTTTGTGATGGCTCAATAAAAGTTCTTCCAACATAATGATTTCTTATTAAACCTAAGTCAAAATTAATTTTTTTCTCTTGCGCATAACCTAATGCTGCGGCATTACCAGAGTCTGGCACAGGGACAACTAAATCAGCATTTAAATTTTCTTGTTTTGCTAATTCTGCTCCAAAATTTTTTCTATACTCATATGCAGTCTTACCATTTAAAATACTGTCTGGTCGTGAAAAATAAATATATTCAAAAACGCATGGTCTAATTTTTTTTTGAGGGAACGGTTTAACACTCTCCAATTTATCATTTTCTATGCAAACAATTTCTCCATTTTCAACCTCCCTTACAAATTTTGCGCCGATTATATCTAGAGCACAGGTTTCTGAGGCAAGAACATATGAATTTTTAAGTTTTCCTAAAACTAAAGGTCTAATTCCATAAGGGTCTCTGACTCCTATTAAAGTGCTTTGTGTCATTATTACTAATGCATAGCCACCTTGAATTTGGAAGAGGGCATCAATCACTTTATCGATTGTTTTTGCCCTTTTTGATCTTGCTATCAATTTAACTATAGTCTCTGTATCTGAAGTTGTATAAAAAATTGATCCCTCCTCTACCATTTTCTTTCTTAAGGTAATTGCATTCGTTAAGTTACCATTATGTGCAACACCTATACCTCCGGCATTCGTATCAGCAAAAAAAGGCTGGATATTTCTTAAAGTTGTTCCTCCAGTTGTAGAGTATCTATTATGACCTATTGCATAATTTCCTGGTAAAGTTTTGATTACTTTTTCTTTACTGAAATTGTCTCCAACTAGTCCAAACCTTTTTTCAGAGTGATATTGATTGCCATCAAAAGATACAATACCACAACCTTCTTGACCTCTATGTTGTAAAGCATGAAGTCCTAGAGCTGTTAAAGCTGAAGCATCTTGGTTATTACTTATTCCAAATACTGCACATTCTTCTTTTATTTTAGGATCATATATCTTGAACTTTTTCTTTAGCATTTTTGTATTCTTTTTCATTTGGAAATTCTTTTATAAGATAGTTACTACCTTTTTTGACATAATAAAAGGTATAGGATTTAGAAATATTTAATGGCCAATTTTTATAATTATAAAAGATATTAATAGTTGCAAATATACAAACACAAACAATATAAGCACGTATAAAACCAAAGAAAAAGCCAAAAACCGTGTCTACTTTGCCGATTCCCGAATATTTTACAGTTTTTGATATACCTTTATTTATAATTAAAATTAAAAATATAACTATAATAAATATTCCAATACCCAAAACCAAGTCTAATATATATTGATTTTCAATTACATCTTTTACGTGAGGTTTAATTTTAGGAAAAAGAATCAATGTTAACACGTATGCTAACAACCATTTTGAAGCTGACAATAGACTCAAAACAAAACCTTTAGAGGAACATTTTATCAAAGACCAAACTGTAATAACTAAGTAAATTAAATCGAACCCAGAAATAGATTTATAAAAATCTAATAAACTATCAGCCATTATTTATTTATTACCCCAAATGGTTTGAATAATAGTATTAGAGATGGCAATAAAGTTAAAACAGAAACCATTGCTAATAACATTGCTATTCCTGTAAATACTCCAAAATAAATTGTAGGTATAAAATTTGAAAAGACTAAAATAGAAAATCCAAAAACGATAGTTATTGAAGTATTTAGGATCGCAACACCAACTGTTGAATGGCATAAATTTAATGTTTTTTCATAATTACAATTATCTTTAAATTCCTCTTTAAATCTATAAATATAATGAATACTATTATCTACTGCAATTCCAATTGTGATTGCAGCAATGGTTATTGTCATCATGTCTAGAGGTATTTCAAGTAATCCAATTATTCCTAAAATAAAAAAAGCAGCAATGAAGTTTGGTACAACGCCAATTAATGATAGTTTAAAATTTTTAAAAAGTATCATAAACATTGAAAATATACCAATCATCACAAAGCCCAAGGTTAATATTTGTGATTTAAACAAACTTTGCAAAAGATTATTGAACAGAATTAAAACACCAGCTAATTTAAATTCATCTTTTTTTAAATTTAATTTATTTTCTAAGTCATAATTTATTTTATTAATTAAATCATTTCTTCTTAAATCTTCTTGAGAGTCTTTAATTCTTAGATTAATTCTAGCTTCGTTATCTTTAATGGAGATATATGGATCAACTATTTCTTTTTTGATAGATTCTGGAATTTTGGTGTATAAAACTCCCATCTCAAGAGTTCCTAATGGTTTATCGTTATTTAATTGTTCGGCAACTTTTAGAATTGATGAGAATGACAAAACTTTTCCAATTGCTGGTAAACCATCAAGATAATTATGCACTTTTTCAATTTTATCAATTTTATCTTTTGTGAACCAATACTTCTCATTACTTTGATAATCATCATCTTCCCAATCCTCAAATTCTTCTTCTTCACTACTTACAACATCATTTTCCAGAACAGGAAATTTTATAATAACCTCTAAAGGTGTTGTGCCACCAAGTTTTTCATCAATAAGTTTCATACCTTTATAAATTTCAGTTTTTTTATCAAAGTAATTTATAAAACTATTCTCTACTTCAAGACGAGAAATTCCAAAAACGCTTAGAAAAATTATAATTCCTGAAACAAGAAAAATTAATTTATTATACTTAATAGAAATTTTACTTAAAAACTCTGTAATCATTGATTTATTTTGTTCTTTAATATTAGTTTTTTCAGAGGATAAAAAATTCAACAAGGTCGGTAATAAAGTAAACGTAACAATAAAAGATGTTATTAAGCCTAAAGTCATCATCCAGCCAAAATCTATAATAGGTTTAATTTCACTAAAAATTAAAGATAGAAAAGCACAAATTGTAGTTAGTACTGTATAAAGGATTGGCCAAAACATTTTTGAAGTGGTCATTAAAATTATCTGTAAATTATTTGTTTTTGGATTATTTTTTTTTAATTGCAAAAAACGAGTACTCATGTGAATATTCATAGCCATTGTAAGTATTAACATAAGAGCAATAAAGTTAGATGATATTACAGTTACTTTCCAATTTAAAAGTCCAAGTAAACCAGTCATGATGGTAACTGAAAAAAAACAACTGCATATTGGAACAATTATCCAAATAATTTTTCTAAATACAAACCATAGAGTTCCAATAATAAATAGCAAAACCCCAACTCCAAAAACAATTATATCACTTTTAATAAAAGTCATCATATCATCAGCAATCATAGGTATTCCACCTAAGAAAATTTTTGCTTCATCACTGTAATTTTTAATTATTTCTCTTATCTCAATTATATTTTGGTGGTTTTTTTGTTTAATAAGATCTTTATGTTTTTCTAATTCTTCTTTATTTTTAATATTTTTTATTATTTCATCCTTTTTAATATTTACTATTATACCAGAGGTGTTTCCATCCTCACTTATTACAAAATTTCTAAATACAGGACTATTTAAAATTTCATTAAAACCTCTTTCTTTATCAACCCCTTTATCTTTTAATGTTACAAAGTTTTTAAGTCTTTCTTCAAGAGGTGCCTCTGAATTATTTAAAAGTGGAATATCTAATAATGTAATTACATTGTGAACCCAATCAAGGCTTTGGATTTTATATTTTAAGCTTAGTAAATTATTAATGGAACTTTCGGAAGTCATTCCATCTTTAGGTGTATAAGTTAAAACTAGAAAATCTTTTGAGCCATATCTATCAGTAATTTCTCTCAGATATTTCAAATCTGGATCCCCATCAATTAACAAAGTATCGGAAGAGGCATCAAGTCTAAAATCTTTAGAAAAATACCCAAAACCCAATAATGCAAAAATCAATAAAAAAATAATCAGCTTAGGTTTTTCTATGATATTTTTTTGATATAGTGTTGTAATCATTTACAATTCTATATATTTTATATTAGCTGGTTTGAGTATCTTTAAATTTAGTAAACATTGCCTCAAATTCCAGCATAATTTTCCCTGTAGGGCCGTGTCTTTGTTTTCCAATAATAATTTCAGCTAGATTTGATACCTCATTCATTTTAGCTTGCCACTCTGCATGTTCAACAGTAGCTGCTCTAGGTTCTTGTTTTTCCAAATAATAAGACTCTCTATAGACAAACATTACAACATCAGCATCTTGTTCAATTGATCCTGACTCTCTTAGGTCAGACAACTGAGGTTCTTTTTTATCTCTTTGCTCAACTGCCCTAGAAAGTTGAGACAACGCTAAAACAGGAACTCCTAATTCTTTAGCAATAGCTTTTAATCCTTGTGTTATTTCTGATATTTCTTGAACTCTCCCATCTTTAATATTCGTTGTTGCTCTCATTAACTGAATATAATCAACAACAATCATATCTAGCCCATAAAGCCTTTTAATTCTTCTTGCACGATTACTCAAAGCAGCAATAGTAATTGCAGGTGTTTCATCTATAAATAGAGGAAGTTCGGAAATAGTTTTTGATGTTTCAATAAATTTATCAAATTCTTCATCTGATATTTTTCCTCTTCTAATATTATTTGATGTAATTCTAGATTGTTCAGCTAAGATTCGTGTAGAAAGTTGTTCCGAGGACATTTCCAAAGAAAAAAAAGCTATTGAAGATTTTTTATTTTCATCTTGCAATTTTTTTGCTGCATTAAATGCTATATTTGTTGCCAAAGCAGTTTTTCCCATAGAAGGTCTTCCAGCAATTATAATTAAATCAGACTGATGTAAGCCACCAAGCCTATCATCTAGATCTCTAAGACCAGTAGGAACTCCAACGATACCTTCTTCGTTTTTATACGCATTTGAAGCCATCTCGATGGTAAGCTTTAAAGCTTCGTCAAATTTTACCAGAGAAGAATTTAAAGATCCTTTTTCAGCTAAATCAAATAATAACTTTTCAGAATTTTCAATAATTTTTTGTCCAGAGATGTTCAGATCGTTTACTTTAGCGTTATCAATTGTATTTTCAGAAATTTTAATCAACTCTCTTCTCACATACATATCATAGATAATTTTAGAGTATTCAATTGTTTGTCTCGAGGAAGATCCAAACTTAGTTATTTTTACAAGGTATTCTTGAATATCTATATCATCTTTATCTTTTTCAAAATGATTTTTTAAAGTAATAGGATTTGCTAACATTCCTTTATAAATAAAGTTTTCAATTGCAGCAAAAATTCTTTGATGCATTGGATCATAAAAATTAACGCTAGTAATCAACGTATTAATATCATCAAAAACTTCATTGTTTAGAAGTATTGAACCCAATACAGATTGTTCTGCTTCTATATTATTTGGAAGTTGGTCAAAATTATTTTTTACCAAGCTAAGATTTTTATTCATTTAAAATTTCTATATTAAATAATAAAAAAAAAAATATTAAATTATCAATGGGGAAAAGATTGTATAATTATTAGGTAGTTTCTTCAGCTTCTACCTTTATATCTATTGTAGCTTGTATTTGTGAATGAAGGTCAATTCTTACTTTAAAATTTCCAAGTGACTTAATTTCTTTTATTAGTTGTATCATCGAGGGAGCTATTTCCAATTTTTCTTTTTCAAAAATTATTTTTGAGATTTCTGTTGGCTTAACAGATCCATATAATTCATTATTTTCTGTACTAAGTTTTTTTATTACAAATTTTTTGTTATTAATTGATTCAAATATTTTTTTAGCACCTTTCATTTTTTCCTGATCTTTTTTTCCTAATTGTGCTTTAATTTTTTCAACTTCTTTAATATTTTCTTTAGAAGCATGAAGAGCTTTTTTATTTGCAATAAGATAGTTTCTTGCAAATCCTCTTCTTACGTCAATAACATCTCCAATTGATCCAATTTTTCTTAGGTTTTCAAGTAGAATTACTTTCATTAAATTAGTGCTAAATTTCTTGCTCTCTTAATTGATAAAGAAAGCTCTCTTTGTTTTTTTTGACTTACATTAGTAATTCTTGATGGTAGAATTTTACCATTTTCTGATACATATCTTTTTAATAGTTTAATATTTTTATAATCAATTACCGGTGCACCTTTAATAGATAAAGGACACGTTTTTTTAAATTTATATTTATTTTGTTGAAAAATACTAAGTTTTGCAAAACTGTTTTGTTTATTTTTTTTACCTGGAGTTCTTTTTTTCTTAAACATAAACTTAATTCTTTTTATCAGCTATACTTTTTTCTTTCGTTTCAAAATAGTTTGTATCTAAATCAAATTTTTTTACCTTTACAGTTAAATACTTGATTAGATTTTTATCTATTCTTTCATTTTTCTCTAATTCATTTACAATTTTCCCATTTCCTTTAAATTTAAAATGAATGTAGTTACCCTTTTTGTTCTTTTTTATGACATAGGATAAATTCATCAGTCCCCAATTCTCAGTTTTAACAATATCCCCATCATTTTTTTCAACTATCTTTGAATATTTTTCAGTAAGCTGCTTTATTTGAGAAGGGCTTACATCTTGCCTTGCTACTATTGTATGTTCGTATAAATTCATAACAGATTTTAATAAAAAATGAGGATATACTATTATAATTGTTTAATTACAATACTTAAAAGTGTATAAAAATTTAATATAATCAAATGTTTTCTGTTATTTTTCCAGGTCAAGGCTCTCAAATAGTTGGAATGGCTTCTGAATTTTATTCTAAATATGAACTTTTTAAAAAAATTTATAAAGAGGCTGATGAAATTTTAAATTTTAATTTGTCAAAAATAATTTTGGAGGGGCCAAAAGAAAAAATAGATTTAACTGAAAATACCCAACCAGCAATTTTTTTAGTAGGATACTCAATCTTTCAACTTTTAAAACAAGAGTTTGAAATTGATTTAAATAAGGCCAAGTTTTTTGCTGGACATTCTCTTGGAGAGTATACGGCTTTAGCATGCGCAGAAGCACTAGATTTTTCAAGTACCTTAAAAATTTTAAAAGCAAGAGGGATAGCAATGCAAAGTGCTGTTCCAAAAGGAGAGGGTGGAATGTTAGCGATATTGGGTTCTGATATAGAAATTATAGAAAAAATTTTAAACGAAAATAAAGATCACTATGAATGTTTTATAGCGAATGACAATTCGAAAGGACAATTAGTTGCAAGTGGTAGAATGGAGGATATAACTAAATTTTCAACAAATCTCACTTCTAAAAATATTAAAAATATTAAACTATCCGTAAGTGCTCCTTTTCATTGTAAATTAATGAACAAAGCTACAAAAATAATGGAAGATGAAATTGAGAAACTAGATTTCAAAGATTTTAAAAATACATTGATATCAAATGTTACGGCTGCAGAAATAAAAGATAAATCTGAATTAAAAAATTTACTGGTTAAACAAATCGAGAGTAGGGTACGTTGGAGAGAAAGTGTATTATATATGATTAATAGTGATGTAAATCATTTTATAGAAATCGGACCAGGAAAAGTATTATCGGGTCTTATAAAAAGAATTGATAGAAACGTAAAAGTTAGTGCAATAAATAAAGAAGAAGATATAAGTATAGTTAAAATAAATGATTAATTTTAAAGGAAAAAAAATTTTGATAACAGGTGCTACTGGTGGAATAGGTAATGCACTTGTAAAAAAATTCTTGTCTTTAGATGGAACAGTGTTAGCGACAGGAACAAATACAGAAAGATTAGATATTTTAAAAAAAGAATTTCCTAATATTAATGTTTTAAAATTTGATATTTCTGATCATTCCAAAATAGAAGATTTTATAGAAAATGTAACCTCACAATTAGTAGGACTAGATGTTTTGGTTAATAACGCTGGTATCACAATGGATAATTTGTCACTAAGAATGAAAGATGAAGAATGGAAAAAAGTAATTGACGTAAATTTAAGTTCAACTTTTTATTTATGTAAACATGCAATAAAAAAAATGTTAAAAAATAAATATGGAAGAATTGTAAATATTACCTCTATTGTTGGACATACTGGAAATTTAGGACAAGCAAACTATTCCGCATCAAAAGCAGGAATGGTAGCTATGTCTAAAAGTTTAGCAATTGAGTATGCAAAAAAAAATATTACAATAAATTGTGTCTCGCCTGGCTTTATTCAATCTAAAATGACTGATAAAATAGTCGAGAGTATTAAAGCTGTCTTGACTTCAAGAATTCCAATGAGCAAACTTGGTACCGGCGAAGATGTATCAAATACTGTTGCCTTTTTGTCATCAGATTCCGCTTCATATATTACAGGAGAAACAATACATGTGAATGGGGGCATGTATATGGCTTGACAAAGCTAATTATTAATCTAATAACGAAAATATAACAAAAAAGGATTTATATGTCAGATGATATTTCAAGTAAGGTTAAGAAGATAGTTGCAGACCATTTAGGAATTGAGGAAGCAAAAGTAACTGATGAGTCAAGTTTTATAGATGATTTAGGTGCAGATAGTTTAGATACTGTCGAGTTAGTTATGGCATTCGAGGAAGAGTTTGGTTCTGAAATTTCAGATAGCGAGGCTGAAAAAATTCTAACTGTTAGTGATGCAATTAAATTTATTGAGAGTAAAAGTAATTAATACGAATTAAATGTCATCCACAAAAGATGGTACTATGATAATTTTATCATCACCATCTGGTGCTGGTAAAACTACACTGGTAAAATTATTATCCAAAAAAAAAAATTACCACATCTCTATATCTCATACCACTAGAAAACCCAGACAAAATGAAACTGATGGAAAGGACTATTTTTTTACCGATGAAAAAAAATTTAAAGATTTGATAAACAAAGGTGAATTTTTAGAATATGCCAAAGTTTTTAATAATTTTTATGGAACTGCTTTACCACCTGTTCAAAGCAAACTCAATAAAGGTGAAGATGTAATATTTGATATAGATTGGCAAGGCACTCAACAAATAAAAGATAAAAAATTGAAATATAAATTAATTACATTTTTTGTTTTACCTCCTAGTAAAGAGGTTTTATTTGAAAGATTATCAAATAGAGACATGAAAGATAAAGTGATAGTTGAAGAAAGAATGAAAGAATTCAATAAAGATGTATTACATTGGAAAAACTATGATTATGTTGTTATAAATGATAAATTAGAAGATTGTTTTAACGAGATATGTTCCCTTATTAAATCAAAAAAAAATGAAATTAAAGACAATTATAGTTCAAGTTTTATTGAGGAGCACGTAAATAAACTAATTACTTAGATTTTCATATTCTTTTGCAAGCTGATAATAGACCTGGGGCGAAAGATTTTGAGGTCTCCAGTTGGTATCTAATTTTAATTTTTCAATAATTTTATCTGGAGTCTTGAACAACTGATTAAGTGGTTTTTTTATTTTTTTACGTCTTTGATTAAAAAAGACTCTCGTAATAATTTCTAAGTTTTTAGGATTTTTTAAAATAGGAAAACATTTTTTTGGTGTAAACTTTAGAACTGTACTTTCAATTTTTGGTTTAGGATAAAAACAAGAAGCATTGACATCTATTACTTTTTTAACTTCAAGTTTCCAGTTTGATAAAATAGATAATCTTCCATAATTTTTAGAATTAGTAACAGCTAAAATTCTTTCAGCAACCTCCTTTTGGAACATTAAAATATAATTTTTATACCAAATATTTTGATTATCATTAGTTATCCATTTAGATAAAATTTGTGTAGAAATATTATATGGCAAGTTTCCATATACAATTAACTTATCTGGATAAATTAAATTTTCTGAAACTTTAAGAATATCATCATTAATTATATCAACTTTTTTATTAAATCTATCCTTAAGTTTACTAACAAGTTTTTCATCTTTTTCTATAACAAATATTTTTTTTGGGTTTTTTTTTAAAATATATTCAGTTAAATTCCCTGTGCCTGCTCCAATTTCTAAAACTGCACTATCAGCTGTTATATCAACAACTTCTACGATTTTTTTAATAATATTTTTATCTAATAAAAAATTTTGACCTAAACTTTTTTTAGCTTTAATTTTCACGTAATTGTTTTAAAAATTTAAAAGTTTCAATTAAACTTATAGGGTTTGATTTATTTTTTCCTAACATTGAGTTATTTGGACCGTGATCTGGAGTTATCCTTATAAAAGGTAGACCTAGTGTAATATTTATAGCTTTAAACTCAAATAGAGTTTTAATCGGAGTTAATACCTGGTCATGATACATGCCAATAACTACATTATATTTTTTTATATTTTTTTTTAAAAAAAGCGTATCTGCTGGAAAAGGTCCATCTATATTAATATTAAATTTTTTAATTTTTTTAATAGCTGGTAATATTATTTTATTTTCTTCAGAGAATTTTTTATTTGTTTCACAGTGAGGGTTTAGTCCAGTAATTGCGAATTTTGCTTTTTTGTTTAGTTTTTTTTTAAAAAAAGAATTTATCGTTAAAATATTTTGAATTATTTTTTTTGAAGAAATATTTTTTTTAATATCTTGTATAGGTAAATGTGTAGTAATTGGGCTTACTGAAAGTTTTTTATTATATATTAACATAACCTCTTTACCTTTTTGACCAGATTTTTTTGCTAAATACTCGGTAATTCCAAGATGTTTTTTTTTTAAAAAATATTTTTTTGACACTGGACCATTAATTAATGTTCTTGAATAACCATTTTTTATTAAATTTAATCCTTCAGAAAAACAGTTTTCTATATATTTTGATGATTTACTTGAAATTTTATCAAAAGCTTTAGTGAAATGAAAATGTACATCCAAAATATTAATGTAATTTTTTAGAATTTTCGTATTTTTAATTTTTTCTTTTTTAATTGAATTTATTTTAAAATTATAATTTAATTTTTTCATTTGAGAAATTAATAATTCCTTTGAGCAGATAAGAATAAAGGGTTTATTTATTTTTTTAGATTTCATAGATTTAAATAGTATTTCTAAAAAAATACTATAGGGTTCTCCAGCAACAATGATTATATTTTTATTCATCTACAATTTTTGAGTTTATTTTCAATTTATTAAAATAAATAATTGAAAATTGGTTAAGTTGTCTATTTGTTTCAAATTTTATGAGATTATCAAGTTCCTTTGTTAAATTTTTTTCAAATTTTTCAACTATGATATCCTCTAGTTTTAAAATTAAAAACCCATTGGGTACATCAATTGTTTTAGTAACTTCACCTTGTTTTATTGATTTAATTTCTTTTAAAATTTTCTTAGAAAGTTGGCTTTCATTCATTAATCCAATTCTTCCACCAAATTTTGCTGTACTAGATATACTGTAAATATTTGCTGCTGTTTTAAAACCATTTCTGTCAATTTTTTGTCTTATTTCAGAATTCTTTTTCTCAAAATTTTCTTCATTATTTAAAGAAAATAAAATTTCTGATAATAAATACTTTGTAATTTTATTATTTTTATTTTTATTTTCATTTATTTTTTTTTTTAATTCTTCTACATTTACGTTAAGAAGCTTTTTATATTTATAATAAACGTATTGATTCCACAAAATCTCTATTTTTATTTTATACATAATATCTTGTAGATTTATATTGTAACTTAGTAAATACTCTCTAAATTGTTCTAAACTATCTAAATTTAGTTTCTCGTAATAGTTTTTTAAAATATTTTCCATAACATCCTGCTTTATTTCTAAAGTATTGTTATTTTTATTTAGTTCATTTAATTTTATTTTTTCTCTTATTAGAGAATCTTTTGCTATTTTAACTAAGGATTTTTTTTCCATATTTATCAAGTCATTATTTAATGATATTAAGTAATTAACTTCTTGAGCAATATCTATATTTGTAATTATTTCATTATCTACCTTTGTAACAATATAAACATTTGATACTGCAAATAGATTATTATTAAAAATGGTTAAAAAAAATAAGTTAATAGCTATTAAATTAAATTTTAGTTTATCCATTATTTATTTACACCTGGACTATTGACAGTTCCAAATGGTATAACTGTAAGTGAGAAATAAATTTGTTCCTCAGGCTTAAGATCTCCATCCTCGTAATAAGATTTTTTGTACTCTACTGCAGCCTTTAAACAATCATTTTTATAAGCATAAATTAAATCATAATATTCATTCATACCTAATTGTTTATTTCTTCTTGTATTAAAGGATAAAGAATTGTTTTCACTTAAATTTAAAGTTGATTTATTTGAAATATAAGCCTCTTCACCAATTACGTTATTTTTTTCTAAAAACTCAAAAGAGGTAACAAAATTATTTACACTAAGTTCTGCCTCAATACGATTATAATTTAGTGTTTGCATATCATTATCTAATGAAAAGTCATATTTCAAATCAAAAAATTCTTTTGGTTTGAACAATATTTCTCCTACAATGTTAGAGGTTTTTCTATTAAGAGTACTTTTTTCTGGAAGATCGGGATTTTCTTCATCTCTAAACATTGTTGCTAGATTTAAAGAAAATAGTTCATTGCCTTGTTTATCTAAAGTTCTAAATTCATTTCCTATCGTTAATGATTGTCCAGCCTCAACTGTTTCACCTGATCCAATTCTGTTAAGAGAAAAAATATTATTATAATCAATGACCCTGTCTGCACCTTTTATATCTTTTGATTTATTTGGGCTAAATCTAGCCGATAAAATAGGGCTTAAAATACTATCGAATTTGACACCTTCTTTTCTTAGAGGGTATTGAATTTGATATTTTATAATTGATTGTAAATTTTGATCTAACTCATTTTTTGAGCTTTTAGAATTTTTACTGTCTGAATTATGGTTTTTCAGCAAAAATTCATAATTAGTTACAAAACCGTTTGAGGTAATATTATTTAAGGATGAAAAATTTATATCGTTAGTCATTGATTTTTGATGAATGTTGGTATCATAGAGTTTATTATTACCGCTTGATGTAAATGATAATTCTCCATCTAAACTGGTTTCTAAGTATCTTTTTAAGCTATAACTTGGATAAATGTATTCATATCTATCAGAGTCATTTTTAGATAAATCTTCATAAATTTCCGAGTAAATATTGAAGTCTAAATTTTCACTGTTTCCATCGAAAGATATTTTTGAATTTAACACAGTATTATTATTTATAAGAGGAGATTCTGGCTTATGAGTTTTAAGATAATTATCCTGGGATACTTGTTGAATATTTATATCAACTTTGGAATTTTCAAAAAAATCTATATCTGTCGTAAAATTAGATTTAGCAAAAAAATGAGTTCCATCTGTTTTATCTGGTTCAATTAAAAATCTGGATTTATTCAAAATACTGAAATCAAATATATGATCTGATTTTTTGTTAACCTGCCTATATTCAGTTTGATATAGTGTTTTTTGTTTATCATAAAATCTTGGAGTAAAAGTTAAATCTTTATTATCTGAAATTACGTGAAAGTAAGGAATAGACAAATAATTACCCAGATTATTTGATGATGCGAAAGTTGGTAATAAAAAACCTGATTGTCTTTTTACAGTTGGATCAGGATGAAAAAATCTTGGAAAGTATAAAATAGGTTTATCGTAAACTTTTAACCAGGCATTTTTATAATTAATCATTTTTTTAATTTTATCGTGTTTAATTTCTTCAGCTGTCATTTCCCAAGGGGGACATTTATCTTTCCTTTTTTTACATGTTGTAAATGTTCCTTTGCTAAATAATGTTTTTTCTTTTTCTACAATAATAGATCTTGCTTTTAATCTTGGTTCATTGTTTTTTTCAAAGTATTTGTTATTAAATTTTATTGACAGATCTTTTCCTAAAATTTCACCAGTTTTTAAATTTAATTTAGCTAATTCGATGTAATAACTGTTTAATTCATAATCAATTAAATTTACGTTATGAGCCTCAATAATTTTCTTTTCATTAAATAACTTAAAGTTATTTGAGCTTAAAATATTATTGTCTAGATCTTTAACTATAGTTTTATTTTTAGAAAATATTTCTTTTAAATTTCTATCATACGTAATATTAGAAGTATCTATAGTATACTTCTCTTCTAGCTGGATAATTGTTTTGTTTTTTGTAATAATTTTATTTTCATTTGAGTAATAAATTGCATCGTTAGTTAACAAGATGGCATTATTAGATGCATCTTGTATTTCTACGTTATTTTTGACTTTAATAATTAAAAGAGCTTTATCATATTCAGCTTCATCTGATTTGATAATAACTCCTTTTTTATCTTTGATTTCTACGCCACCTTTAGCAATTACTTTATTTCCTTTTTCAAGTGTTTTTATTTCATTAGCATAAAACTGAAAATCTTCACTAAGAGCTTTACTTCCAAAAAAAAGTGAGACTGCGAATATAAAAATTATATAAATAAAAATATTATTTTTCATTAACTTTTACCAATCCTATACAAGCAATTAAAAGCAAGATTATTTGTGGGGCCCAAACAGACACTGTTGTTGGAATTTTTTCACTTTCAGTAAGTAATTTGAAAAAGAAATTTACGTAATAAATAACAACCGAAATGAATATTCCAAGAATAAAATTAAAAATTTTTGACCTATTATACTTGACATTGAACATCAGTATTGATGATAAACAAACCATGATTGCTAAATAAATTGGGTAAGAGAAAAGCTTGAGTTGATGAGCATCTACCAAAATAGTTGAATATCCTAAGGTTTTATAGTCTTTTTTAAGCTCATTTAAATCTAAAATATTTAAAGAGGATAAATTTGAAAAAAGAGTTGATATTTTTTCTCTGTCAAAATTTGTTTCAAATATTATCTTATCTTTAATTCTAGTTGTTTCATTTATTTTTGTTATCTTCGCATTTTTAATTATCCAAAATTTATTTTTAATATTAACTTGCTTTGCACTAATTGTTCTTTCAAACTCATAATTATTGTCAAATTGAGTTATTATTACATTTTGTAAATAATTATTCTCAATTTTTTCAGCATTGATAAGATTTATATTTTCATCATTTTCATCTTTAATCCATAGGCCATTAGAAGTAATCACAGCCAGATATTTATCATCTTTAGAATAATCATTTTTTATATCCAAATAAAAAAACTTAAGATTTGCGGATATGTTATAAAAAATTAAAACTATAAAAATACCAATAATAAAACTAGACAGAGTGATAATATTTATTATTTTTATGTTGGTTAACCCAAAATTTTTAAAAATATTTAGTTCATTTTTATCTATAATTTCAGAAAAAAAATATAGTGTAGCAATTAAAAATATAAATGGAAATATATCAAATAGAATCGAGGGTGAATTTAATATTGTTAAAAAAATTGGTAGGCTAACATTAATATTATCTACGTTTTTGAAAAAGCTTAATTCTTCAAAAATATTTAAAATTATAGTAATACAAAAGAAAACCAAAGTTACTATCAAAAGAGATTTGAAAAAAGAATTAATAATATATTTTTGATAAATTGTTAACATATTAGTTTTTTTTAAAGATTAATTTATTTCTTAAAATCAGATATGTAAAAATACATAAAATAAATGGCATAAAATAAAACATGATTGTATTTAACGAATTTTTTCCAGCATAATTGACAGAAATTTCAGAAAATAAAATAATTATAATACCAAAAGCAAAAATGTAATATTTATGCAATTTATATTTATGTGTTTCTTTGTATTTGGTTAGTAAAAAACAAGAAATTATTGCAATTAAAAATAAATAAATTGGCTTTATGAGTCTGTCAAATAGTTCTTGATTTATTTCTTTTATGTAATTTTTATCGCAAAGAATATTTGAATTATTGTATTTATAATATTTTTTTTTAATATTATTTATATAAAAAGAATAATTACATCTTAAAAGAAAATATGTACTTAGTTCTTGAACTTTTGGATGGGTAATTGATTTTGTAAGATAGTTAGATAAATCAAACTCTGTTTGCGAAAAATTAAATACTGTAGTTTTTTTTTCATCAGTATTTAAAAATTTTCCATCGAACAGTATTAGTTTTCTAGTTTCTTTGGTTTCAGTTAAATATCCTCTTTTTGCAAAAATTATTTGTGATTTATTATTTCCCAAATCATCTTTCAAAAAAATATTTTCGAAATCCTTTGAAGAATTTTTCTTTTGTATAAAAATTGTAAGTTTATCCACTGTATCTATAAATTTTTTTTCTTGCATTAATGAAGGAAAAAAATCCATGTTAGAATCTTTTAAATATGATCTTGCTTGATCCTGTAATGCCGGACTAAGTATACTTGTTAAAAAAATTTGTAATACAAAAAATAAAAAAGTATACTTTATTAATATATTTGAAAATTTAATTTTATTAATTCCGTTAATCCAAAAAATTTTAAGCTCATTATTATCTTCATATTTTGATATAGTATAAAACAAAGATATAAAGAATATTATAGGTAGAATATTTTTGAAAATTTTAGGAAAATTTAATACCGTAAAGTAGAAATATATTTCAAAACTATGACCATCCTCAGATATAAAATCTAGAAAGTTTACTGCCTGTATAATCCATACTATAAGACTGAGACTAATTGCGCATAATAAGAAAAAATAAGTGTTATCAGATAAAAATTTTCTAAAGACAATTTTTTCGTTGAAATTAATCATTAATAATCTATAAACCTTTTCAACTTTAAGTATATATTCAAAAATCAATGAGTGTTCAAGTTTTCTATAAAAATAAGGCCAAATTGAGCGGTCCTGGAGTGATTGCTTTATTCGGAAATGAAAAATTTCAAATTAAAAATCTAAAAACATATTTTTCAAGAAATGAGGCATCATATATTGAAAAAATTTTGAAAAATAAAAGCACTACTAAAGAAAATATAATTTCATTTAATATTAACGAAAAAACTACAATAATTTTAATATCAATTAAAAAAGGTTTGAGAGGATCTGATGTAGAAGCCTTAGGGGCTAAGTTATATAATTTTGTTAAAAAAGATAATATTAAAAGCCTTTCTATTTTTTCAGAAAGTATCGATAGTAAGCCCGGTAAAGATTTTATTGGTCGTTTTATGCATGGCCTTAAATTAAAGTCATACGAATTTAATATTTACAAATCAAAAAAAATTAAAAATAATTTAATAATTAATTTGATTGGAAAACAAACCCACCTATCTATTAAAAATAAACCAAAATTTAAAGCATTAGAAGAAGGAACATTTTTTACAAGAGATTTAGTTTCTGAGCCTGGAAATATTTTACATCCAGATGAGTATGCAAGAAGATTAATTAAATTAAAAAAATATGGATTAAAAGTAACTGTTTATAATCAAAAACAATTAAAGAAATTAGGATGCAATGCTTTATTAGGAGTTGGACAAGGAAGTATAAGAGGCTCTTATCTTGTGACTATTGAATGGAAAGGTAATAAATCAAAATCAAAACCTTTAGCATTTATCGGAAAAGGAGTTTGCTTTGATACTGGTGGTTATTCTCTAAAACCTGCAAGATTTATGGAAGACATGACTTATGATATGGCAGGTTCAGCTGCTGTAGCAGGTTTAATGAAAACTTTAGCATTAAGAAAAGCAAAAATTAATGCTGTTGGTGTTGTAGGCTTAGTTGAAAACATGGTAAGCGGAAACGCTCAAAGACCTGGTGATATAGTTAAATCATATAGCGGTAAAACAATAGAAGTTTTAAACACAGATGCTGAAGGAAGATTAGTTCTTGCAGATGCTATAACTTTTACAGAAAAAAAATTCAAACCACATTTTATGATTGATTTAGCAACATTAACTGGAGCGATAATAGTAAGTTTGGGGTCTGAATATGCTGGTCTTTTTTCCAATGATGATAAACTTTCAAAACAGTTAATTGAAGCAGGTGAAAAGGTTGAGGAAAAATTATGGAGAATGCCTCTTCACAAAAACTTTGATAAACTCATGGACTCTAAAAATGCAGACATGCAAAATATAAATTACGTCGGAGGAGCTGGCTCAACAACAGCAGCACAATTTTTACAAAGATTTATTTTAAATAAAACATCTTGGGCTCACCTAGATATAGCTGGGATGGCATTTTCTAAATATGGGGGCGCAATAAATCCAACAGGAGCAACTGGTTATGGAGTAAGATTATTAAATCAATTTATAGAGGACAATTATGAGTGATTTAGAACAAACCTTATCAATTATTAAACCAGATGCTGTTCAAAGAAACTTAGATTTACAAATAAAAGAAATATTTGTAAATAATGGTTTTAAAATCGTTAGAGAAAAAAAAATTCAAATAACAAAATCAGAGGCAGAGCAATTTTATAAAGTACACGAAACCAAGCCTTTTTACAGTGATTTATGCAATTATTTATCATCTGGACCAATTGTTGTTATGATACTGGAGAAAAATGGTGCAGTTTTAGCAAATAGAGAAATAATGGGTGCAACAAATCCATCAGAAGCTAAAGAGGGGACTATTAGAAAAAAATTTGGAATATCAATTGATAAAAACTCTGTTCATGGCTCAGACAGCGTAGAAAACGCTAAAATTGAAATTAATTTTTTTTTTAAAGACTAGTTTAAAATCTTTTTAATTGCAGCAGGATAAATCAAATGTTCTTTTTTAAGAATTTTTTTTGCCAAAGTCTCTGGAGTATCTTTTTTATCTATTTTAACTTTTATTTGAAGAATTATTTTTCCAGTATCTAATTTTGATGTAACATGGTGTACAGTACATCCTGAAAATTTATCGTTATTTTTTATAGCTCTTAAGTGTGTATTTAATCCTTTATATTTTGGAAGTAATGATGGATGTATATTTATTATTTTACCTTTGAAATTTTTAATAAAATTTTTTGATAAGATTTTCATAAATCCAGCAAGACAAATTAGTTCTATTTTTTTTTTTATTAAAAAATTTAAAATCATTTTGTCAGTTTTTAATTTTTTATCATATTTGATAATTTTTTTTTCTATATTATATTTTTTTGAATATTTCAGTCCTTTAGCTTTTTTATTATTGCTAATTATCAAATTTATGGAAAAAGGATATTTTTTAAATCTTGAGAATTTGATCAAATTTTTAAGATTACTTCCTTTTCCAGAGATAAATACAGCAGTCTTTACTTTTTTAGGACCAATTAATTTTTTCATGTAATTTGATTTTACCTTTGCCCTGGACAATTTTACCTATTAAATATGGCTTGTAATCTTTTTTAAAAAATTTTTTAATTTTTTTTAAATTTTGTGGTTTTATAATTATACAAAAACCTACTCCACAATTAAATGTTTTTAACATTTCATTATCAGTGATATTATTTTTTTTTAACCATCTAAAAATATTTTTTGTTTTAATTCTTTCCAAATTTATATTTGCAACTAAGCCATCTGGCATGATCCTTTTAATATTGTCCTTGATACCACCACCTGTAATATTTGCACATCCATTTATAAGATTACTTTTAATTAACCTTAAAATTTCTTTAACATAAATTTTTGTTGGTTTTAATAATTCTTTTTTTAAAAAATTATTTTTTTTTAAATTGATTTTTTTTTTATTTATTATGTATCTTACTAAAGAATATCCATTTGAATGAACTCCACTTGATGGTACAGCAAGAACTAGGTCATTTTTTTTTATTTTATTTTTACCAAGAATTTTTTTTTCATCAACTATGCCAACTGAAAATCCGGCTATATCAAATTTGCCTTTTTCGTATGTTCCTGGCATTTCGGCTGTTTCTCCACCAACTAATTGACATTCTGATAATTTACATCCAGCTTGAATACCTTTGATTATTGATTTAAGTTTTACAATATCAATTTTATTAATTGATATATAATCTAAAAAAATTAATGGTTTCGCCCCTTGAACGATTAGGTCATTTACACACATGGCAACTAAATCAATGCCAATTGTATCGTATTTATTAAGAATATTTGCTATTTCAATTTTTGTACCCACCCCATCAGTACTAGCCACGATTTTTGGTCTCTTATAACCTTTAGGGATATCTGAAATTGATCCAAAACCACCTATATTTTTGAACTTTTTATTGCCTTTATTTTTTGCTGATATATTCGCTATAAATTTAACAAAATTATCAGCTGCTTTTATGTTCACTCCACTTTTTAGATATGTAATTTTGTTTTTTTTCATTAGTATAAAATATGCAACTAAAAATAATATTTAATTTGAATAAGCTTTATATATTTTTTTTTTATTTGGTTCTATTTATAAATGTAATTTTATTTTCTACATCAAGTGCAAACAGTTTTAAAATTAAAGATTTAGAGATTTCAGAGCCTTTTAATATAAGTTTTGATAAGGAAAAAGTTATTAATAAAGGATTCAACGAAGCTTTCAAGGAATTGGTTTCGATGATTACAACCTCAAGTGATCAAGAAAAAATTAAAAATATATCCACAAAAGAGGTTAAAAGTTTGATTGATTCATTTAATATGGGAGAAGAGAGATTTGTAAACAATTTATATATAGTCAACTTTGATGTAAATTTTAATAGAAAAAACACTTTAAAACTGTTTGAAAAAAAAAATATTTTTCCTTCTATTCCAAAAAAGAAAGAAATATTATTGATACCAGTATTTGTTGATTTGCAGTTAAATCAAATTTCACTTTTTAATGATAACATTTTTTATGACGAATGGAATAAGAATAAAGAGAGATTTTTTTTACTTAATTATATTTTGCCAACTGAAGATTTAGAGGACGTCAATTTACTCATAGAAAATAAAAATTCGATTGAGGAATATGATTTCAAAAAAACTATTGAAAAGTACAATATCAAAGATTTTATAATTGTTTTAATATTTAAAAATTTTAATGAAATTAAAACTTTATCTAAAATACAAATTAATGAATATTTGAAAGTTGAAACACAAACTTTTAAAAAAATAAATTTAAGCAACAAAGAGAATTTATATACAATACTAAAAGAACTTAAAGATATCTACGAAAATCATTGGAAAGATATAAATAAAATTAACACTTCTATAAAACTTCCATTAACCATTTCAATAAACGCATCTGAATATAAAAAAATTTTGCACTTTGAAAAAGTCCTGGATGAATTAGATTTATTATTTAGTTATGAAATTTCTAAATTTAATAATGAAACAATTTATTACAAATTAATATACAATGGTTCTCCAAACCGATTTATAAATGATTTAGAAACAAAAGAGATATATGTTGATATACAAAATCAAGAATGGAAAATTAAATGAAAGATTTAAATCAGCTCTTATTAAATTTTGAATACAAACAGAATTTCAAGGATGAGGATTTTTATGTAAGTGATAGTAATTATTTTGCTTTTAACTTAATGAATAGCTGGCCTAAATGGGAAAAGAATTTTTTAAATATTTGTGGAGCTAATTTTTCTGGAAAAACTCATCTTGCAAACATTTTTTTAAAAAAATTCAAGGGTAAGAAAATTGATGCTCATTCACTTCAAAATGAAAACTTACAAGATATTAAAGTTTATGAAAATGTAGTTTTAGAAAATTTTGATAAAAATATTGATGAAGTATTAATTTATTCTTTGTTCAATTTAATTGATCAGGATAACAAGTATTTACTAATTAATTCAACTATCCCTATAAATGAAATAAATTTTAAATTGAACGATTTAAAATCTAGAGCAAAAAGTTGTCTTTTTGCGAAAATTGAAAAACCTGATGATGAACTTATGTTTGCCTTAATTTTAAAAAGTTTTTCTGATCGCCAGATTACAATTGATAAAAAATTGATTGATTTTATTATTAAAAGAATAGATAGATCGTATAGTAAAATATTTGAATTCATATATAAAATTGATGAATTAAGTTTAAAAAAAAAAAAACCAATTGATTTAAAATCAATTAAAGAAGTATTGGAAGCTTAGTTTGAATAAATATAGAACACATAATTGTGGCGAATTAACAAAAAAAAATAATAATAAAGATATTATTTTATCTGGATGGATAAATAAAAAACGTGATCATGGAAATTTATTATTTATAGATCTAAGAGATAATTATGGTATTACACAATGCGTAATTGATAAAAGTAATGAATACTTTGTTAAGCTTGAAAAAATCCAGTTAGAAAGCGTTATTAAGATTTTAGGAAAAGTTGTAGAAAGAAGTAAAGATACTATAAACCTTGAACTTAAAACTGGTGAAATTGAGGTTGTTATAGATTCTTTTGAATTACTTGGTCACTGCAAAGAACTTCCAATGCCTGTATTTTCAGATCAGGAATATTCAGAGGAAATTAGACTTAAATATAGATTTTTAGATTTAAGAAGAAAAAAAATTCACGAAAATATTATTTTAAGATCAAAAGTAATTTCTTTCATAAGAAAAGAAATGAGCGAATTAGGTTTTCTAGAATTTCAAACTCCAATACTTACATCATCTAGTCCTGAGGGAGCAAGAGACTTTCTTGTTCCAAGCAGATTAAATCCTGGGAAATTTTATGCACTTCCTCAAGCCCCACAACAGTTTAAGCAGTTAATAATGGTTTCTGGATTTGATAAATATTTTCAAATAGCTCCATGTTTTAGAGATGAAGATGCGAGAGCAGATAGAAGTCCTGGCGAATTTTATCAATTAGATTTAGAAATGTCATTTGTTGAGCAAGAAGATATTTTTAAAGTAGTTGAAAAGCTAATGGTAAGTTTATTTAAAAAGTTCTCTTCAAAAAAAATTATAAATAATAAATTTCCAAGAATATCTTATAAAGACTCAATGCTAAAATATGGAACCGATAAACCAGATTTAAGAAATCCCTTATTAATTTACGATTTAACAAATATTTTTACTAGGGAGGATGTAAAATTTGAAATTTTCAAAAAATTGGTTAAATCTGGTTCAAAAGTACGCGCAATTGTTACAAAGAATACTAAGGACAAACCTAGAAGTTTTTTTGATAACATAGACAAATGGGCTAAGGATCAAGGTGCATCAGGTTTAGCATATTTTACAATTGAAAATGCAAATGAAATTTCAGCTAAAGGACCTGTAGGAAAGTTTTTTTCTATTGAGGCACTTAAAGAAATTATGAAAATTACAGGTGCGAGTATAGGTGATAGTTTATTTTTTACTTGTGGAAAAATAAAAGATGTAGAAACAATTTCATCAATTGCAAGACAAAAAATAGCTTATGATTTAGATCTAATTGATAATAATTCTTTTGGATTTTGTTGGATTGTTGATTATCCAATGTTTGAATTAGATGAAAATAATAAAATCAAGTTTAGCCACAACCCTTTTTCAATGCCGCAGGGCGATAATGATAATATAAATCTAAAAGACCCTTTAAATTTAAAAGCATATCAATATGATATAGTTTGTAATGGAGTAGAATTATCCTCAGGTGCAATTAGAAACCACAAACCAGATTTGATGTATAAATTGTTCTCTATAGCTGGTTATGATAAAAAACAAGTTGATGACAAGTTTAGAGGCATGATAAACGCTCTTAGCTATGGTGCTCCACCTCACGGAGGTATTGCTCCTGGAATTGATAGAATAGTTATGCTTTTAGCTAATGAAAAAAATATTAGAGAAGTAACTATGTTTCCAATGAATCAGAATGCTCAAGATTTAATGATGAATGCTCCTTCAGAAGTTTCAGAAGGGCAACTTAAAGAACTCAGTTTGTCATTAAAAAATAAAAAATAAATTTATTTTTTTCCTTTAAGATTAATTTTGATATCTGACAAATCTACAAGATTTTTCTTATAATTACTTCTAACAAAACCTCTACTAGTTATATCTTTTACAATTTTTAAAAAATGATTTTGATCGTCTGTGTTTTCATCATCAATTTGATTTGATTTATCAGAATTACCTATTGATGGGGTATGAGCCAGATCCTCTCTATTTTGATAAGATATAGCCAACTCTCTAAATATGTAATCCAACATTGATGTTGCGCTCAAAATTCTATCATTTCCAAGAACTTTTCCAGAGGGTTCAAACTTTGTTCCTACATATGCGTTTATGAACTCATCTAATGGAACTCCGTACTGAAGACCCAATGAAATTGCAATTGCAAAGTTGTTCATTAAAGCTTTTACAAGCTCTCCTTCCTTACTTGTATCTATGAAAATTTCACCTATTTTACCATCTTCATATTCACCAGTATGTAGGTAGATTTTATGATCACCAATGGAAGCTTTTTGAATATAACCCTTACGTCTATCAGGCATACTTAGTCGTTTATTAATGCCGTCGTTAATTTTTTTCATAAAATTTTGTTTGGTATCGTTCGAGACAGATTTTGGATGAGATTTTTCTGTTATTACCTCTATATTGTTATCTTTTGATTTTTTTTCGCTTATTTTAGTGTTTAAATTTTTTGTTTTTCTATTATCTAATTTTATATCTAAAATCTCAAATTTACCGTCGTCTCTTTTTTCAAGCATGGATAGCTCTGATTCATTTATATCATCAAGATAATGACTTACCTTGAAACTGCACGTATAATAGGTTTCAACTAAATATTTTGCCATTTTTGCCCTTAAATTATTTTTTTTTGAGTCTTAAAACAATATTGTATATACAAATAATTATTTTAGTCTAATTTATTTTTTACAATTTTAAATTGAAATAATAATAAAAAAAACATGTTGACATTCATAAAACAAATTTTCGTTTGGTGGAATCAAACTACTATTGGAACAAGACTCAAAACTACTTTTTTTGGAAGATTTGTTGGAGAAGACTCTTTTGGTAACAAATACTATGAAAACAAGGCAGGTAAAAGATGGGTTATTTATAAAGATGAAATCGATGCATCGAAAATACCGAATGAATGGTTTTCATGGATGCATTACACACAAAATAAAATTGAAAATATTCATAATTTTGAAAAATATAATTGGCAAAAACCTCATCAATCCAATCAAACTGGTACGGAAAACTCATACCACCCAAATAAAAATAATGAGAAAAATAAGAAAAAGTATGAGAGTTGGAAAAAATAAATTTTTATTTTTTTTTATAGCTTTCTTTTTTTTAATTACTAATTATTCAATAAGTTCAGATGGAAATAGTAAATTTTTAGAAGGGGATTTTATTGAAATTAAAATTTTAGATAAAGTGAGCTCGAAAAACAGTTTGTTAAAAATTAAAATTGGTGAAGAAAAAAAATTCAAAAATCTTACTATTAAACCTCTAAGATGCAAAAATTCTAAATTTGATGATAATCCAGATATAACTGCATATTTACAAGTTAAGGATTTAACTAACAAAAATAAAGATGAAGTTTTTATTTTTAATGGCTGGACATTTTCCTCAAGTCCAACAATTAATCCTTTTGATCATCCAGTTTATGATATTTGGTTAATTAGTTGTTATTAAATAATTTTTTCATTATCTAACCAACTAACATTAAAGTCAGAGTTAATAAACTTTTTGTTATTTAATAATTTTCTATGCAAAGGTATTGTTGTAGTTATTCCTTCAATAACAAATTCGTCTAAAGATCTAACCATTCTCTGAATCGCCTCTGTTCTATTTCTTCCGTGACAAATCAATTTACAAATCATACTATCATAATATGGAGTTACTTTATATCCTTGATAAATTGCTCCATCTACTCTAGTTCTAAAACCGGATGGTTGGTGACACATCCCTATAACTCCTGGAGAGGGTTGAAAATTTTTACTTGGATCTTCAGCATTAATTCTACATTCAATTGCGTGACCTCTTGGATTAATATCTTTTTGTTCAAGAGCTGTATTTCCTGAGAAAGCAATAAAAATTTGTTCTTTAATTATATCAATTCCTGTTACCATTTCAGTTACAGGATGTTCTACTTGAACTCTTGTATTCATTTCTAAAAAATAAAATTTTTTGTCTTCATAAATATATTCAACAGTACCAGCTCCCTGATAACCAATTTTACTTACCATATTGACAGTTTTTTCAAGAAGGTTTTTTCTTACATCTTCACTCAATACTGGACTAGGAGTCTCTTCAATAAGTTTTTGATGTCTTCTTTGAACGGAACAATCTCTTTCGTGAAGATGTACTGTTCTATTTTTTCCAGACAGAACTTGGACTTCAATATGTCTTGGATTTTGAAAAAATTTTTCAATATATACTTCGTCATTAGCAAAAAATTTTTTAGCCTCTGATTTTGCAGTTAAAAATAATTCATCAAATTTATTTTCTTCAAATACTATTTTCATTCCTTTTCCACCACCACCTCCTGCTGCTTTAATTAAAACAGGGAAACCTATTTTTTTTGAAATTTTTTTTGCTTCATTAACATCAGAAATACCACCTTCTGAGCCTTCAATTACAGGGAGCCCATTTTCTTTTGCAATTTTTTTAGCTTGTATTTTATCGCCCATCATTTTAATAAGTTTTGATGATGGGCCAATAAATTTTATTTTGTTATCTTCTAAAATTTTTGCAAAGTTAGAGTTTTCAGATAAAAATCCATATCCTGGGTGAACAGCTTCTGCACCAGTAAGTTCAATTGCAGAAATTATTGCAGGTATATTTAAATAACTATTAGACGCATGATGAGAACCAATACAAACACTTTCGTCTGCTAGACGTACGTGCATGCTATCTTTATCTACGTCAGAATGAACCGCGACCGTTTCTATTCCCCACTCTTTACAGGCTCTTATTATTCTAACAGCAATCTCTCCACGATTTGCTATCAATATTTTTTTAAACATTACTCAATAACTAATATTGTCTGACCAAACTCAACTGGTTGACCATCATTCACACAAATCTCCTTAACAATTCCATCAAAAGGAGATGGAACATGATTCATTGTTTTCATTGCCTCAACAATGAGAAGAGTATCACCTTTTTTAATTTTTTTTCCAACCTCAACAAATTTTTTTGCTCCTGGTTCAGGTGCTAGGTAAGCAGTTCCGATAATAGGCGATGTTACTTTTTTTCCATCAGACTTGCTATCTACATTAATATTATTTTTTGATGGTATATTTTTTTCATCAGAAGTGACCAAAGTTTTACCATAGCTTGCTTTTGAAACTTTTATTTTTAATTCATTATTTCCATACTCAAGCTCAGTTAATTTAAATTCATTTAAATAATCTGTAAGTTCTTTAATTAGTTTTTTATCTATTTTCATTTTTCAATCATCTTTTGCATTGCAATTATGGCTAAAATATAACCATCAATTCCAATACCAAATATTCCCCCAGTTACCACGTCACTTATAAGCGATTTTTTTCGAAATTCTTCTCTTTTATAGATATTTGATATATGAAGTTCAATAATTGGTTTTTTAAATATAGCTAATGCATCTCGTATTGCAACAGATGTATGAGTAAAGCCAGCTGCATTTATTATTATTCCATCATAATTTTTTATTGCTTCTTGAATGAGGTTTACAATTTCTCCTTCAATATTTGATTGTGTAAAATTTAAATTAATGCCTATTTCTTTTGATTTTTTTAAGCATTTATTTTTTAAATCCTCAAAAGTTATAGTTCCATATTGTGATTGTTCTCTTTTTCCTAATAGATTAAGATTTGGTCCATTAATTATTAAAATATTAATACTCATAAAACACTTATATATATAAAACACTTATATATTATGAAAAATATAAAAAAAATAAAAATTAAAATAAATGGAAAATTAACTAGAATTCAATACAATATCACTTTAAATGACTATGTTAAGAAACTTAAAGTGCCATTAAATAAGGTTGCAATTGAACTAAATCAAGAAATAGTCAACAAAAAACACTTGAGTAAAATTAAAATAAAAGAAAATGATAAAATTGAGATAGTCCACTTTATTGGAGGAGGTTAATTTTGAAAAAAGATATATTAAATATTGATGGCAAAAAGTTTAACTCTAGATTGATAGTTGGTACTGGAAAATATAAAAATATGTCGGAGTGTGCAAAAGCAGTAAAAATTTCAGGAGCTGAAATTGTCACTGTGGCTGTCAGAAGAGTAAATATTGTTGACAAAAAAAAACCATTATTAATGGATTATCTTGACCCAAAAAAAATTACATATTTACCTAATACAGCAGGCTGCTTTAACTCTAAAGATGCACTTAGAACTTTAAGGCTTGCAAGAGAAATTGGAGGTTGGAAGTTAGTAAAATTAGAGGTTTTGGGTGATAAAAAAACTTTGTATCCAGATATAATTGAAACATTAAAATCAACAAAAATTTTAACAAAAGAGGGTTTTAAAGTAATGGTTTACTGTACAGATGACCCACTAATGGCAAAAAAGTTAGAAGATGCAGGCGCAAGCGCAATAATGCCTTTAGCTGCGCCCATAGGTTCTGGTCTTGGAATTCAAAATAAAATTAATATTCAGATAATTAGAAGTCAAACAAAGCTTCCAGTTATTATTGATGCTGGTCTAGGACAAGCCTCAGATGCCTCAATTGCAATGGAACTTGGATGCGATGGTGTTTTGGTAAATACTGCAATTGCAATGGCAAAAAACCCTATTCAAATGGCATTAGCTTTTAAAAATTCAGTCATCGCAGGTAGACAGTGTTATCTCTCCGGAAGAATTGAAAAATCTTTGTTTGGAAAGCCATCTTCTCCAAAAAAAGGAATTATTTAGTTTTTTTTTTATGAAATTTTTTCCTGAAAAACTTTTTTTTCTTGAATGAATTTTTTCTTTCAATCTTTTTATTTTTTCCATCTTCTTTTTTAATTTCACTCATTTTCTTGAGTTGAGAATAATATTCGATTTTTTCAAGAGTTTTTTTAGCCTTGTTCTGAAGGTCTATTATATAGTCAGGTATTATTAGTGAATTATCTGATAATATTTTAATTTTAATTTTATTTTTTTTTTCAAAGTACTTTAAATCTTCAATAAAATTATCTTTCATAAAATCAGATATTTTTTCACATACCTTAAGTTCAACAAATTTTGCTTTATTTGCAATAGATTTTATCTCAATTAATTTTAAAACTTTAAATGCAAAAGACTCATCAGTAAGTGAAACTTTCCATTTAATTGAACTTTCCCTGAGTCTTTGTCTAGACATTTCCAAGAGACCAAAATTACTTATGCGACCTATTTGAATTCTTGCCCTATCTGATCTACATTTTTCCTTTAGTTTTTTTTCAACTAATCTTCTATTTCCATAACTAATCATATCTATAAAATCAATTATGATAAGACCTGATAGATCTCTTATTTTAATTTGTCTTGAAATTTCTTCTGCTGCTTCCAGGTTTGTGTCTAAAGCTGTGCTCTCAACATTTTTTTGTTTAATAGATTTTCCTGAGTTAACATCGATTGAGATTAAAGCTTCAGTAGGATTAATTACAAGATAGCCACCCGAGTTTAATTTTACTTGTGTATCAAAAATTTCGTTTAATTTTGTCTCGATATTTTCTCTATAAAATAATGGAACCTTGTCTCTATATTTTTTTATTTTTTTTACATGACTTGGCATTATTATTTTCATAAAATTCTGAGCTTTTTTATATCCCTCATTTCCTTCTATAATTATATTTTTAGTGTCATCATCATAGATATCTCTTAAAGTTCGTTTTATAATATCACTTTCTTGGTGTATCAAAGTTGGCGCGATAGAATTAATTGCAGTTTCTTTAATTGAGTTCCAAACATTAATCAAATTTTGAAGATCATGATCAATTTCATTTTTTGTTTTATTTGATCCAGCCGTCCTCACAATTAAGCCCATTTCGCTTGGAATTATAATTTCGTTTAAAATGTTTCTTATTTTTTTTCTATCATTAGGGTTAAAAATTTTTCTAGAAATTCCTCCTCCTTTAGGAGTATTTGGCATCAAAACAATATATTTTCCAGCTATTGAAATAAACGTAGTTAATGCTGCACCTTTAAGACCTCTCTCATCTTTTAAAACCTGAACAAGAATAACTTGATTTGGTTTTATAACTTCTTGTATCTTATATCTTTTAGGTCTGTATTTTTTTACGTGTTTTATTTGTTCTTCATTATTATTTAAGCTATCTGGTTTTTTTTCTACTGGATCTGCTAACTCAAGATTACCTTCGTCTAGATTTTTTTCTTCAAGTTTTTGACTTTCTTTTTGAAGTTCTTCTCTATCTTTTTCCTCTTCCTGTTTTATCTTTTCCAAATCACTTTGAGGAATTTGATAATAATCAGACTGAATATCATTAAAAGATAGAAATCCATGTCTCTCTCTTCCAAAATCTATAAAAGCAGCCTGAAGTGAAGGTTCAACTCTACTTACCTTTCCCAGGTAGATATTATTTTTTATTAAATTGTTCCTTATGCTTTCGTACTCGTAATCTTCAATATGTCCGTTTGATTTAAGTACAACTCTAGTTTCATTAGGATGCGATGCATCAATGTATAAATTTTTTTCCATAAAATTTTGATTAATTGTTTCATTTGTTTATATAATTTTAAAATTTTGTTTAAATTCTTATGCCATATGTTTAACAAATTCGTATATTAAATAATAGAAAAATGAGTCGTTTTATTAAAAAGATTTTTATATTTGTTTTTAGCGGATTATTGTTAAGCTCAATATGTATACTTGCTATTTTATGGGCATTTTCAAACAATTTACCAGATTATAAGTTTTTAAAGAATTATAAGCCTCCCGTTTCAAGCAAGGTTTATTCTGGAGAAGGAGAGCTAGTAAGTGACTTTTCCTCAGAAAAAAGAATATTTATTCCCTATGAAGCCATTCCCGAAAAAATAATAAATTCTTTTCTATCAGCAGAAGATAAAAATTTTTTTACACACCCTGGAGTTGATGCAAAAGGGGTATTAAGAGCAATTATAAATAATGTATTTAATGTAATTTACTCAAAAAGACTAGAGGGCGCCTCGACAATTACTCAACAAGTTGCTAAAAATTTTTTATTATCGAATGAAATCAGTCTCAACAGAAAATTAAAAGAAGCTATACTCGCTTTCAGAATTGAAAGAGCTTTAACTAAAGAAAGAATTCTAGAACTATATTTAAACCAAATATATTTAGGAGAAGGAACTTATGGAATTGCATCAGCAAGTTTAAAATATTTTGATAAACCAATAAACGAATTAGTATACTCAGAATCAGCTTTGCTCGCAGCTTTACCAAAAGCACCAAGCAAATATAATCCCTATAAAAATATTAAGATTGCTAAATTTAGAAGAAACTTAGTATTAAAGAATTTACTCGAAAATAAATATATTTCTCAAAAAGATTACGAAATATTCAAAAATAGTGAAATAAAGTTAAAAAAAAGAAAAAAAATTTATTTAGAAGATACGAGATATTATGTTGAGGATATAAGAAAAAAAATAGTTGAGCAATTTGGCTTTGATAAAGTGTACAAGCAAGGTTTTAATATAAAAACACCTCTAAATCTCAGTCTTCAAAAAATTGCTACAAATTCATTAAGAAAGGGTTTAATTGACTATGATCAGCGAAGAGGTTGGAGAGGCCCAATAACAAATAAAAAAATTTCTAAAGATTGGAATAAAAATTTAAAAAATTATTTTTTAGAAAAATCTTTAGGATGGGAAATAGCAATTGTGAAAAGTATAAACGAGTTATCAATAGAGATAGAAACAAATGAAAAAAAAGTCGGAAAAATATATCCTAAAGGCATATCTTGGACAAAAAAAAAGATTGCAGACATATTTAAAGTTGGCGATTTAATTTATGTAAAAAAAAATAACAAAAATATTTATGAACTGAAACAACTTCCTAAAGTTAATGGTTCAATTATAGTAATGGATCCATTTACTGGAAGAGTTCTTGCTCAGAGTGGAGGTTTTAGTTTCAAGAAAAGCGAATTTAATAGAGCAACACAAGCTTTAAGACAGCCAGGTTCGGCATTCAAACCTTTTATTTATGCTTTGGCCCTAGAAAATAATTATTCACCTTCTACACTAGTTTTGGATGCACCTTTGGTTTTAGAGCAAGGCACGGATTTAAAGATGTGGAAACCAGAAAATTATGGAAAAAAATTTTATGGTCCATCGACATTAAGAACGGGACTTGAAAAATCTAGAAATTTAATGACAGTAAGAGTGGCGCAAGATTTAGGTATAAAAAAAATTGTAAATTTTTCAAAAAAAATTGGAATTTATGAAAATCCACAAGAGCTACTTTCAATTTCATTAGGTTCAGCAGAGACGACTCTTTTAAAGCTAACTACTGCTTATTGCTCTTTTGTAAATGGTGGAAAATTAGTGAACCCAATTATGATAGACAGAATCCAAGATAGTGAAGGAAACACGATATACAATTCAGAAAAAAGAATTTGTAATAATTGTGAACAAATTTCGTTTGATAGCAAGAAGGTACCAAAAATTTCAAATAATTTTAATCAGATTTTTTCACCTGAAAGTGCATATCAAATGATATCAATGTTAGAAGGGGTTGTAAAAAGAGGAACTGGTAAAAAGTTAAGAGATTTAAATTTAGATTTAGCTGGAAAAACAGGTACTACTAATAAAAATACTGATACGTGGTTTATAGGCTTTACATCTAAATTAGTCATTGGGGTTTATGTAGGAATGGATGAGCCAAAACCCCTAGGCAAATATGAGACAGGAGCAAAAACCGCAATGCCAGTTTTTAAAGAATTCATTAAAGCAGCAATCACAAAAAAAGATGCCAGACCTTTCAAAGTGGCAGACAATATAACCATGATGGTAGTTGATCCTTTGACAGGAAAAAAATCAAGCTTTGATTCTAAAAAAACTATTATTGAGGTATTTAAAAAAAACAAAGCTCAATTATTGAATAGTAAAGATATTAATATTAATAATAGATTTAAAAGTAATAATATATTAAGATTCTATTAATGGAAAATGACTTTTTAAGTTATAAAAACGAAATTTTAAAAATCTCACAAAGAATCAAGGAGTATCTTTGAAGAGAATAATATCAGATCAATTTTAGAAAAAAATAATCAAAAAACATTAGAAGTTAATTTTTGGAAAAATAAAAATGAAGCTCAGAGAGTATTTAAGGAAAAAAAACTCCATGAGGATTTAATTAATTCTTACGAAAAATCATTAAACGAACTCAATGATTTAATTGAACTACAAAAATTAGCTTTAGATGAAAATAATCAACTAATTTTAAATGAGAATTTAAAAAAAATTCAAAATTTAAAAAAAATGATTAAAAAAAATGAAACAAAATGCTTCCTTTCAAATGAGGGAGATAGTTTAAATTGTTATTTAGAAATACATGCTGGAGCTGGAGGTACAGAAAGTCAGGATTGGGCTGAAATGTTAAGAAGAATGTATATTAAATGGTCAAATAATAAAAATTATAAACTCCATATTATAAGTGAACATAAAGGTGATGAAGCAGGAATTAAATCATCAACGATTAAAATTGATGGAGATTATGTATTTGGTTTACTTAAATCAGAATCGGGAATTCATAGATTAGTCAGAATTTCACCATTTGATTCAGGAGCTAGAAGACATACTAGCTTTGCAAGTGTTTGGGTTTATCCTGTCGTGGAAGAAGATGTTAACATAGAAATTAAGGAAAAAGATTTAAGAATCGATACATATAGGTCAAGTGGAGCTGGTGGTCAGCACGTGAATACAACTGATAGTGCAGTTAGAATAACACACATTCCATCAAAAATTGTTGTCCAATGTCAAAATGAAAGATCTCAACATAAAAATAAAGAAACTTGTATGAATATGTTAAAAGCTAGACTCTATGATCATGAGATAAAAAAAAGAAAAAAGGAGACAGAAAGTTTGGAAAGTTCAAAATCAGATATTGGATGGGGACATCAAATAAGATCGTATGTATTACATCCATATCGTCTAGTAAAAGACAACCGAACAAATTATGAAAGCTCAAATCCAGATAAAGTTTTAAATGGAGAAATCGATGAATTTATAGAAAGTTCACTTTATAAAATTAATGTTTAGAAATGTATTAAAATATTTTTCAATTGTAATTATCTTAACAGGATTACTATTAGCCTATCTTAGCCTTTTTGGTATTGAAACAAATAGATTTAATAATTTAATTCAAAACACTTTCTCAAAACATAATGATAAAGTTGAGGTAAAATTTGATAAGGTTAAAATACTATTAAATTTATCTAAACTTTCAATAAGTCTTAAAGCATCAGATATTGATTTGTTTTATGATGATAAAAAAATCAAACTTAAAAGTATTAAAACTAAATATTCATTATTAGCATTTTGGAAAAAGGAATTTGGAATTCAAAATGTATTTATTGAATCTGATAATAATAATTTAAAAAGCATAGTAAACTTTATCAGAATTTATAAAAATAGTGCACGACTAATCATCTTTGAAAAAATGCTTAAAAGGGGAACAATAAATGTAAATTTAAAATTAAATTTTAGCAAAGATGGAAAGATAAAAAATAATTATCAGATAAAAGGTTTTATTAAAGATGCAGAAATAAGATTATTAAACAATAATATCTTGTCAAATATTGATTTAAATTTTGAGGTTCAAAATGATTTTTACTTATTTAAAAATACAAAATCTCGTTACAAGGGAATAGATCTATTATCAAATGAGATTAAAGTTATCCCAACAAAAAACTCAAATCAGAATTTTTCTATAACAGGTGACATAAATCATAAATCAGTAAAACTTAACCCTGAACATTTATCGCTATTTTTTAAAAATGAAATAAAAAATTTTGAAAATATAAAGTTAAGCTCAAACAATAATTTTTCGTTAATAATTAAAAAATATAAAATTAAAAGTTATAAAGTTGATACTAAAATTAAATTGAATACTCTTAAATTTAAAACAGATCAGTTAAAAATCAAAGAATATTTCCCAAGTTTTAAAGGTATAGTAGATCTCAAAGATCACAAAGTTAAAGTGTTATTCCAAAAAAATTTTTTTTCTATTCAAGGAGAGGGTAGTTACTCAATTGACTCAAATTCAGAAAAAATTACTTACGATATAAAGAAATTACCTAAATCTATTGATTTTATAACTAAAATAAATATTAACGAAACTCCAATTAATATAGAATTTTTAAACTACAAAAAAAAAGAAAACAAAGACTCAAGTCTATTTGTTGAAGGTGAAGTCAATGAAAAAAATTTTTTGTTAAAAAAAGTATTTTTTAGTGAATCTAAAAATAGTTTCTTAATAAATAAATTAAATTTAAAGAAAAATTTTAAAATTGATAATATAGAAATTATTGATTTTGATTATGTTAACAATAATAAAAAAAAAAATAAAATTCTTTTAAAAAGAGATAAAAAAAACTATTTTATTACTGGCGAAACTTTTGATGCAGCTAAATTATTAGACGAAATTTTACTAGGTGATGATAAAGGTGGAATATCAAGATTTTTTAGCAATCTTAATACTATTATAAAAATAAATCTAGATAGAGTTTTTATAGGAGATACCGATTTCCTTAAACTATTAAAAAGCGATATAGAATTTAAAAAAAATAATTTAGTAAGTTTAAATTTATTGGGTGAGATGGTCGATAGTAAAAAACTTAATTTAACAATCAGAACAAATGAGAAAAATGACAAGATAACAACTCTTTTTGCTGAAAACGCGAAACCTTTAGTTAAAAAGTATAAATTTATTAAGGGTTTTGATGAAGGATCATTAGATTTTTATTCAATTAAAAAATTTCGTTCACCTGTATCAAAATCGAAACTTAAAATACAAAATTTCAAATTAAAGGAGGTCCCTGTATTAACTAAAATTCTTACTTTGGCTTCTCTACAAGGTATTGCTGACCTATTAACAGGCGAGGGTATTCGTTTCGAGGAATTTGAAATGGATTTTGAGAAGAAAAAAGATTTAATGACAATTAATGAAATTTATGCAATTGGTCCTGCAATTTCAATATTAATGGATGGTTATGTACAAGGTAAAAATTTAGTTAGTCTAAGGGGAACACTTGTTCCAGCAACTACAATAAATAAATTCATTGGAAGTATTCCAATTTTAGGAAAAATACTAGTTGGAACAAAAACAGGTGAGGGAGTATTTGGTGTGAGTTTTAAAATAAAAGGACCACCTAAAAATTTAAAAACAACAGTAAATCCTATTAAAACTTTAACACCAAGATTTATCACTAGAACTTTAGAAAAAATTAAAAAAACCGAAATTAAAATTGAAAATACACCTTAAGTTATTTTTATAATCACATGATTTTTTTTTCCGTGTGATAATTTTAAAATATTTTCTTTATTAAAATTTTCAAACGAAATTAAGTATTTTTCATCTTCAACGGTCTCATTATTTATTTTAATACCTTTATTTTTTATTGTTCTACGTACTTCACTTTTAGAATTTAATAAGTTTGAAATAATGACAAGGTCAATAATGTTTATTCCACTAGTGATATTTTGTTTTTTTATTTTTATTAAAGGCAAATCATCACCAATAGATCCTTTGCTGAAAGTTTTTTTTGCAGTCTCTTCAGCTTGCAAAGCCGCTCTTTTTCCATGCAACATCGTTGTTGCTTCATTAGCTAATAATATCTTTAATTGATTAATATTATTATTTTTAATTTTTTCAATTTTTTCTAAACTAATGTCAGTAAACATTTTTAGAAATTTTTCTACATCCCTATCATCTGTATTTCTCCAAAATTGCCAATAGTCATAGGGTTTTAATAGTTTTTCATCCAACCATACCGCACCTTTTTCTGTTTTACCCATCTTAGCACCTGATGACAAAGTAATTAATGGAGTAGTTAATCCAAAAACTTGTTTACCTGAATATCTTTTTATTAACTCAACACCATTAACAATATTTCCCCATTGGTCCGAACCACCAATTTGCATCAAACATTTTTTTGATTTGTTTAATTCTAAAAAATCATATGCTTGTAGAATCATATAATTAAATTCCATATAGCTTAAAGATTGTTCTCTCTCTAATCTGAGTTTAACACTATCAAAACTTAGCATTTTGTTAATGGTAAAATGTTTACCTATCTCTCTTAAAAATTTTATATAATTAAGCTTACCAAGCCATTTATAATTATTAACAAATATAGGTTTTATTTTTGGATTATTTGTCTTCAAATAAATTTTGAAAACTTTTTCAATATTTTTAATATTTTTTTCTATTTCTTTTTCTGATAAAATTTTTCTAGTTTCATCTTTTCCAGAAGGATCTCCAATTCTAGTTGTTCCTCCACCAAGTAAAATAATTGGTTGATGACCATATTTCTGTAGCATTCTCAGGCACATAATTTGCAGCAAACTTCCAACATGCAGACTTGATGCAGTGCAGTCAAAACCAATATACGCACGGATTTTTCTCTTTTTCATTAGTGCCTCTAATTCGTTAAAATTAGTGCATTGATTAAAATAATCTCTTTGTTTGAATTCTAATAAGAATGAATTTTCCATATTTTATAAAAACAGTGTAGAATTAATATACTTTATTTAAATTAATTAAAAAATAAATATGAACAAAAACTATTATAGTCTAGGCTTAATGAGCGGAACATCTATGGATGGGGTTGATGTTTCGATAATAAAATCAGATGGCGATATTGAATTTAAAGGAATTTTTAACAAATACTTCGAGTATAATGATGATTTTACTAAAAAAATTTTAAAAATAAGGGATAAAATTAACAATTCTAAAGATCTTGAATTATACGAAAAAGAACTAAATAATATTGAAAAAGAAATAACTTTATTTCACTCAAAAGTAACGAATGAAGCAATAAAAGAGACAAATTCTAATATTGATATTATTGGTTTCCATGGACAAACAATTTTTCACAATGCCAAGGAAAAGGTTTCCAAACAATTAGGAGACGGAAATTTATTATCTCAAGAAACCCAAAAAAAAGTTGTTTATGACTTCAGACAAAATGATTTAAAAAACGGTGGAGAGGGAGCTCCTTTAGCTCCTATATTTCATAGGTTAATTTCAAAAGAAATTAAAGTTAAACCACCACTATGTTTAATTAATATTGGAGGAATAGCAAATATCACATCAATAGAATCTGGTGAAATTTCAGATTTAAGAAGTCAAGATATAGGACCTGGTAATTGCTTAATTGATGAATGGATTAAAAAAAATACTGATAAGAAATTTGATAAGGATGGCCTCATAGCAAAATCAGGCAAAAAAGATAAATTAATTTTGAATCAAGCTTTGGATAATAACGATAATTTAAAAAAAAATAATATTCTATCTTATGATATTAAGGATTTTGATCTAAGTTTTGTACGTGGACTTTCCTTAGAAGATGGGGCAGCAACTGTAACAGAGTTTACAGGTAAATTATTAGCTGACGCTATATTAAATTATATTAGTAAGTTACATAGTAAACCTAGAAAGATTTTAATATGTGGTGGGGGAAGAAAAAATTTAACTTTAATAAATTGTATAAAAGCTAATATGAATATTGGAGACATAGTAGAAAATATTGATATTTATGGTGTTGATGGAGATTTTATTGAGTCCCAAGCATTTGCTTACTTAGCTATAAGATCTTTTCTCAATCTTCCCATATCTTTTCCAAAAACGACTGGTTGCATACATCCTTGTACTGGGGGCAAATTAGTAAATAATTTTTAAAAAAAAACGCGTAGATATAAAAATCGACGCGTTTTTTTAATAAATCTTTATCCCTTTACTACTTCTCTTGTATTTGCGTTAAATGATTCTTTGAATGGTATATCAACAACCACTGCATCAACAGGTGTCCCAGGTTTATCTGAATATTTTTCAGGTAAATGAACTTTATACTTGGTTCCAACTTTTCCTTTGGGAAAACCATTTGCATTTAATGTTCCATCAAATGGAACATAGCCCATTGCTATATTTTGTTTTTTTTCTGGGTGATACCAAGGAGACGTTATAAATCCAACTGGATCTCCTCCATCAGCGTTTGAGATTAACCAAAAATCTGGAGCATATTCTTCTATCGGTTTTCCACCTAATTCAAGACCAACCAATTGAAGCTTATATGGTTTCTTCCCTGATCTAATATCAGCTCCCATTTTTTCAAGAACTGCTTTACCAATATAATCAGTCTTTTTATTCCATTCACCTTTACCAGATAAAGAAACTTGATAACCAAGATTACATTGAAAAGGATTGTGTTGCATATCCATATCTTGTCCCCAGGAAAGAATTCCAGCTTGTATCCTTCTATGATGAGCTGGAGCTATAACCATTAAGTTATGTTTCTTACCAGCTTCAAGAACAGCGTTCCACATATCGTCTGCATATAAAGTTGCATTTCTTAAATATATTTCATATCCCGCTTCTCCTGAGAAACCAGATTGTGAAATTACACAACTTCTTCCCGCAACTTTGACTTCAGCTAAACCATAAAACGGCATGTTATCTAAATCGACTTGATCTCCAAGCAAATCTTTCATTAAAGCTTTTGATTTTGGTCCTTGAATTTGTACTGGGCAAGCATCAATTTCTTCTATAGTACAATTAAATCTACCATCAGCATTTACACCTTGAAGATACATACCAATATCAGAATCTGATAATGAAAACCAAAACTCATCTTTTGAAATTCTAAGAAGAATTGGATCATTTAAAACTCCACCGTAAGCATTACATAAAATTACATATCTTGCTCGCATTGGTGAAATTTTTGTTGCATCTCTTGTAATCACATAATCTGTGAATTTTTCTGCATCTGGACCTTTTACTCTAATCTGTCTTTCAACAGCAACATTCCACATTGTTACATGATTAACAATTGCATCATATTCAACCATTGCCCCACCATCTTCAGGCTTAACATATCCTCTTGGGTGATAAATCCGGTTATAAACTGTTGCTCTCCAACAACCAGCTTGCATTGATAAATGCCAATAAGGCGATTTTCTTACTCTTGTTGAAATTAACATTTCAACTTTTGTAGGCCCGCTTTGTCTTAAATTATATGGAACCTCACGATCAGACTGATCTACAGAAGTTACATGTTTAAGCTTAGTGTAGTCAAACTCTTTAGACATATTTGTTCTCCATCAACCACTTGTTAGTTTCCTTCAAGCCGCCGAATGTATAAATGTGAAAAAAATCAGTGTGCGATTTAACTTTCCCTATTAAATCATTTGGGTCTCTAGGTTTCATTAAATCTAGTGCCTTACTAAAATTAGATTTAAGAAAATTTAAGGAATTTTTTGCACCTACAATATTAGCAAATTTAATTAGACTAGTTATTTTAAGTGGTCCAGTAATTCCAACATGAACTGGTACAGTTTGTTTAGAAATGAAATCTAATATTTTCTGAGAATCTAATAACCATTGGGTTACTATATAGTCAGCGTAAGGCTTTTTATCTTTCATAGCTTTTTCTAAATCAGAATCGGATATATCAGGACTCCCCTCTGGATGTCCAGCGATTCCTATTGTCATCTGCTCAAAATAGCCGGTCTCCAAAAGCTGAATTGAACTATCAAATTTTCCTATTGGATCTCTACTGCCGCCAATAACTAATACCTGCTTCACGCCACCATCTTTGCATCTTGAAACATACTCTTTTAATTGAACGTCATCCTCAATAGATCTAGCAGGAAAATGCGGAATAGGATTAAAGCCCTTTTTAACAAGCTTTATAGCCTGGTCAGCCGTATCTCTAAAATCACCTCCTGGGAGCATTGTTATATAGACATCCTTTAAACCTGGTAGGGTCTCTAGATCAGTTTTAGGTCCAATTTCCAAAGAAAACTTCATATCCAGATATTTATTTATTTTAAAATACCTGTCTATAAAAATCGGGTTTATGCGATAAGAAGACTATCTTTTTATTCCTCTGTGCTTTTGTATTCTTCGACCATATTCCTGTGTAATTCTATCAAAGATTATAGCAAGCGCTACAATGGCTAAACCATTAAACAATCCCAAAGCTAAATATTGGTTTGATATGGCTCTTAAAATAGGAACTCCTAAACCTTTAACTCCAATCATTGAAGCTATAACCACCATAGCTAGTGCCATCATTATAGTTTGGTTTACGCCAGCAAACACTGTTGGTAGCGCTAAAGGTATTTGAACAGTTCTTAATTTTTGTAATTTTGTCGCTCCGAAAGCTTCACTTGCCTCTATTGTCTCTTTATCGACCTCTCTTATACCCAAATTAGTTAATCTTATCACTGGTGGTATTGCGTATATGCAAACAGCAATCAAACCAGGAATCTTGCCAATACCAAGTAGCATCAATATTGGAATTAAATAAACAAAACTAGGAATGGTTTGCATCATATCTAAAACAGGAAGCATTGATCTTTCAACTCTATCAGATCTAGCCATCAGAACTCCAATTGGTATTCCAACGGCTATACACATGATTGTACAAACTGTTATGATTGCTACTGTTGCCATACAATCTTTCCACATACCAAAGTATCCTATCAATACAAAAGCTATGACACTTCCAACTACAAGTTTCCAACTTCTTGAACCTAACCAAGCTAATCCACCAAGTATTAATAATATTAATGGCCATGGTGTAGCTAATAATAATTTTTCTAACTTAATTAAGAAAAATAATAGTGGATCAAAAAATGCTTCTATACCATCACCATAAGCTCTAGAAAATTCTCTAAAAGTTTGATCAATCCCTTTTCTTAATTCCATTAGGGATTTACGATCCATGACAGGAAATTTAGTTAAAAAATCCATTATATTCTTAAACAACTAACGAGCCTAAATTAATAGGCTCGTTAATAAAATTATATATTAAAGACCAGCTTTAATTTTTTTCTTAGCAGCTCCAGATACCCATTTACCCCAAACATCTTCATGTTTAGATAAAAACTCGATTGCTGCATCTGAACCTTTAGCTTGGTTTTCAGCCATGTAAACAAGCATTCCATTCATTACTTCGCCTGGGTAAGTTCGCTTTTTAACATATTTTAGAGCGTCTTTTCCTCCAGTTTTAGCAAAGTTTGCTGTAACGATAGAGTTAACTTCAGATTTAGTCCAAGCAGTTGGTTTTGGATCTGCACAATCTTGCTCAGCTAGTGTTATACAGTTATCCCAATTATCTCTGCTGTGGAATTTCACACCAAAGTCTACAGGAATTAAACCATATTTTCCAACCATTGAAGTTGGGTTCCAATAGTAACCAAACCAAGGACTTCCAGAGTCAGCTGCTTTAGATATTGTACCATCTAAACCTGCTGCAGAACCTGGATCAATTAATACCCATCCTTTTTTTTCCATTTCAAATGCTCTGAAAAGGTTTGCATTAGCTAATTGACATCCCCATCCTGCTGGACAACCAACAAAAGCTCCTTTTGAAGGATCTTCTTTTGAAGGAAACCATTCAGGGTGCTCTAAAATTTCCATTGCAGTCATACCTTTGATCTGCGGAATTTTTTCAACAGTTCCAGGAGTAATCCACCAGCCTTCACCAAGACCAGTAATAGGAGCCTTGTTAGCTATGATTAATCTTTTTTCTGAAACAGCTTTTTTAAGAGGAGTGTAAACTGCATTTGCCCATTGCTCAGGATTCATATCTGGCTCACCTTTTTCATCCATAGATGTAAAAGTAGGCATTGTTGCACCTGGTATTAATTCCACCTCACAACCGTATCCTTTTTCAAGGATTATCTTGTCTACGTTCGCCATCAACTCGGCAGATGCCCAGTTTTGCTCAGCGATAACTAATTTTCCACATCCAGCATTAGCTACTCCACTAAAAGAAGCGAAACCTAGCAATACTAAAGCAGAAATTATAATGTTTTTGATTTTCATATTTTCCCTTTAATTAATTAAAGCAATCATCAAACCACACACATTAAAAAAAAGCAAACTTGTTTCAACTAAAGGTTGTAGATTAATTATTTTGCAATGGTTTTTATTAAGGAGTAAGCTTTTAAATCAATGTCAAAACATGCAAGAAAGCAAAAAAAAAAATTTTTTGTAATTGGATATTCACGTTTTGACCAATTGTTTTTAAACAGATTTTTTTATCATTATCACTCAAATTTTTACCAGAGTATTTAAATTTTTTGCAAAAATATTTAATTTTAAAAATTTAAAAAAAGGAAAAATTTATGACAAAAGATTTAATAACTAGATTAAACAAAGGACCTGTTCTTTTTGCGGAGGGATATTTATTTGCTATGGAAAGAAGAGGATATTTGCAAGCTGGCGCATTTGTGCCTGAGGTTGTGTTGGATCATCCAGAAGTAGTATCTCAGCTTCACAGAGAATTTATAAGAGCAGGATCTGACATAGTGCAGGCATTTACTTATTATGGTCACAGAGAAAAGTTAAGAATAATAGGTAAAGAACATTTGCTAGAACCACTCCAGAAAAATGCACTTAAAATTGCCAATGACTCTAAAAAAGAGTTTAAAGATTTAGATTTATTAGTTTGTGGCGATATAGCTAACACTAATGTCTACGATCCAAATGATAAGAAAAGCAATATTGAATGTCAAAAAATGTTTGAAGAACAGGTTTCTTGGGCAAAAGAGGCTGGTGTTGACTTTATTGTCGCCGAAACAATTACTTGGGTAGAGGAGATGAAGATAGCACTTAAAGCTATTAAAGATGCGGGATTAATTGCTGTATGCAACTATGCATTCAGAAGAGATGGAAAAACTAGAGATGGTTACTCTCCTGGAGATGCATGTAAAATTCTTGAGGATCATGGTGCAGACGTTGTAGGTTTAAATTGTTTTAGAGGTCCAAAAATGACAATGAAGTTATTACCTGAAATCAGGAAAGCAGTTTCATGTCATGTAGCAGCTTTACCAGTACCATATAGAACCACTGAAAAAAATCCTGGGTTTTTAAATCAGGTTGATGAAGGATGTGACTGTATACCCGGAGGTAACGCATTTCCTGTGGCACTCGATAATTTGTATTGTAACAGATTTGAAATGGGTGAGTTTGCAAAACAATGTGAGCAACAAAAAATAAACCTTATTGGAATTTGCTGTGGAGCTGAACCACATCATGTAAGGGAAATGGCAGTTGCATTGGGAAGAAAACCCATTGCATATAAGTATTATCCTGACATGTCTAAACATTATGCTCATGGTACAGACCCAACATTGAAAAAGCATAATACTGACGCTGCAAAAACCTTATAGGAAAAGCATATGGAAAAAAATGCCAAGGTAGTAATTATTGGTGGGGGAGTTGTTGGTTGTTCAATATTATATCATCTTTCAAAATTTGGATTAAAAGATTGTATATTATTAGAGAGGAACGAACTTACATCAGGATCATCTTGGCATGCTGCTGGAAATGTTCATGTAATTTCATCCGATCCCAATATTTCTAGAATGATGGCTTATACAATTGGTCTTTATAAAGAAATAGAAAAAGAGTCAGGACATTCCTGTGGATTTAAACCTAGCGGTGGATTTTATTTAGCCTCAAATGACGTTTGGGCAGAATATCTTAAAAGAGAAAGATCAAAAGCAAGGTACATGGGTTTAGACCAAGAATTTATATCGCTTGATGAAGTTAAAAAGAAAAATCCACTTATTGATCCTTCTAGATATCTACTTGCTTTATGGGATCCAATAGATGGTGAAGTCGACCCCTCAGGTGTAACCTACGCTTTTGCAAAAGCAGCAAAAGTTCATGGAGGAAAATATTACACACATACTGTTGTTAAGGATACCAAACAAAAGGAAGACGGATCTTGGGATGTGATAACTGAGAAAGGCAACATTAATGCTGAAATTGTAATTAACGCTGGAGGTCTCTGGGCTCGAGAAGTTGGAAAACTTGCAGGAATAGATTTACCTGTTCAACCAATGGAGCATCATTATTTAATCACAGAGGCAATTCCAGAAATAGAAGCAATGGGAGATCAAAGATTACCAATTGGAACAGATTTTGAAGGAAATATTTACTTTAGACAAGAAGGAAAAGGAATGTTGCTTGGAACATATGAACAAAAATCAACACCATGGAAAGTAGAAGGGACTCCAATGAATTTTGGACATGAGCTTCTTGAGCCAAAACTTGACAACATTCAAGATAGATTAGCCATAGGTTTCGAAAGAATGCCCGCTTTAGAAAAAGCTGGAATTAAAAATATTGTTAATGGACCATTTACTTTTGGTCCTGACGGAAGTCCTCTTATTGGACCAGTTCCCGGAATGAAAAACTATTGGGTTGCTGTTGGAGTTATGGCTGGATTTTGCCAAGGAGGTGGTGTTGGCAAATGTATTGCAGAATGGATTATTGACGGTGAACCCTCAATAGATGTTTGGGCAATGGATGTTGCAAGATTTGGAGATTATGCTTCTCCACAATACGGAACAATAAAGTCATCTGAAAACTATGAGAGAAGATTTATAATGACATTTCCTAATGAAACCTTACCTAAAGGTAGAAAACAAAAAACCACTGCTCTTTATGATCGATTTGTAAATCAAGGAGCTGTTATGGGCGATAGTTTTGGTTTGGAAAATGTTTTATGGTTTGCAAACAATAAAGAAGACGCACACGAAGAACCAACTATAAAAAGATCCAGATCACACAACTATGTTTCAAAAGAAGTTATAAATGTGAGAGAAAATGTAGGCGTTACTGAGGTTGCAAACTTTTCAAAGCACGAGTTTAAAGGACCTGATGCTAGAAAGTTTTTAGATTATGTTATGGCTGGAAGAATTCCTAAACCAGGAAGAATCTCTTTAAATCCAATGTTAACCAAAAAAGGAAAACTTTATGGAGATCTAACAGTTGCATGTATTGACGAAAATGAATTCATGATTTTTGGATCAGGTGCTGCACAAGAAATGCATAGAAGATGGTTTGAAAGTCATATAGGTAAATTTAATTTAAGTTATAACAATCGATCTGATGATTTTCATGGACTTAGTATTTCAGGTCCAAAATCTCGAGAATTACTTCAAAAGATTGTGAGGGAAGATGTATCAAATAGTAAATTTAAATTTAGAGATTCAAAAAGAATGTATGTGGCTGGAGTACCAGCTGTAATAAACAGGTTATCATTTACAGGTGAGCTTGGGTACGAAATTTATGTTGCACCACATTATCAAATTAAATTGTATGAAGAGTTAATGGAGGCAGGAAAGGAATTTAATATTAAACCATTTGGATCAAGGGCTTTAATGTCAATGAGATTAGAAAAAAATTGGGGAGCTTGGACCCTGGATTATAGACCTGATTTTACTCCGAAAGAAACAGGTTTAGATGCATTTATTAATTGGGATAAAGATTTTATTGGCAAAAACTCTGCTCAAAAAGATGAAAGTAATAACAAAATCATACCATTAATAGTGGAAACTAATGAAATTGATGTAACTTATAATGAAGCTGTGATGAAGGGTGAAAAAAGCATCGGTTATATAACTTCTGGAGGGTTTGCACATTTTGTAAATAAGAGTGTCGCTTTCTCTTATTTAGATACAAAAGAATTAAATTCTGGAAAAGGAATTCAAGTTGAAATTAATGGTGATATGTTCAATTGCTCAATTATAAAAGAACCACTTTATGATCCAAGTGGACAAAAAATGAGAAGTTAAAAATGAACTGCAGGTTGAGAAAATCAAAATTAATGCAATCCAAAATTGTGAATTTAATAATTCACGTGGAACAAAATGAGAAACTAAAATGTCGCAAAAAGATGTAGGGAACAAAGTACCAATTTATAAATTAAAAAAAACTGATGAAGTCATGAAGTATTATGATGAGTGGGGCGAAGGTAATAAATATGACAAAGATATGGTTGATTGGAATTATACCGGTCCCAAAGAAACATCTGAAGTTTTTATTAAATACGAAAAGAATAAAGATGCTAAAATATATGATGCAGGTTGTGGCACAGGCTTAGTTGGTGTTGAATTAAAGAAATATGGTTTTTCAAATTTTTATGGAGCAGATCTTTCTCAAAAACTTTTGGATTTGGTTCCAAGAGGTCTTTATAAAAAGTTAGAAAAGGTAGATTTAAACAAATCAATAGAAGCAGAAGATAATGTTTACGATGCAGTTATGTGCGTTGGAACTTTTACATTTGGACATGTGAAGCCCCCTGCTTTAGATGAATTTATAAGAATCACAAAAAACAAAGGTTTAATTTGTTTTACTATTAATGAAGGTATCCACGAGGAATATGGCTTTGATAAGAAAATAGAAGAGTTAAAAAATCAAAATAAATGGAAAGAAATAGAATTTTTCAAGTCTGACTATATTGCAAGTAAAGATGTAAATGCTTGGCTTGGTTTGTACGAAGTGATAAAATAAAGCATGTCTGAAATTTACAATATTATAGACAAAAAAAAGCTAGATATTGTCAGTAAGCCTATTCATGAAGCTCACGGTTTACCTAACGAGTGCTATACAAGTAAAGAATATACATTAATTGAGAGAAAAAAATTATTTGAGGATAAATGGATAGTAATTGGTGTTGCAAGTGCTTTGCCCGAAATTGGTGACGCAAAGCCAATCGATCTGTTAGGAATTCCTATTTTAATTGTAAGAACAAAAACTAATCAAATCAAAGTTTTTCATAACATTTGTAGCCATAGAGGTTTAAAGCTGGTGAGCAAACCAGGTAAAATTAAAAACGTAATAAGATGCCCTTATCATTCTTGGTCATATAATTTAGAGGGCGAACTAATGGCCACACCTCATATTGGAGGCATGAATATTCACGAAACTCCAAAATTTGAAAAATCAAAAAGTAATTTAAAAGAAATAAGATCTTATATTTGGTTAGATCTTATTATGATAAACATCAATAATAACGAAATCTCTTTTGAAGAATATATAAAACCTTTAAGTGATAGATGGGAAGAATTTTGGCCAGTAAAAGATAGAGATCTAATTAATCATTCTAATGACTATGGATATTTTAAATTAAATGCAAAATGTAATTGGAAATTTGCAATTGAAAATTATTGTGAAAGTTATCATTTGCCTTGGGTGCACCCTGGATTAAACTCATACTCAAAAATTGAAGATCACTATCATATTCAAGGATTACCAAATCGTTTTGCAGGTCAAGGTACCGTTGTTTATAATCCAAGATTTGAAGGAAATGAAAAGTTTCCTTGCTTTCCAAATTGGCCCAAAGAAAAAGAAAATATAGCTGAATATATAGCTTTATTTCCCAATGTAATGCTGGGCATACATAAAGATCATTATTATGCTTACTGGCTAGAACCGATTAACCACGAGTACACTTTAGAACATATGGAAATATATTATGTGGGAGAAGAGGCTGCTAACTCAAATAAATTTAAATCATTGAGGGAGCAAAATCATAAACAGTGGGAAGATATTCAAAAAGAGGACGTTGATATAATACAAGGGATGCAGATTGGTAGAAATTCTCCAGTTTATAATGGTGGTAATTTTTCACCAGTTATGGATAATCCAACCCATCACTTTCATAAATGGGTTGCACAAAATTTAATTTAAATGAAATTTAAAAGAAAAATATCTCCAGATGCGAAATTTAAAACAAAATTTATTACAAAAAAAAGATTAAGAGAGGATGAAATTAATTTTGATAAACTGAGATCATATAGACTCGATAGAGTAAAAAAAGAATTAGTAAAAAATGATTTAGAAGCTTGTATATTATTTGATCCCGTAAATATTAGGTACGCTTTAGATACTGTAAACATGAGTGTTTACAATATGCATAATTTAACTAGATATTGTTTTGTACCAGTTGATGGACCAACGATTTTATATGAATATTTCAATTGTGAAATTTTATCCAAACATTTGCGTTTAATAGATGAAATTAGACCTTCAATAACATGGGATTATTTTAGTAACGGAGACCAAGCAAGTTCTCAGCTTAAAAAGTGGGTAAATGAAATAAAAGATTTATCTAATAATTATTTTAACAGTAAAAAAGTAGCAATCGATGTTATCAATGGACCAGCAGTCACTGCTTTAAACAAGTCAGGAATTGAAGTGGTTGATGCAAAATTAATTTTAGAACAAGCAAGAGTTATTAAGTCATCCGAGGAATTAAAGTGTATGAAGGCAGCTATAGAGGTTGCGGAAATTGGTGTTGCAAAAATGCGAGAAGAACTTAAAGCAGGCATGACCGAGGATGAACTTTGGTCAATACTTCACAAAACAAACATTGAACATGGTGGAGAATGGATTGAATGTAGAATACTTTCATCAGGCGAAAGAACTAATCCATGGATGCAAGAAAGTAGTAATAAGGTAATGCAAACAGGAGAAATAGTTGCTTTTGATACAGATATGGTTGGCCCTTATGGATATTGTGCTGATATTTCAAGATCTTATGTAGTAGGTCATAAATTTAATGGTGAACAAAAAAAATTATATTCAATGGCCATGGATCAAATAGATCATAATGCAAGACTAATCAAACCTGGTCTGTCTTTCAAAGAGTTTATTGCTAAGTCGTGGATGTTACCTGAAGATTATTATGGTAATCGTTACTCATGCATGGTTCATGGAATTGGACTTTGTGATGAATGGCCCCAAATAAAATATCCCACAGACGGTGGGGAAAGAGGAGGCTCTTTCCAAAAAAATATGACAATTACTGTTGAAAGTTATATTGGTAAAGTTGGAGGCAAAGAGGGAGTTAAATTAGAACAACAGTATCTTGTGGGACAAAATGGACTAGAGCTTATGTCTCATCATCCTTTAGAAAAAATATAATGAAAATTATTTTAATAATGGGCCTGCCGGGTGCAGGCAAAACAACTCTTGCAGAGACTTTAGCGCCAATGATTAATGCTAAAAGACTTAATGCAGATGAAGTTAGAAAAGCCGCAAACGATTGGGATTTTTCACCAGAAGGAAGAACAAGACAAGCAAGGAGAATGGCAGACTTTGCTTTAAAATTAAAAAGTGAAGGTAATTACGTAGTTGCAGATTTTATATGCCCAACACCTGAAGCAAGAAAATTATTTCCTGCAGATTATGTAGTTTGGGTAGATACAATTAAAGAAGGAAGATTTGAAGATACTAACCAAATGTTTATAAAGCCCGAAAAATATAACTTTCATGTCACTTCTCAAGATGCACAACTTTGGGCACCAAAGATATTTGAAGATCTAAAAAAATAAGATATTAAATATTTTTTTTATGAATATTCTAAAAAAAATTCTCATTATTTTTTTTCTATTATTTTATTTTACTAGTTCATTTGCAGCAATGGTAACTTTCAATCAAAGAACAACTGTCAACACAAAAGGTACTGGTGGTTCGGGAACTGGTTCAGATGATAGTGACTATGGACTAGCTGCGGGTATAGAGTTTAACAAGGATGGAACAAAAATGTTTGTAAGTTATGCTCAAGTAGATGCTACGGAAACAGTTCCACGACATATAGTTACATTTAATCTATCTACACCATACGATATATCCACAAAAACTTTTGCAGGTGACAGTGAAAGATGTGTATTTAATTTAGATACAGGAGATCATGGCCAACAATTATATGACTTAGAAATAACTAGTGATGGAATGAAAATTTTAGTAGTTTCTAGACGTAATGTTCAAGATAGAGATTTCGATAAGGCGTATGTACTAAATTTGACTTCACCCTACGATATATCATCTTGTACTCGTGCATCAGCAACTAATAATCTTGATCATAATGATTTTCAAAATGGTAGTTTAGCCGGAGATAGAACTGATAATAACACCGGTAGATCAAATAATTTGGTTGAAGGTATCGAAATAAATAATGATGGTACCAAATTATTTTTAATGTACAGAGATAATAATGGATCTGATGGTGTTGGGGGTAGATTATTAGAATATAATCTCTCAACTCCATATGATTTATCAGAGACATCTTTATCTCTAGTCACTTCAGCAGGAATAAAATTAACCGAAAATGTCTTAACTGGTGCACATGGACCAACTTCTTTAAGATTTAGACCTGATGGAAAAAGATTATTTATTGTTAATCATGCTCATGGTGGAACTTCAAGAATACTCCAAATTTCCTTAACAAATGCTTTTGATACATCATCATTTGTAATAGATGGTAGTTTCGATATTGATAATTTATCAGCTTACAACAACTCACAACCAAGAGGGATTGCATTTAGCTCAAATGGATTAAAAATGTATGTAACTAAAGACAGAAGCCTAAATCCTAATGCTGGTCTTGATCAAATTATTGAATATGATTTAGTTTGTCCTTTTAATATTATTGCTGGCAAATGTCCTTCAATTACTGAGAATAATGATAGACATAGTATTGCATTAGCTCAAATAGAATTAGCAAAAAGAACAATTAATTTTTCAACTAACTCAGCTTTAAATAGATTGAAGTGGATTAGAAGAAACAAAGATAAACAAAATTTATCAAACCAAAATATTAAATTAAATTTTTCAAACGCTATGCTTTCATCTTTAAAAGCGGTGCCAATTTCATCTATTAAAAAAATATCTGCGACTAAAAATAATAACATATCAAATAAAAATTATTTTTACTGGAGTGAAGGAAGTATTTCACTTGGAAGAGTAGGAGACACTAGTATTGCATCAGCAAAAGAGATTAACACAAATGCCTTAACTTTTGGCCTTGATAGATTTACAGATGATTATAGTCTTGAAGGATTAGCTTTTAGATTTGGTAATGATGATGTTGATGTTGGTAGCGCTGGAAGCAATTTAGATTCTAATACATATAATATTACTTATTATAGTACATCTCCTATTAAAGATGACACAAAATACCTAGATAAAATCTTTGGAATAGGAAAAATAAGATCAGATATAACTACTGTTCTTGATGGCAAAAGCTTAACAGCAGAAAGAACTGGAAATCAAATTTATGGTACATTTAAAATTAAAGATGAATATAAAAGAGATAAATTAACCTTTATTCCATCTGGACAATTTGATTTTGGACATACAATATTAAGAGGATATCAAGAAGCAGGTAAAGGAGCTATTGAAGTTGAAAACCAACATGTTCGAACAAAAAATTTAAGAGCAACGATGGCAGTGGTTGAAAATTTATCAAGTGATAAATACACTTTAAAGAGACACGGAAAATTAGAGTATTTAGTTGAATTAGATCGATCGTCAAACTTTAAATATTCTTATGTTGGGGATGGTAGCGTTAAGTTAAATGATACATTGCACACTGGATCTTTACATAATCTTAACGGTGAAATTGGTATAGATATAATTTTTCCAGAGCACTACAGTGTTTTTATTATTTACGAAAGAAACCATGCTTTCAGCACAGGATATACAGACAATTTGTATATAGCTTTAGGTTACCTGCCTCATGAGGATACTGAGTATGCGTTTTCATTAAATGGATCTGATAATTTGATGTCTAAATTTGAAATAAAGAAAAATATTAATGGATACGATCTAACTTTCAATTTAAATGATGATTTAACTAATTTAGGTGACAGTAAAGAAGCGAGTATAAACCTAAATAAAGTCTTTTAATTTTTTTTATTAGGAATAAACTAAAACTCTTATGAGCTACAAATGGGATAATAAAAAACCAACTGCACAAATGCTTGGTAGATGGCAACCATTTCATGATGGCCACTATGCTTTATTTAAAGAAATAATAAAAAAAACTGGACAGGTTTGTATTCAAATTAGAGATGTTCAAGGAGTAGATGATAATCCATTTGATTTTGAAACAGTTAAAAAAAAAATTGAAGAAAGATTAAACCCAGAATTTGAAGGAAGATTTAAAGTTATGTTAGTTCCAAACATAACTAATATTTGTTATGGAAGAGGTGTTGGATATAAGATTGAAGAAATAGTAATGCCAGAAGAAATACAAAAAATATCAGCGACAAAAATCAGAGCTAAAATGCGAGAGGATGGAGAATTAAAGTGAACGAAAGACTTAAATCGATAATAGATTTAAAAAGATACCCAATATACGATTTAAATTCTCCAATAATTAAAAATTTAATTAAAAGATGCAAAGAAGAACTCGATCAATTTAGTTGCTCAACAATTCCAAATTTTATTTTACCCGAGTCATTAAAGATTATGAATTCTGAATTAGAAAAACAATTAGATGAGGTTTATATGTCTAAAGAAAGTATTAATCCTTACTTATACGCAAAAGATGATCCAAAACTTCCAAAAGATCATCCAAAAAGAAATTTTATGAATAGATATAATGGATATTTAAATTCCGACTGCTTTCCAAAAAATTCTGAAATGAAATATCTTTACGAAACTGACGAATTATTAAAATTTGTATCAGCATGCTTAGGTGTTCATCCTATTTATAGATGGGCCGATCCTTTAGCATGTCACGCTTATAATGTTATGAAGCCAGACGGAATTTTACCTTGGCATTTTGACAGTTGCGAATTTACTTTAAGTTTAATGATACAAAAACCAGATAAGGGTGGAATATTTGAATATTGTCCAAATATAAGAGAGCCAGGTAACGAAAATTTTGATGAAGTAAAAAAAGTTTTAAATGGTGATAGAAAAAGAGTTAAACAATTAAAGTTAGAGCCAGGTGATTTACAAATTTTTAAGGGAAGATTTACTCTTCATAGAGTAACAAAAGTACAAGGAAAAAAATCAAGATACATGTGCATCCCTGCTTACGTTTTAGATCCATGGAGAGTAAATACTCCAGAGCATTCAAAAGCAATTTATGGAAAAGTTTTGCCTATTCACTTGGAGAGAAATGTAGCTAGAACAGATGGTTTAGCGGATTAAATGATAAACAAAATAGCTGTTATTGGAACTGGTGTTATAGGGTCAGGCTGGATAATTAGATTTTTAGCTCACAGTAAAAAAGTTATTGCTTACGATAAAGATGAAAATCTAAAAAAAAAAATTATCTTAGAAATAAAAAGAACTTGGCCTTACGTTAAAAAACTTTTTAATAAAAAAAAACTCAACCTTGCAAATTTTAGATACGTAACATCATTGAAAGAAGCAATTAAGGATGCTGATTTTATTCAGGAATGTGCACCAGAAAATTATAAACTCAAGATTTCTTTAATGAAAGAGATAGGAAAATACTCTAAAAAAAATACAATAATTTCCTCAAGCTCCTCTGGTTTGTTGCCAAGCAGAGTTTATTCAAAATGTAAAAATCCTTCACGCACTATAATAGCTCACCCATTTAACCCTGTTTATATGCTTCCTGGTGTTGAAATTGTTCCGGGAAAAAAAACGAAAAAAAAATTTTTAAATATAGCTAATAGATTTTATAAATCTGTTTCAATGAACCCAATAATGATTAAAAAAGAGTTGCCAGGCTATCTATCTGACAGACTTCAAGAAGCATTATGGAGAGAAGCGTTACACATTGTAAACGAGGGTTATGCATCTACAAAAGATTTAGATAGAGCAATAGAAGATGGACCTGGTATGAGATGGTCACTTATGGGAACTTTTTTAACATTTCATTTAGCAGGCGGAAACGCTGGCATGAAACACATGTTAGAACAGTTTGGTCCAGCGCTAAAACTACCATGGACCAAATTAAAAGCTCCAAAACTTTCAAAAAAACTTTCAAAAAGAGTAATAGAAGGAACCAAAAAACAATCTAAGGGAAAATCAGTAGCAGAAATTTCAAAAATAAGAGATGAATATCTGCTTTATTTACAAAAGATGAGAAAAAAATATGAAAATAAAATAAGAAGATAATTTAATGAATAAAATTGAAATATTAACTTGTCATTGTAATAAGGTTCAAATTCAGCTTAAGCTTGAAAACGGCATTGAGGAATTAGTTAGATGTAATTGTTCATTATGTAAAAGACGTGGATATATAATGGCTAAAATTAAATTGGAAAATTTAAAAATTATTAAAGGCAAAGATCAATTAACAGTTTATAAATTTGGCAAAAAATATCTTGCAGAGCACTTTTTTTGCAAAAATTGTGGCATTTATACTCATCATAGATCATATACTAATCCAAAAAACTATGAGTATAATGTTGCCTGCCTCGACAACATTGATACTTTTGAATATAAGAATATTCCTGTCTTTGATGGAGAAAAATTATAAAATTTATGAGCGTGTTAGTAAAAAATTTAGGTTTAGGTGTTAAAAAAATAGTTATAAATGATCCAAAGACTTATAATTCATTGTCATTTAAAATGTTATCAGGAATTTTAAGCACTTTTAAAAAACTCGATAAAGATAATTCTACAAAAGTAATAATTTTAGAGGGTGCAGGCAAAGGTTTTAGCGCTGGTCACAATTTGAAAGAAGTAAAGAGTTTAAAAAAAAGATCTAAATATTTAAAATTATTCAATCTTTGTTCTAAGGTTATGATCCAAATTGTTGAAGGAAGAAAACCAGTTATAGCTAAAGTGCATGGTGCTGCTTATGCCGCTGGATGTCAATTGGTAGCTAGTTGTGATTTGGCATACAGCACAAAAGATACCATGTTTGCAACGCCAGGGGTAAACATAGGTTTATTCTGCAGTACACCAATGGTTGCCGTTAGTAGAAAAATTCATAGAAAAAGAATGATGAAAATGCTTTTAACCGGAGAACCAATCAAGGCAAATTTTGCTAAAGAAATAGGTTTAATTAATGATTGCTATTCAAAATCAAAAATAGATAAGGAAGTTTTTAAAGTTGCAAAAACAATTGCCTCAAAGTCAAATCTAACCATTAAAATTGGAAAGCAAGCATTTTACAAACAATTAGAAATGCCATTAAGAAAAGCTTATTTATATACAAGTAAGATGATGACTTTAAATATGATGGCAAGAGATGCTCATGAAGGCATATCAGCCTTTTTAGAAAAAAGAAAACCGAAATGGAAAAATAAATGAGTAATAATGAAATAAAAAAAATTTTAGAAAATTCAAAAACTATAGCTATGGTTGGAGTTAGTTCTGAAAAAAAAGGAGAGGATCCAAAAAATTTAAAAAGAAAACCTGCAAATGTTGTTATGAAATATATGCAAGATTTTGGTTACAAAGTAATACCAGTCAATCCATTTGCAGCAGGAGAGATCATAAATGGAGAAGTTGTAATAAAGGATTTAGAGGAAATTAAAGTTCCAATCGATATCGTAGACGTATTCCGTCCATCAAAAGAAGCACCTGGTATTGCAATAAAAGCTGCAAAGATTGGTTCTAAGGTTTTATGGTTACAATATGGTCTTCACAGTGATGAAGCTGAAAAAATATCTAAAAATTCCAAAATGCAATATATATCAGATAAATGTATAAAACAGGAATACCAAAAAATTTTTGAAAAATCTAATCCAGTTTTTCCTGTTTTGAGAAATTAATGAAAAAAATTTTTATTGTTTATGGTCACTATAATGACCAATCTTTTAATGCTGCTATTAAAGATACCTTTATCAAAACAGCTGAAGAAAAAGGACATAAGATTGATTTTTTGGATTTATATAAAGAAAACTTTAATCCTGTATTTTCTGGAGAAAAACCCGATAAAGAAGTTTTAAATCACAGAAAAAGAATAGAAGAGTCCAATGTAATTGTTTTAATTGCTCCAATCTGGAATTTTAGAATGCCAGCAATTGTAGAAGGATGGATTGATAAAGTTCTTGCTCCACCTTGGGCGTTTAGGTTTAAAAAAATATTTGGAAATTATGGATATCCAATTGGTAATTTAACTGGAAAAAAAGCAATAGTTTTTTGTACTTACGGATCTCCTCAATTTGCAATTAGAACATTCTTTTTAAACATGCCTACAAAAAGATTAAGAAGGGGCGTTTTTAATATTTGTGGAATTACAGATGTAGTTTATAGAAGATTTTTTGCAGTTCCTTTTGTAAGCCAAGAAAAAAGGAAAAAATTTTTAGAGGTTGTAAAAAAAACAGCCAAAAATATATGATAAAAATTTTATTAATTTTAACTTTTTTTATTAGTTTTAATAACATTGCTCATTCAATAGATTTACCAAAATATTATAAATTTCCAGAAAACTATTTAAAAGGCAAACATTACGAGTCAACAAAAAATTTTTTTATTGTAGCTACAGAGAAAATCAAAGATACCAGATTTAAAAAAACAGTAGTAGTAATGCTAGATCATGACAATAAGGGAGCCCTAGGTATAGTTATAAATAAACCATTGGCAACTGTTAAGTTAGGATCACTTATAAAAAGACTTGAGGATAAAAATATAAAAGAAGATTTATTGAATTATAAAGTTCCAATTTATTGGGGAGGTCCTTTAGATAATAATAAAATTTTAATAATCCATACAAAAGATTATGAAAATAAAAATACTAAAAATTATGGCAAGTTCTCTATTTCAAATGATTATAAAGCGTTGTTAGATATTGTAAAAAAAAAGGGACCTACCAAAAGTTTGGTTATTATAGGTGTTTCTGCTTGGACTGTTGGTCAGCTTGAGGGTGAGATTGACAAGGGTCATTGGAATTTATCTGAAATAACACAGGACACTTTGTTTCATGAAAAAAACAAAAAAAAACATATAATGGCTACAAAAAATAGTTTTGTACGCTTATGAAAAAATACTTATTTTTGCTTACTTTATTTTTAACGGTTTTTATTTTTACTAATTTAAAGGCCGAACTAATTAAACCAAATAGCAAGATCGAGCCCTATAATGTGGTCAAAATCCAGTTATCCAGCTTGATGAAAAATAATTTTCCTATTAAGGATAGTGGCATTAAGCAAACGTGGGAATTCGCTCATCCTAATAATCAAAAATATACAGGGCCATTAGAAAAGTTTAAAATTATGCTAAAGGGAGAATCCTACAAGATGCTCTTAAATCATTTGGATCATAAGATAATTACTATTAAAGAGAGCAACGCAATAGTAGATTATGAAGTTACGGTGTTAGATGTTGAAAAAAAGTACTATAAATTTAATTGGAGAGTGGAGAAATATGTATTGGATGGTGACCTTAAAGATTGTTGGCTAACAACAATGGTTTCCCAGCCAATACCTTTAGGCTCTTCTATTTAATAAAGACAAAATTAATGTTTAATTATTTATAAAATCTAGTAGGAATCTTCTTCATGAAATCTAAAACAAAAGTAGTTGTTGTCGGCGGCGGTGTAGTTGGGGTAAGTATGCTTTACCACTTGGCTAAAAAAGGTTGGTCAGATGTAGTACTAGTTGAAAGAAAAGAATTAACCTCAGGTTCAACTTGGCATGCAGCTGGATTACTGCCTTTATTCAATATGAGTTATTCAGTTGGTCAACTTCATCAATATGCAGTAAATTTTTATAAAACTTTAGAAGAAGAAACTGGCAAAAATGTTGGCTTTAGTGTTGTATCTAACATTAGATTAGCAAGCACAAAAGATAGAATGGACGAGTACCATCAGTATGCAGGTGTTGCTCAGACTATTGGTGTGAAATATAAATTTTTGACTCCAGATCAAGTAAAAGAAATCTGGCCTTTATGTAATACTTCCGATTTAATTGGAGCTATTCAACATCCAGAAGATGGATATATTCAACCAGCTGATTTAACTCAAGCACTTGCAACAGGCGCAAGAAATAGAGGAGCGGAAATTTATAGAAATACAACAGTAGTTGGAATTAAACAGACAAAAAATGGCTGGGTTGTTGAAACTGATAAAGGAACAATAGAGTGCGAACATGTTGTTTCTTGTTCAGGTAACTTTGCGAGACAAACAGGAAAAATGGTTGGTCTTGAGATTCCAGTTATACCAGTTGAGCACCAATATATTGTAACTGAACCTCATCCTGAAATTCAAAAAAGAAAAAAAGAAGGTCTGCCAGAAATGGGGGTTCTTAGAGATAGTGATAGTCGTTGGTATATGAGAGAAGAAGCTGGAGGATTAATATTAGGACCATACGAAGATGGAGCACCATGTTGTTATGTAGATGGACCTTCAAAAGATTCAGAGTACGAATTGTTTCAAGAAGATCTAGAGAGACTTGCACCTCATATAGAGGGAGCAATACACCGGGTGCCAGCATTTGGAGAAGTTGGAGTAAAAAAAGTTTATAATGGAGCTATTTGTTATACTCCAGATGGAAATCCTATTGTTGGACCTGCATGGGGTTTAAAAAACTTTTGGATAAACGAAGGTCATAGCTTTGGAATTACTGCTGCCGGGGGAGCTGGATGGCAGTTAGCAGAATGGATTATAGATGGAGAACCAACGGTAGACATGCTTGGTGTTGAACCAAGAAGATATGGAGACTATTGTTCTAAATCGTATTTAAAAGAAAAAAATGAAGAGGCTTACAGAAATGTTTTTATTATTCATTATCCTGATGAGGAAAGAGAGGCTGCCAGACCATTAAGACAGGCTCCTTGTTATGATAGACTCAAAAAACTAGGAGCTGTATTTGGACAAAAGTTTGGCTGGGAAAGAGCTAATTTTTTTGCGATAGATGGCATGGAGCAAAAAGATGATTGGTCTTTTAGAAGATCTAAATGGTTTGAAGCTGTGAAAAAAGAATGTAAAAATGTTAAAGATAACGTTGGTGTTTTAGACATGACTGCATTTGCAAAATGTAGAATCAAAGGACCAAAAGCTGAAGAATTTTTAGACTATCTAGTTGCGAACAAACTTCCAAAAAAAATTGGTAGAGTTAATTTGTGTCATGCGCTTAATACAAAAGGAGGTGTCCACTCCGAATTTACTATTATGAAGGAAGCAGAAGATAGTTTTTATTTAGTATCTGCTGGAGCTTTTCAAAGATTAGATCATGATTGGATAAAAAAATGGATGCCAAAAGATGGTTCGGTACAATTTGAAAATATAACAAATTCAGTTGGCGTATTGGTTGTGGCTGGCCCAAAAGCTAGAGAATTAATGCAAAAAGTTTCTAAAGATGATTTTTCTAATGACAATTTTAAATGGTTAAGTTCTAAAAAAGTTGATATTGGCTATGCACCATGTACCGCTATTAGAGTTAACTTTGTTGGAGAACTTGGATGGGAACTCCATCATCCTCTCGAGTATCAAAATCATATATTTGATAAGTTAATGGAACACGGAAAAGAGCTTGGCTTAAAACCATTTGGCATTAGGGCGATGAACAGTTTAAGAGTTGAAAAATCTTACAAACTTGTAGGCACAGAATTGTCTATTGAATATTCACCTTACGAGTCTGGACTAGATAGATTTATACACCCTAATAAAGGAAATTTCATAGGTTTAGAGGCACTAAATAAGTGGAGGGAAAAGGGCTTTAAAAATAAGTTGGTTACAATGGAGGTACACAATGTAACTGATGCTGATGTCTTAGGAAATAATCCTATTTATGAAAATGGAAAAGTTGTTGGAAGAGCAACAGGAGGAGATTTCGGTTTTAGATTAAATAAATCTATTGCACTTGGAATGGTTAAGCCTGAGATTGCGACAACTGGTCAGAAATTAAAAATTGATATTTTAGGTAAAATGCACGACGCTACAATTTTGGATGAAAGTCCTTACGATTCAGAAAACAAATTGTTAAGAGCATAATGAAAATATTGGTCGCAGTTAAAAGAGTTATCGATTACAACGTTCAGATAAGAGTTAAAGAGGACGGTACAGGCGTAGTTACTGACAATGTTAAGATGTCTACAAATCCTCCAGATGATAATGCAGTTGAAGAAGCTGTAAAAATTAAAGAGGCAGGCAAAGCAAAAGAGATTGTTGCAGTTACAGTAGGCGAAGATAAAGCTCAAGAAACAGTAAGAAAAGCATTAGCTGTCGGAGCTGACAGAGGTATTCATGTAAAAGTTGAGGGAATAATTGAACCATTAGCAGTCTCAAAAGTTTTGCAAAAAATTGTTGATAAAGAAAAACCAGATTTAGTATTTATGGGTAAACAAGCTATTGATGATGATTGCAATCAAACAGGACAAATGCTAGCAGCATTACTAAACTGGCCTCAAGCAACTTTTGCATCAAAAATTGAAGTGAAAGATAAAAGTTTAGAAGTTACTAGAGAGGTGGATGAAGGATTGGAAACTATTGAAGTAAATATCCCAGCAATAGTAACTTGTGATTTAAGATTAAATGAGCCTAGATATGCTTCGCTTCCTAATATAATGAAAGCAAAAAAAAAACCTATCGAACAAATTAATGCATCTGACCTAGGTGTTGATACTAAACAAAGAATTGAACAGATTAAAGTTGAGGAGCCTCCAAAAAGAAAAGCTGGAATAAAAGTTGCTAATGTAGAAGAATTAGTTCAAAAATTAAAAAATGAGGCTAAAGTAATATAATGTCAGTATTATTAATAGCAGAACATAACAATAAGGAAGTTAAACCTTTTACTTTAAATGCAATCACAGCAGGATCTCAGATTGATCAAGATTTGCACGTTTTAGTTATAGGAAATAAAGCAGATGAAGTTTCTAAATCAATCGCACAGGTACCCAATGTTAAAAAAGTTATACAAATAGATCATGAAATTTATGAAAATTATTTACCTGAAAATTTTTCACCAGTAATAATTAAACAAGCTGAAAATTATTCTCATATTGTTTGTTCTGCTAATACATTTGGTAAAAACTTAATGCCAAGAGTAGCAGCATTATTAGATACTTCTCAAGTAAGCGATATTATTAAAGTAATTTCACCAGACACTTTTTTACGACCAATTTACGCTGGTAATGCATTTGCAACTGTTAAAAGCACAGATAAAAAAAAATGTGTTACAATAAGACCAACTTCATTTGATCCAGCAGCTACCTCTGGAGGGTCAGCTGAAATTGTAAAAGCAGAAGCAAGTGAAGCCACAACACTTACTAAATTTTTAAAGAGAGAAGAAGTTAAATCTGATAGACCAGAACTAGGTACTGCAAGAGTAGTAATCTCTGGTGGAAGAGGAATGCAAAGTGGTGATAACTTTAAATTAATCACTGCTATTGCAGATAAATTAAATGCAGCAATTGGAGCCTCTAGAGCAGCAGTTGATGCTGGATATATTACCAATGACCATCAGGTTGGACAAACAGGAAAAGTAGTTGTTCCGGATTTATATATTGCAGTTGGCATATCTGGAGCGATTCAACACTTGGCAGGCATGAAAGAGAGCAAAGTTATTGTCGCAATCAATAAAGACGGAGAAGCTCCAATTTTTAGTGTTGCAGATTATGGTTTAGAAGCAGATCTTTTTGAAGCTCTTCCACAATTTCTTGAAGAGTTGAACAAATTAAACACTATACAAAAATAACAAATACTGTAAAAAAATAACATTATGTCCAATCGGGAAGTAATGGAATATGATGTTGTAATTGTGGGTGGTGGACCATCTGGATTATCGACTGCTATAAAACTGAAACAATTAAAATCAGATATAAATGTGTGTCTATTAGAAAAAGCATCTGAAATTGGTGCACACATTTTGTCAGGTAATGTTTTTGAAACTAGAGCATTAGATGAGTTATTGCCAAATTGGAAAGAATTA
>CACDMX010000002.1 GCA_902554035.1 uncultured Pelagibacteraceae bacterium | reverse complement strand
ATAAAAGAATTAAAAAAAAGAAAAATTAAAAATGGTATTTGCATTGTTGGTGAACCTACTAACATGAAAATAATTGATGGCCATAAAGGTTGTTATGAATATACAACTCACTTTGAAGGATTAGCTGGTCATGGGTCGGCCCCTGAAAAAGGTGTAAACGCTGTTGAGTATGCTGCAAAGTTCATTAATAAATTATTAGAAATTAGAGAAATTTTAAAAAAAAAGACTCCAAAAAATTCTGTTTTTAACCCGCCTTATACTACTCTTCAAATTGGTGGAATTTCTGGAGGTATAGCTAGGAATGTAATAGCAGATAAGTGTAGGGTTGATTGGGAACTTAGACCAGTAATAAAAGAGGATGGAGTATTTGTTAACTCGGAGATAGATAAATTTGTAAATGAAGAACTTTTGCCACAGATGAAAAAAATTCACCCTAATTCTACAATTAGAAAAGAAATTATTGGAGAAATAATAGGTTTTGATAGAGAAGAAAAGTCTGAAGCATGCGAACTAATCTCAAGTATAACTGGAGATAATTCTAGAGAAGTTGTTTCATTTGGCACAGAAGCTGGTTTGTTTCAAGAAATTGGTATTAGTACTGTAGTATGTGGTCCTGGCTCTATAGAGCAAGCTCACAAAGTTGACGAGTATATTAAATTAAACGAATTAAAAAAATGTTTAAATCTTCTTGAGGGAATAAAAAAACAATCAAGCAGCAACTAGTTCCAACCACCGACAGTTTTTACTTCTAAAAACTCTATTAAACCTTCAGTACCAGCTTCTCTTCCAATACCAGAATGCTTATATCCCCCGAAAGGTGAAGCTACGGCTATTCCAACTCCATTCACATCTACCATTCCAGATCTAAGTTTTCTTGCAACTCTTTTAACTTTTTCTTTATCTTGAGTTTGGATATAGTTTGTTAACCCATATGGAGTATCGTTTGCTATTGTTATTGCATCTTCTTCGTTCTCGAAAGGAATTATTGACAAAACAGGGCCAAAAATTTCAGTTCTTGCTATTTCCATTTTATTATTTACATCAGCAAAAACAGTGGGTTTTACATAATATCCCTTTTCTAAACCTTTTGGTTTTCCAGTCCCTCCGGCTATCAATTTTGCACCCTCGTCTATCCCCTTCTGAATTAAATCTTGAATTTTATTAAATTGTACCTCAGAAACTACAGGGCCAATATGATCACCATCTTTTAATGGAGAGTCTACTTTTGTATTGTCGGCTAATTCTTTTACTTTTTCTACTGTTTGGTTATAAATTGATTTTTCAACTAACATTCTTGTAGGAGCATTACAAGATTGCCCCGAATTTCTAAAACATCTTTGGACGCCTCTCGCAACAGCATCTGAGTCTGCATCCTTAAAAATAATATTGGCTCCTTTTCCACCTAATTCTAAACTTATTCTCTTAAAATCTTTTGCAGCATTTTTAGAAATTAATGCCCCTGCTCTTGTTGATCCAGTAAATGAAATCATATCAATATCTGGGTGACTGGTCAAAGCATCACCAGTTATTTCACCATCTCCATTAACTAAATTAAATACCCCAGGAGGAAACTTAACTTCATCAATCATTTCTGCAAGCAGCATTGATGATAAAGGTGCAATCTCTGATGGTTTTAGAACGACCGTGCATGCTGAAGCTAGTGCTGGGATTACTTTTAAATTCACCTGATTTATTGGCCAGTTCCAAGGTGTTATTAAAGCGCATACACCTTTTGGCTCATATAGCAATTTTTGATTATTTTTTTCATCCCCTAAATCTTTTTCAAATTTAAAATCTTTCAAAATATTTTTAAAAGATTTAATATGACTTGCACCTGTCGCAGCCTGCATTTCTGTAGAAAATTTCATCGGTGCTCCCATTTCAAGAGTAATAAGCTTAGCCATTTCTGCCCATCGTTTTTTGTAAACCACGTACAATTTTTCTAAAAGATCCAATCTTTCCTCTTTTTTAGAAAAGGCCCATGTTTTAAATGCTTTTTTTGCAGCACTTACAGCTTTATCTACATCTTTTTTTCCACCAAGAGATATTTCTGCACAAGGTTCTTCATTTGAGGGATCAATTACTTTATAATTTCGTGGTTCGATTGGAGATATCCATTTTCCATCAATATAAAAATTTTTTTTATTTAACATCAAATGAATTTAACCTAAACTTTTTTATTTGCAAATAAATTAGTTAGTTCATAAATAATTGTAGCTGCAGCTAAAGATGTAAGTTCTGCGTGATCATAAGCTGGTGCAACTTCAACAACATCAGCAGAAATTATATTCATACCCGAAAGTCCTCTTAATACATTTACCATTTCTCTTGTTGTCATGCCTGCAATTTCTGGAGTGCCTGTACCTGGTGCATGTGCCGGGTCTAAAACATCAATATCTATAGATAAATAAAGTGGATTATCACCAACCCTTTTTTTTATTCTTTCAGCGATTTTATCAGTACCTTCTTTTTGGAACTCATCACAATGAATTATTTTAAATCCAAAACTCGCATCATTTTTTAAATCATCTCTACTATAAAGTGGTCCTCTTATTCCTACATGCATTGATGCATCATCTAAAAAGAGGTTTTCTTCTCTAGCTCTTCTAAATGGTGTTCCATGCGTATATGGTGCGCCAAAATATGTGTCCCATGTATCTAGATGAGCGTCAAAATGAACTAGCGCAACTGGTCCTTTGTTTTTTTTGTTCACTGCTTTTAATAAAGGAAAAGCAATAGTGTGGTCTCCTCCCATGCTTATTATTCCACCGGTTTTGTTTAATAAATCTGTTGCGCCATCTTCTATTTGTTTAATTGCTTCTTCAATACTGAATGGATTACAAGCTATGTCACCAGCGTCTGCAACCTGTTGTACCTTAAAAGGTTCAGCATCGTAATTTGGATGGTAATTAGTTCTTAAATGTCGTGAAGCTTGTCTGATACTTTGAGGACCAAATCTTGCTCCTGGTCTATAACTTGTTCCAGCATCAAATGGGATACCAACAATAGCTACATCACAATACTCTACATCTCTAATTTCTGGCAATCTAGCAAAAGTATTTGGGCCAGCATATCTTGGAACTTTTGTCCCCATGACAGGTTGAATTATTTTTTTTTTCATTGTTTATATGCAATCACATTTAAGCTTATAGGGAAACCAAAAAGTTTAACATCACTGCTATCATTAAATAAATCAAACGATTAACTTGTTCAATCTTTCTAAAATTTGTCCCCTCTAAATAAGCTTTTAAAAACTGAAAATTCCATCCAAAATAATGAAAATCATGCTGATCTGTTTGACCACCAAACATCATTCTCATGACATCAAACTTTGCCGATCCACCTGCTTTTTTATCAATAAACATTTTGCATAAAATATCCATATCAGGAACGGAGATATAAAGTTTTCCCCCTTTTGTTAAAATTCTATTTATACCTAATAATGTTTGTTTAACTTTTCTTTGACCTACATGTTCCAAAACATGACTAGCATATATTTCATTAAAACAATTTTCCGAAAACTGAGTTAAATCTGTAAGGTCACCAACATAATCAACACCATCGAACTTTTGTATATTAAGTATTTTCCAACCCTCTTTGGGTGTTTTGCCGCCTATATGAAGTTTCATATATTGATTACCTTTACCCTTTTAAAGTTTTTTTTATATCAAACAAAAAATGCAATTATTAATACGATAATAATAGCAGTAGCATAATAAAAAGGCATCAATTTTCTCCACCTTAAAAGTATTTTTTCGGCAGATTTTGCGGATCTTTTTTTTTCGTTTTTCATTATTTATTAAATTTTTTCCATTCAGAAATTGGAGGCGTTAAGTGTTCTAAGTTTTTTGATTGTTTTGCTATAATAGATATGTCTGCCGAAATTGATATTCTATCCTTATTATTCAAATTTTTTTCTGTTCCATGAAGTGTTTTTGATGGGAATATAATTATATCATCCTCTTCTGTTTCAATATTAATTCTTGGTGTATTAACGAGTGTCCTTTTTTTAAAAATTTTGTTTCTATTAATAGAAGGAGATGTAAATAATTGTGGAATAAATTCGTTATGTTTAGAAGTATCAACCAAAATTAATTGCGAGTCTCCTGGTTGTTTTTTTAAATAATACGCAAAAGATAAATTTGATTGGGAATGATCATGTGGTGAAATATACTCCTTTGAATTAGACAATGTAGCCCATGATCTTTGAAAATAAAAATCTAATTTACTTACGTCTATCTCAAAATGATCCATATACTTAATTACGTGTTTCTCAACTTCTTCATAAAAAAATTTAAATTTATTATTTTTAAATAAATACTCATATCCATGTGTATCTCCTGTCCAGGCATTTTGCGGTGGTTTTAATCCTTTATCAGAAGTTTTTTTCATTGTAATTATTTCTTCTATCATTTCTTTTTTCGTATTTTCAGGCAATTCAATTTTGTCTCTATAAATTGAAAGCGGAAAAAAATTATAGATTTTACTCATCTAAAGAACATAAGGTTCGTGTCTAGCATTTTTTTGAAGAACTCTTTCAACTCCGAAACAGCTAATATCAATCGACTGATACGATCCAGTTGTTATAAGTTCTGTTAAAGCTCTACCAATCCCTGGTGCTTGCATCAATCCTCTTCCTGTAAAACCTGATGCCATATAAACATTTTCATATTTTGGATGTTTTCCAACGACTGCGTTATTATCAAGTTTATTACAATCGTAGTATCCTGCCCATCCACCAGTTAGTTTAAGTTCCTCAAAAACAGAAATTCTTTTTGCTAAAGCTGGCCAAACAAGTTCTTCAAAATCATTCCAAGCAGGCTCTAAATCTTCGGCATCAAAAATAGATTTTGGAGATCCGGCCAAATACTCTTTGCCTTCTGGTCTCCAGTAAACTCCTGTAGTTAAATCACCAGTCAGAGGCATCTCTGGAATATGTTTAGGACATTTTACTCTAAAGACTGTATGTTTTTGTGGTACTACAGGAATATCGCTAAGCAGTTCTTTAGTCCAGCACCCTGCAGCAGAGACAATGGTTTTAGCTTTAATTTCATTTATACTTTTGACTTCACCTTTTACAAACTCTGCACCTAAATCTATTGCTTTACTCTTTAAAGCACTATGAAATAAAAATGGATCAATCCATCCCTCATTTTTATCATCAGTGTAAGTTGCGGTCTCAATTCCTTCTTCATTAATATAAGGAAAAATTTTTTGAAGCTCACTACCTTTAATATTTTTAGTGCCGGCATTACAAGCTTTATGATTTTCTAAAGCTTTATATTGTTCTTCTGCATGCTCCGGGCCAAATAAAAGCAAATATCCATTTGGGACCATGCTTGCCGTAGGATTTGGATTTTTATCTGTTTTTAATAAATTAGGAATTTCGTAAATAAACTCTCTCGCAAATTTCCCAAGCAGAATGTTTTCTTTTTGAAAAAATTGTCTTCTAAAACCTCCAAGAGATAAAGGGAATGAAGCATTTTTATATGTTGGGTCTCGCTCTATGACTTTAACTTTGCGTCCCTCTTTCGACAAAAAATATGCCGTCGCTGCACCTATAATTCCACCGCCTATTATTACAACATCATCCATTTTAATTTAAAATAAGTAAGGTTAGATTTAGAATTAAGGCATAACAACTCCAAAGTAAATATGGAATCATTAGGTAAAAACTAAGTTTACTTAAATCTTTATATCTTAAAATCAAATATATTATAAAAAGTATTACTATTATTAAATTTATTAATGCGACAGAAATACTATGGTATACAAAAAAAACTATACTCCAAGTTGTATTAAAAAATAAATGAATAATATAAATAAATACTAAATTAAAATTTTTTTTATTTTTATGCCAAGCATGCCAAATCGCAGTTGCCATAAAAAGATAAAGAGTTGTCCAAACTGGCGCAAATATCCAATCAGGGGGAGTCAAAAAAGATTTATTTAAAGAGGAATACCAGGGTTCTTTTGATGATATTGTTGCAAAACGTCCTACGAAAGACGCTGAAAAAGTTACTGCAACAAAAAGAACAAAAGATACAAATTTATTTTTAAGCATAAAAGTATTATACATGAAGATATTATGAATAATAAAACTATTTGGATTACAGGCGCCAGTAGTGGCATTGGAAAGGCATTAGCAATTAAATTTGCTAAAGAAGGTTGGAATGTTGCGATATCTGCTAGAAGAGAAGAATTATTAAAGGAAATTTCTAAAAGTCAAAAAAATATTAGTTACTTTCCTTTAGATGTAACAGATAGTGAGAAGTGTAAATTGGTTTTCGAGGAAATAAAAAAAAAGTTAGGTGATATAGATATATCTGTTTTTTCAACTGGAATTCATGATCCTAAATCTGAGAAAACTTTGAATCTGGAAAAAGTAAAAAAAATAATGGAAGTAAATTTTTTTGGTACAGTAAACTCAATTAACTCAGTTTATGAATATTATAAATCTAGAAAATCTGGGCATGTTTCAATTGTCTCCTCGGTAGCAGGATATAGAGGATTGCCTGCGGCTGGTGCATATTGCGCCTCAAAGTCGGCTCTTAGCAGTTTTGCAGAGAGCCTATACTTTGATTTAAAAAGACATAATGTAAGAGTTTCGCTAGTAAGCCCTGGTTTTATTAAAACTCCTATGACCGACAAAAATGATTTCCCAATGCCAATGATTAAATCTGCTGAATTTGCTGCCGAACAGATGTTTAAGGGTTTAACTAAAAGTAAAAGTTTTGAAATTCATTTCCCTAAATCTTTTACGTCCATAATGAAAGTTTTAAAAGTAATACCTAATGGTTTGTATTTTAGAATTGTAGAAAAAGGTATGAAAAAAATGGTTGATTAGTTTTTAACAAACATAACTGTTAATTCAGCTACTTTAAAACCAAATTTTGTCATTGTTGCTCTGTTTATTGCTACTCTTTCGTCTTGCTTAAAAATCCAGTCATCAAATGTAATTTTAATTTCTTTTCCTTTAACAGGAACTAATAGAACATATTCAAACTTAAAAGCAGGACCGTATGAAAAACCTTTAGCGGTTCCAACAACATCGCTAGCCGTTCCTTCATAATTATGTTCATCAATTTTGTTAATTTTCCACTGTCGAGTTTGAATTTCACCGTCATTCCAATTGAATTTTTCATCAAGAATTAATTGCTGACCATCCCATTTGCCATCTAAATCAGCAGTAAACTGTCTGGTAACCTTTCCAGATCTATTTTGTAAAATACCGTACGCTTTTACATTGCCGGTCAAATATTCTTCTATAATTAGTCTTGGCTTTTGATCTTTAAAATCTGTTGGTTTCATATTGTTATTTGAGCATCCAAATAATAAAAATAATGTTAGTATACTAAATATTATTCTCATGAATGTCTATTTATTAGATAATGAAAATTGAATTAAATCGATATTTTTAGACTTAAATCCTGCCTCACAATAAGACAAATAGAAGTTCCACATTCTCTTAAAAGTTAAATCAAACCCCTGGCTTGATATCTGTTCCCATTTTTTCGAAAATTCTTCTCTCCATAAATTTAATGTATTGGAATAATGAGATCCATATGAACTACTCTCTTCAAAAATAAGATTTGTTTCCTTTGATAAATTTATTAAACTTTTTTTACTAGGTAAAAAACCACCAGGAAAAATATATTTTTGAATAAAATCCTCTTTTTTTTTATAGCGATTGTATAGATTGTCATCAATAGTTATTGCTTGGATCGCTGCTTTCCCATTATCTAATAGGCTCTCTTTTATTTTTTGGAAATATTTTTTAAGATAGTTTTGACCTACAGCCTCTATCATTTCTATAGAGGTTATAGAGTTATATTTTTTTTTAACATCTCTATAATCTAACATTTCAATATGAATTTTTTCGTTTAAACCGTTTTTAGAAATCCTTTCCTTAGCGTAATCGTATTGTTTTTTTGAAATTGTTATACAGTCTAATTTTACATCAAAATTTTTTCCTATAAATTCCGCATAACCTCCCCAGCCACATCCTATTTCAAGCATTTTATCTCCTGATTTGGGTTTAATTAAATTAGATAATTTTTTGTATTTATTGATTTGTGCTTCCTCTAAATTGTTTTTTTCGCTTTCAAAAATTGCACTTGAATAAGTCAAAGTTTTATCAAGCCAAAGTGAAAAAAATTCATTACCAAGATCGTAGTGTTTTGAAATATTTTCTTTGCTTCTTTTTTTTGTATTTTTAAAAAGAAAATTTTTAAAATAATTAATTAATGGTGAATCCATTATTCCTGCGAATTTATGTACTGTCCCAATATTGTCAGCTAATATTTCAATTAAATTTGTTAAATTATCAGTATCAAAATTTCCTCGCATGTATGACTCTGCAAGTCCCACGCTTCCCTTAGATATTATTTCTAATGTAAAACCTTTGTTTTTTATAACTAAGGATGCTCTTTTTAATGAATTTTTATTTCCTAAATAAAATCTTTGTCCATTATAATTAGTTACATCTATAAAACCTAACTTCATATTTTTTAACGAGGTAAAGACAATTTTGTCAGCGATAAAATCCATTTTACTTTTCAAAAGTTATATTATTTTTTATTTTGATTTTTTTTTTTACTAACTTAATACCTTTTACCCATAATCTTAATGCCTCAAAATGTATCGCCATTATAATTTTTAAAGTCATAAGAGGGTGCTTTAAGTAAGAAAAAATAAGATTTTTAGAGGTAAAATCGACTCTGTCGCCATCTTGCGAAGCGAATAATAATTTGCCTTCTTTATCTCTCTGGTCAATTACAACCGACAATTTATTTCCAGGATATAAAATTTTAAAATAATAAGTTGATTCTAAATCCATAAATGGAGAAACAAAGAATTTTTTTTTACAATTATTCTCAATCGATTTTTCTTGTTCCTCCACTTTAAAAACATATGTATGCTGTTCTCCAAATGTATTTTTTACCTCGTAAAGTATAGAAATTAGGGAATTTTTCTCATTATAAACAAAAAAAATACTTAATGGATTAAAAACATATCCAAAGATTCTTGGATAGCATAATAATTTAATTTTAATATTTTCTTCTGTAATATTATGTATCTTAAGATTATTAACTACCCACTTTTGAAGACTTGATCCATCTCTACCACCATGGTCTTTATCAAAAAAACTAATTAAATTAAATTTATTATAAGAAAAAAACAAAATCTTTTTAGAAATCAAATCTATTTCTGATAAATCTATTAAAAGAGAGAAAACTTTATATTTAAAAAAATGCAGCTTAGGTTTAAATCTTTTGTGAATAACCTGTCCAGAATATATGCAAGATTCTTTAAACATTAATATATTTAATCATTTCTAAAGATGATTTAATTCCATCTTCATGAAATCCATAGCCAAAATAACTCCCACAAAAAAGAATATTTTCTTTGTTTTGCAGTGATCTAAGAAGACTCTGATTTCTTAAGGTTTCTTCATCATAATACGGATGTGTAAAAATTACTTTTTTATAAATTTTTTCCTCCTCAATTTTACGAGAAGGATTAATTGTTAAAAAAATATTTTTATTTATATTCAAATTTTGCAATAAATTAAGCCAATAGGTTACAGAGCTTTTTTTTAAATTGTTATTATCAACTGAGGTATTCCATGAACACCAGTTATTTTTATTTTTAGGCATTACCTTTTCGTCCGAATGTATAAATGCTAGATTTTTCTTATATTTAAAATTTCTTAGAATTTTAATTTCATCCTCTTTTGGGTTTTGAATTATATCTAAAGCCTGATCAGCATGTGTTGCCATTATCACCTTATCATAATTAAAAAACTCACTTTCATCTCCATAATATATACTTACATTATTTTTATTTCTAACAACTTTGTTAATGTGATAATTTTTATAGTGTTCACCACTTATTTTATTAATTACTTTTTCAACATAATTTTTGCTTCTGTTTGTGACTGTAAACCATTGTGGTCTTTCTCTAATTTTAAATAAACCATGATTTTTAAAAAAAATAATAAAAAACTTTAGTGGCATTTGCTTTATTTCTTTTGGTGGCATTGACCAAATTGCAGAAACCATGGGTATTAAATGATAGTTAATAAAATAATTTGATAACTTTTCTTTAGTCAAATATTCATCGAGAGTAATTTTTTTAATTTTATCTAATTCTAATTTTTCACATTTATTATAAAACTGAATTATTTCATAAAACATTTTTACAAAACTTAAATTAAATATGTTTCTTCTGTTAGAAAAAATTCCTTTAATTCCTCTTCCACAATACTCTATGTTCGTTTTTTCAACTGACACAGAAAAAGACATATCGCTTTTTTCATATTCCACACCTAATTCTTTAAAAAGAGAAATCAAATTTGGATACGTTCTTTTATTAAAAACAATAAATCCTATATCAACATCTATGTATTTTTTATTTTTTTCGTCATATAAAACTTTGAGGGTGTAAGAATGTCCCCCAAAATGATCTTCTTTTTCAAATAAGTCTACCTTGAATTTTTTTGACAGATAATATGATGCGCTTAATCCGGAAATACCTGATCCAATAACTGCTATTTTCATTTGCTCAGTTTATATTGATGCAAAAATTGCATTAATACTGCAATTATTACAATTGTCCCTCCTAATAAAACTACGTTCGGTGGCTGTTCGTAGATAAATAACCAGGCCCACAAAGGTCCAAAAACAGCTTCTGTTAACATTATAATTCCAACCATTGCTGAAGGCGTTCTTTGAGCTCCTATTGTTATGAAAATAAATCCAAAACCAAGCTGAAAAAAACCTGCAAGAAATCCTAAAAAAATATCGTGATAAGATATATTAATCTTTCCGGACATCAGATAGCCAATTATTAATGCAAATATACCTGCAATAAATTGAGAAGGTACCATATCAACATTTGGATATTTTCTTACTACAAGTATTAGAACAGCAAAAGAAATCGGCATAGAGAAGGCAGCTATATTCCCAAACATTTGTCCTGGCGATAGTGTATTTCCAACCATTAATATAATTCCAGATATGGCTAAAATAATTGATGTTAAGGTTACTTTTGAAATTTTCTCTTTTAAAAATAAATATCCAAATATTGCAAGGAAAATTGTTTGGGTTTGTATTATAAAATTTGTATTTGCAACAGTTGTATTGTACATAGCAAATACATATCCACAAAAACCAAAAGATAAAATTAATCCACCAAAAAAGCCTGGAATGCCTGAGTCATAGAATGATTTAAAAAAACTTTTTTTGTAGGTAATTAATAAATAAATAGAAATAACTAACAAAAAAAATACAGTTCTCCAAAATAAAATTTGCCACTGAGTTGCGCCTTCAAAAGATTTTATTATTAATCCACCAAAGCTTAGAGAAAAAGCTCCTAAAAACACAAGTACAGGTCCAGGAAGACTTCTAATTAATTTCATTTAAATATTTATTTGTTTCAGATAAATAACTTTTAAATATATTTTCAGCATCTTCAAGGCTTACTTCTTTAAATTTTATTTTTGTATTTGGTGTAAGTTGTGAAACTTTATCTAGGTCGGCAGAAATGACTACAGCAATTTTAGGATAACCTCCGATAGTACCATGGTCATTTAATAAAATAATCGGATTACCATCAGCAGGTACTTGAATTACACCTTTAATCAAACCTTCTGATTTAATATTAGTATTTTTTATATTTTCCAAAGTTGAACCCTTTAATCTCATACCCATTCTATCAGTGAGATTGGTGACAGAATATTCCTCACTAAAAAATTTAGATTGTGATTCTGGTGAAAAATAATCGAAGTTTGTTCCCTTAATAACTCGAATAAAGTTATTAAGCTCGCTCTTATAATCAATTTTTTTGTCTGACGCTTGTACTTCATTAGAGTTCTTTAACTGTATTTTTTCATTCATAGAAAATTTTTTTCCATTATTTGGTCCAATATTTGCTTTAGTATTGACGGAATAACTTTCCCAGTAACTTTTTAATTTTAATCCTCCTCCAATTGCTAGATAACCATAAACAGAATTTTTTGTAGAAATTATATCGATCTGATCCTCTTGTTCTAAAACATAGTTCTTGTAGCACTTTCCATTTTCAACTTCTGAGTTTTTTCTTAATATTTTAAAAAATACATCTCCAGTTATTGCAAAATTTATTTTACCATTTTTTAATTTTAACAAAGGTCCTTGATAAGCAAACTCAACCGTTGCTTCTTGAGTATTATTTGAAACTAAAGCATTCGCTAATTTATGGTTTCTTAAATCCATAGCTCCACTTACAGTGACGCCAATGTGATATAAATATTTTCTACCATAATCTTGAATGGTAGTGTTTACACCAGGACGTAATATTTCAAAAAAAGTTTCACTCATTCCAGTTTAAAAACTCCTTTTCGGTAATTTCGTAAAAAGTCACTCTATCTCCAGGCTTAATCAATGCTGGATTTTCAGTTTCGTTTTGATTAAAAATTTTTTTCGGTGTTTGTCCTATAATATTCCAACCTCCGGGACTCTCAAACGTATAAATATTGGCAAATTGTTCTGTAATACCAACTGATCCTTCTGGCACTTTGACTCTAGGAGTTTCAAGTCGATCACATCTAATATTTTTTTCCAAATCACCTAAAAAGGGCATACCTGCAATAAACCCTGTCATATAACAAAAATATTCATTGCTGAAATATAAATTAAGAATTTCTTTTTTATTTAATTTTAATTTTTTAGTAAGTCTATCGAAATCTAATCCGTATTTGTCTTCACAACATACAGGTATTTTTATATTTTTTGATTGATGTTTTATTTCATTTTCGATTTGTATTTTTTCTATACTATTTTTTATATTTGAAAATGAAGTAAGACTTAGATCAAAACTTATTATTAATTTGTTATATGATGGTGAAAGGTTTGTTATTCCCTCAATTTTCTTATTTTTAACTAACTTTGATAAATAATTAAAATATTTAATTACCTCAGAATTTATATTTTCATTAACTTCTGATCCAAAATCACAATAAACAGATGCGTCACCAAGATTAGATATATTTTTTATCATGTCATGTTATACTCTAGCTTTTAAGGTATGGAAATTAATATCAATTGTGATTTGGGTGAAAAATCAAAGTTTCATTCGACTGAGAATGATACCAATTTATTAAATATAGTTAATTCTGCAAATATTGCGTGCGGATATCATGCCGGGGATGAAGAAACAATGAATCAAGTTATTAACATATCAAAAAATAATGGAGTAAGTATAGGAGCTCATCCTTCATTTAATGATCCAGATAATTTTGGAAGAAAGAGAATGAATCTGAATAAAAAAGAAATAAGAAAATTAATCATTGATCAATACGAAATTCTACAAAGAATTGCATTTCAGCATAATGAAAATGTGACTCACATAAAACCACATGGTGCATTAAATAATATGGCATGTGAAGATATTGAGTTAGCTACAACTTTAGCAAAGGTGATTAACGAAATAAATAAGGATTTGATTTATTTAGTCCCAACTGGTTCAAAAATGGAATTAGCAGCAAAAAAATTTAATATGAAAATAGCATGTGAAATTTTTGCAGACAGAAATTATGAGGATGATGGCAATCTTGTATCAAGATCTAAACCAAACGCACTAATTACAGATCCAGAGGAAGCAAAAAAACATGTTTTAAAAATGGTTACTAACCAAGCTTTAAATTGTCACTCGGGCAAGCAAATACCTTGCAAAATAGACTCGGTATGTATACATGGTGATAATAAAAGTTCATTAGCTACCGCTAAATCAATTAAAGAAAATCTGATTGAAAATGAACTTGTTTTAAAACCTTTAAATATGATGAAAAAATTTTGTTAATATGAAAAAAATAGTAATTACAACAATTATAGTAATTTTTTCTTTCCAAAATGCTTTATATGCAGCGGGAGGCTCAAGTGGGAATTCAAAATCTCTTTACGATCAAGCAGTAGGTTTAATTAAGTCAGCAAAAAAATATGAAAAAAAAGGAAAGACAAATAAAGCAAATAAAAGATATGAAAAAGCATTAACATTACTGATTAAAGAAAACGAAAAAAAACCTAATCAGCCTGATACTCTAAATTATCTTGGCTTCACAACGAGAAAACTTGGGGATTTTGAAAATGGTGAAAAATATTATTTACAAGGTTTACAAATAGATCCTTCTCATAAAGGAATTAATGAATATTTAGGTGAACTTTATGTTGCAACTAACAGGATGGATCTTGCAAAAGAGAGATTAAAAGTTTTAGAAGTTTGTAATTGTGAAGAATATTTAGAGCTTAAAGAAGTAATTCAAGGAACAAAAAAGTCTAAATATTAATTAATATTTTGTACCATTTGTTGAGGCAACCACAACGCAATCTCTGGAAATAATATAATTATAATTACGGCCAAAACCATTAATAGAAATAATGGAAAGGCACTCCGCGCAATATATCCCATATCTTTGTTAGCCATACCTTGTAAGACAAATAAATTAAACCCAACAGGTGGAGTGATTTGAGCCATCTCAACAACTACTACTAAAAAAATACCAAACCAGATCATATCAAAGCCTGCTTGCCTTATCATTGGTTCAATAATTGCCATTGTTAAAACTACGGCTGAAATACCATCGAGAAACATTCCTAAAATTATATAGAAGATCATTAAAACAAATATTAAAAGATAAGGAGATAAATCCATATTTTGTATCCAAAGAGCTAAGTTCCTCGGTAATCCAGTAAATCCCATTGCTAAAGATAAAAATGTTGAACCTGCTAAAATAAATGCGATCATACAAGAGGTTTTGGTTGCTCCAAGTAAAGAGGATTTAAAAGTTTTGAATGTCAAACTTTTTTGAAAATAAGATAATATTAATGCTCCAACAACTCCTAAGGAGGCTGCCTCAGTAGCTGTTGCTATTCCGGTATATATTGATCCGATAACAGCTAATATTAAGAGAATTACTGGCAAAAGTTGCTTTGATCTTTTTATTTTTTCTAAAAATGAAAACTCTTCCATGATTTTTGGCATAGATTTTTTATTAATTAACGACCAAATAATTACATAAGACATGAATATCAGCGCAATCATTATCCCGGGTATAATTCCAGCGATAAACAGTTTTGCTATAGACTCTTGGACAGCAACTCCATAAATAATTAATATAATTGATGGCGGTATAAGCAAACCTAATGTTCCCGAACCAGCTAAACTTCCTAATAAAATTTTTTCTGGATAATTTCTTTTTCTTAATTCAGGAATAGACATCTTTCCAACTGTAGCAACAGTTGCAGCTGAAGAGCCTGATATTGCTGCAAATAATGCGCATCCAACAACATTTACATGAATTAAACCACCAGGTAATTTTTGCATCCAGGGTGATAATCCCTTAAATAAATTTTCGGAAAGCTTTGTCCTAAATAAAATCTCTCCCATCCAAACAAATAATGGTAATGCTGTGAGTGTCCAAGAAGATGAAGTGCCCCATATTGTTGTGGCCATCGCATCACCTACAGGTCTTGATGTAAATAACATCATTCCAATAGCCGATACCCCTATCATACTTAAAGCTACCCAAATTCCAGATCCTAAAAAGAATAATAAAACACTGATAAAGAAAATTGTTAAAAGTATTTCAGTCATTTAATTCTTTTAATAGTTAAAATAAATTGGTGAAAAACACTTATAAAAAATATCGTTGACCCAATAGCTACACTAGTTTGGGGAATCCAAATAAGAATTTCATCAGCTCCCTCACTGCGTTCTTGAAATTTATAGGAAATAATTAACATTTTAATAAAGTAAAACGCTAAGTAACTTGAAAAGAAACTTGCTATACTTAAGCACCAAGTTTCAATCAATTTTTTTTTAAAGCCTGATAACTTTTCTAAAAAAAGTGTTATCCTTATATGTCCCCCTTCTACAAATGTGTAAGCCAACGCAAAAAAAGATGCTGCAGCCATGCAATAGCCCGAATATTCTGCTAGACCTCTTATATAAAAACCAAATATCCTTGATGAGATACCAATAAGTATAAAAACTGCTACCAAAATTAAAAAAAAAGCAGCGATATAACCTGAAATTCTATAAAGTTTATTTAAATTTCTGTCTAGTGATTTTATCATAATAATTTAAGGCCACTAAAATTTTAAGTGGCCTTAATTTTAAGACTTTAATTATTTATAACTTGATAAAACTGCAGCTCCTCTTGAACCAGCTTTTTGAGACCATTCCTTAGCCATTGTCTCTCCAACTTTTTCAAAATGAGCTTGTAGTGGTGCATTTACTTTGCCAACTACCATACCAGCTTCAGCTAAAGCTTTTTTATCACCAACGTTTCCTTGTTTTGATAATTGCCAACCTTTTCTTTCAGCCAAAGCTGCTTGTTTCATAACTAGATCTTTAGTTGCCTGATCTAGTTTGTTCCAAGCATCTTTATTTACAATTATCATATTTTTTGGAAACCAAGCTGCAATATCGTAGAAATATTTCACGCCATTTTCCCAAATTTTAGAATTTTTACCTGTAGTTGGTGATGTGATCATGCTTTCTACTGCTCCAGTAGAAAATGCCTGACTAATTTCAGCAGCCTCTATTTTTGTAGGAGCCATTCCTGTTAGCTCAGCTATTCTAATCGTAGCCGAATTATAAGCTCTAAATTTAAGACCTTTTAAATCTTCAACAGAATTAATTTCCTTTTTACTATATAAACCTTGAGCTGGCCACGGCACAGCATAAAGAAACACTAGGCCTTTCTCGTCTAATCCTTTAACAATTTCATCTTTAGAAGCCTTATATAACTTCATGGCATCAGCATAAGACGTTGCTAAGAATGGTTGAGAGTCAACTTCTAAAAGTGGATCCTCTTTTCCAAGAGCTGACATAAATCTCTCACCAATCTGAGCTTGACCTGTTCTAACTGCTCTAAAAATTTCTCCACCTTTAAACAACGAACCACCTGGGTGAGTTATAATTGTTAACTTGCCACCGCTTTTTTCAGTAACATTTTTTGCGAATTCAGCTGCATTTGCAGAATGAAAGTTCCCAGCTCCATAAGCTAGAGCCATGTCCCATTTCTCTGCAATTGCAAGATTAATTGACAAAATTAATGAAACTAAAATAGTTGATAAATATTTTAAGAATTTCATTTGTCCTCCATTTTTATTAAGAGTATTTCATTATGTATTAAAATAATTATCAATAAAAAAATAATACTACTTTTAATTGAATTATTTTTAATATTTTATAATATGCCCTTACTTTGTTAGAAGAAGCACTCATATTAGTTCAGATTATTTTTATCGATATAATCTTGGCAGCAGACAATGCAATCATCATTGGTTTGATTGCTGCAAATTTTGCCCCAAAACATAGAAGACAAATTATTTTATGGGGAGTTGCTGGAGCATTAATATTTAAGGTTATTTTTGCATTATTTGCCACTTACTTATTCAAATTTTATTTTATCAAAATTTTAGGTGGCTTGCTTTTAATCTGGATTGTTAACGATTTAAGGAAAGATCTTTTTGAAATAAAAAAAATCAAATCACCAACAAAAAAATCAAAAGAGCCGTCATATATTCAAAGTGTTTATAAGGTTTTATTCGCAGATATCACAATTAGTTTTGACAATGTAATAGGTGTTGTTGGGGCTGCTAAAGGCAATTTTGGCTTTATGATTTTTGGATTGGTCCTTTCGGTAATTCTAACTGGAGCAATGGCTACATATCTTGCAAGTTACATTCAAAAACATTTATGGATTGCTTATGTTGGTTTAGGTTTTATTCTATTAGTTGCACTGCAATTAGTAATTGGAGGACTCGTAGACTTAGATATTTTATCGATTAACGAGCAATTCAAAAAATATTTCTAATAAGAGTATTTTTTGGTTGGATATTTCTTAGACCTTACCTCTGAAGCAAATTTTCTTAATCCTGTATTGATGTATTTTTTAACATTTAAAAATTTTTTAACGAATTTAATATTTGTCTGATTTAAACCAATTAAATCATCGGTAACAAGAACTTGACCATCACAATGAACGGATGATCCAATTCCAATTGTTGGTATATTTAAATTCCTTGTGATTTTTTTGGCTATTGGTGTTTTGATACACTCAAGTACAATTGCAAAAACTCCATTTTTCTGAAGCAAGAATGCATCATCAATTAATTGATTAATTTCTTTTGTATTATTTCCCTTTGATTTGAATTTACCTTTGGCAGACTGAGGTAACAAGCCAAGGTGTCCCATTACAGGAATTTTATTTTTGATTAATAGCTTGATTTGGTTTATGATTTTTTTTCCACCTTCTAACTTAACTGCGTCGCACTTTGTTTCTTTAATTATCTTTTTCGCATTTTTTAAAGCAGATTTCTTAGTCGCATATGTGTTAAATGGCATATCGACAACCATCAGACTTTTTTTTACTCCAAGTCTTGCGCTTTTAGAATGATTTATCATTTCAGTCAGAGTAACTTTTCTAGTAGTAGAATAATTATATAATACTGAACCTAAAGAATCTCCAACCAGAACAATATCAACGAACTTATCCACTTCTTCAGCTATATTTTTTGAATAAGCCGTAAGACAAACTATTTTCGATTTATTTTTTTTATTAATTATTCTTTTAATCTTTTTCATTCAAGCTCAATGGTACTTGGTGGTTTTGATGTTACATCGTAAACTACTCTATTAATACCTTTTATATTATTTATTATTTTATTTGAAACAAGCTGCATAAACTCTTTAGAAAAACTAAAGAAATCTGCAGTCATACCATCTTCAGAAGTAATTGCCCTAAGCAAACATATATATTCATAAGTTCTATTATCGCCCATAACACCAACAGTTTTTACCGGAAGTAATGCTGCATAGGCCTGCCAAATTTTGTTATACAAATTATGCTCTACTAAAGATTTTGTAAAAATATCGTCTGCGTGTTTTAAAATTTTGATTTTATTTTCTGTTATTTTTCCAGGTATTCTTATTGCTAAACCTGGGCCAGGAAATGGGTGTCTTAGAACAATTTCTTTTGATAATTTCAGTTCTAACCCTAGTTTTCTTACTTCATCTTTAAATAGAAGTCTTAAAGGCTCAATTAATTTAAGTTTCATTTTTTTTGGCAATCCACCAACATTATGATGAGACTTTATTTTTGATGTTTGGCTTCCAGTTACCGATTTGCTTTCAATTAAGTCTGGATAAAGAGTTCCTTGGGCTAAAAACTTTACATTTTTTATTTTTTTTGCGTATTTTTCGAAGATTTTAATAAACAAATTTCCAATAATTTTTCTTTTCTTTTCAGGATCACTAATGTTTTTAAGTTTATTAAAAAATAATCTTTTAGCATCTACATAAATTAGATTTATTTTAAATTTATTTTTAAATGTTTTAACAACTTGAATTTCCTCATTTTTTCTTAGCAAGCCTGTATTAACAAAAATACATGTTAATTGCTTTCCAATTGCATTATGGATTAATTTGGCAACAACACTGCTATCAACTCCACCAGATAAAGCACAGATAACTTTTGATTTCTCAACATTTTTCTTTATTTCTTTTATTATTAATTCTTTTTGATTTTTTGAAGACCAATTTCTTTTAATATTGCAAATTGAAAAAATAAAATTTTTTAAAATTATCCCGCCTTTCTCAGTGTGGGTTACCTCAGGATGAAATTGAATTCCGTAAATTTTTTTTGAAAAGTTTTCAACAATAGAGAATTGCGATGTTTCAGTTTTTGCGATTACCTTAAATCCTTTTGCCAACTTAGTCACCTCATCTGCATGGCTCATCCATACACGATTTGATCCATTTTTATCAAAAAAATTATTTGTAAGTTTACTTTTCCCTAGTCTCTTAAGTTTAGCTAAACCAAATTCTCTTTGTTTTGCTTTTTTAACTTTTCCACCCAACTCTTTTGAAATAACTTGATGACCAAAACAAATTCCTAATATTGGAAGATTACATTCTAATATGTCTTTATTAAATTTTACTTTTCGAGACTGATAAACATTTAAAGGTCCACCTGATAAAATTATACCTTTTATTTTTTTTTTATCGAATTTAGAAGATAATTTCTTATGACTTATTATTTCTGAATATACACCTAGTTCTCTAATCCGTCTTGCTATCAACTGTGTAAATTGTGAACCAAAATCAATAATTAAAATTCTATCAAAATTATTGTTAAGAATCATTTTTTGGTTCAATATTTTTTAATATGTTATCAATTTCATTTGTTTTTTCACAAAGATCATTACAAATAATTACAAACTTTTCTTTTAGTTCTTCAACTTCTGAATAATTTGATTTTTTAAGTTTAATTTTGATTAACATGTACATTGCTTCCTCATTTTTAGGATCTAAAATTAAAGTAGTGTTTAAATTTTTTTCCTCTTCTTTTTCATTTTCTTGAATATTAAATATTTTTGCTAAATAAAGATAAGATTTTGAGTCTTTTGGATTAAAAACAATATTTTTTTGAAATAAAAATTTTGATTTTTCCATATCATTTTCATTAAATTTTTTTTTTGCTTCAAAATAATAATTTTCATTAGAGAGAGAAAAACCTACAAATATAAAATATAAAAACATACTAATTAAAAATTTTAATATCATTAAATCTCGCTTTCTTTTTTTATTTCATCAATATTATGTACCATGCTTTCATAAAATCCTGCTTTTGTAATTTTTACAAAATTAGGTTTTTTTCTTAATTTAATAATTTTTTTTGCACCAAGATATCCCATTGAGGATTTTAATCCTCCTACTAGTTTAAAAATTACTTTATCGACGCTCCCTTTAAATTTTATCAAACCCTCGACGCCTTCGGGAACATATTTAGACTTATCGTTTTGTTTTTTTTGAAAATATCTATCAGCAGACCCTTTGTTCATTGCGCCAACAGATCCCATTCCTCTAAAATTTTTATATAAAATTCCTTTTTTTTTTATTACTTTTCCGGGAGACTCGATTGTGCCTGCAAAAAGTGATCCTATCATCACAGCATCTGCACCAGCTGCTAATGCTTTTGCGATATCACCTGAAAACTTAATTCCTCCGTCAGAAATTATTTTAACATTCTTATTTTTTACACCGCTTTTAACATTTATTATTGCACTTAACTGAGGAACACCAATTCCAGCAACTAATCTTGTAGTGCAAATAGAGCCAGGTCCAATTCCTACTTTTATAATATCTACTCCCAATTTTAATAAAAATTTTGCAGCTTCAGGTGTTGCTATATTTCCTGCGCAAATAGAGGTATTTTTTTTTCTTTTTTTTTTTATTTTCTTTATTATTTCTGCAACTTTTTTTGTATGTCCGTGTGCAGTATCAACTACAATGAGATCAACTCCCTCATTTAATATAGCTTCAGCTCTTTTTGTCTCATCAATACCTGCGCCAACTGCAGCTCCAACTAATAAATTTTTTGATTTTACTTTTTTTATTTCCTGAACTTGCTTTTTTATATTTAAGTTTCTGTGTATAATTCCAATTCCTCCAGCTTTGGCTATAGATATCGCCATTTTAGACTCTGTTACTGTATCCATAGCAGATGATAATAAAGGTATTTTTAAAGTAATATTTGGTGATAATTGAGTTTTAGTATCTACCTCAGACGGAAGAACTTCAGAATATTTTGGTACTAAGGTTACGTCATCGAATGTAAGTGCTTCTTTTATAGGACCCATAGTCATGTATATATGATTCTAAAAAAAATAAAAGAGTATCATCTTAAAAATTTACAAATAATAAAAGTTTCTTTTGAATTTTTTCTACTTGCTAAAGGTTTAAATACTTTTACATTTTTAAATGATTTTTTCGCAAGTGCGACAATTTCATTAAAGCTAGATCCCATAAAAACTTTAGATACAAATATTCCCTTTGTTTCAAGAGAACCTATCGCAAAATCCATAGCATTTAAGCAAAGTTCACCAGTTACAATTGAGTCTACATTTTTATTCCCAATAGTATTTACAGCCATGTCTGAAATTATTAAATCAACTTTTTTTCCGAAATATCTTTTTATCTCATCCTTACAACTTTCATCTGTAAAATCTCCTATAATTTGGTGACAATTTTTAAATTTTTCAAATCTAATAAGATCAATTGATAAAATTTTTTCACTTTTAATTTTGGTTGTAGCAAATTGAGACCAGCTACCAGGTGCTGCTCCAAGATCTATAACCGAGTCTACATGTTTAAATATCTTAAATTTTTCATCTATTTCCTTAAGTTTATAAACTGCTCTAGACTTATATCCTTCAATTTTTGACTTACGAACGTATATGTCTTTTCTTTGTTTATTAATCCAATTTTTTGAAATTTTGTTTTTTTTCAATTACTGACCAAATCTCAAACTTTTGCTCACGGTTTCGTTTGTAATAGTTTTTAAATCTACTCTAATATTTTTATCAATTCTCATATCCTTGCCATCTTTCCAAATGCCTGCTGCTAGGTGCATGATGCCAATTTTGTAGTTTGGTAAATATGGTTCTACAAAAGAATTGTTATACTCATCATATTTAGGTAGCATATTGCTAGCTATCCAATTACATTTTAAAGGAAGAAATTCGGTTTCAACATTATCAATATATACTGACATATTTATTGCTAAGCCTTCGGATCCAAAAATTTTACCTGAACTTAATGTTGTTTTTAGGTTCTTTTGCCAAATTTCCCAACAAGGTGAATTTTTTTCAAGTGAAAAAACTCCAATATTAATATGTGGAGAAAAAGCAAGCTTTCTAGCTTTTTTAAGTCCAATTTTTGAACTGACGGCATGTTTAAAATTTTGAGACTTAATAATAGCAAACCTTCCAAAAAGCCAGCTAACCTTAGACATAATTTTATAACCTGGGCCTAAAGTTTGTGTTATTCCTAGTTTTCCATTTTCACATGCCTTAAGATAAAGCTCAACTGAATTCCAATCATTTACCCAAGCATCACAATCTATCCATAAATATTTTTCATAACTGGGAAAGTATCTTGGTAAAAAAGCTCTAGATACTTGACTTTTAAGCCACTCTTTACCCTGAACTTTTAGTGCAGAAACTTTTATATCCCATTCAGCTTTTTTTATTTCATCCACCTTAGTAGATAAAATACTTATTTGGTTTTCATTGAGTCCTGCATCTAAAATACAAATCGCTAAAGATGAACTTTCTTTAAATCGTTTTATTGAGTCAACTAATTCGTTCAATAGATCAAAGTAATTTGAATCAGCTAACGAGACAATAACATTTTTTTTCATTTATAGAACGTCTTCAGGCTCTTTATCGGTAATCTTATTGTCATTTTTTAAATCTTTTTTTAATTTAAAAAAATGAAACGCACTGATAGTTATTAATATTAGATATAAAAGACTACAAATAATAAGAACTTTAAAAGGAAATATTAATAGTAAACCAAATAAAAGTACAATACCAAAAAGTAAAAATATTGTAGTACTCCTTGGTACAACAATTTTTTTAAATGAATATGTTGGCACCTTGCTAATTAGAAGAATAGAAATAACCATAAAAACTATTGGAACAATTAATTTATAATTAATATTAATAAAATCAAAGCCACTAACCTCATAAATTAGAGGGCTTAAAACTAAAATCCCACCTGCTGGAGAAGGTACGCCCTCAAAAAAGTTATCTCTCCAAGAAGACTCTCCACCTGTGTTGACATTAAATCTAGCTAACCTTAGCGCAACACAAACTACATAAATTAATGAAATTAACCATCCAATTTTGCCTAAAGTATTAAGCTGCCAAAAATACATTATAAATGCTGGAGCAACCCCAAAACTTATTACATCAGTTAAAGAGTCAAGTTCTTTTCCTACTTTTGAAGTTCCTCTAATTAATCTAGCAATTCTACCATCTAAACCATCTATTATTGCTGCAAGCAAAATTGCAATTATAGAAAGTTTATAATTTCCATTTAATGCAAAATTAATTGAAGTGAGCCCAATGCAAACTCCTATAAGTGTCAATGTATTTGGTAAAATAACTCTTGCTTTAGTATCTGCAACTATTTTAAAATTTTTTTTTGGTTCATTCAGCATTTTATTTTTTTCCTAATAAAGTCTCTCCTGCAATTGTTCTTTGATTGACTTTTACTAAAGGATTATAATTTTCAAAGTAAATATCTGCACGACTTCCAAACCTAATCATTCCTATTCTATCACCTTGGGAAAGCTCTGTATTTTCTGATACTTCAGTGACTATTCTTCTTGCTATCAAGCCTGCAATTTGAACAACTATAATATCTTCACCATTTTGATTTGTTATTCTATAGAAATTTCTCTCGTTTTCTTCACTTGCCTTATCAAGAGAAGCGTTAAAGAATTTTCCAGGTTTATATAAAATTTCTGTCACTTTACCTGAGCATGGAGTTCTATTAACGTGACAATCAAAAACATTCATAAAGATGCTAATTTTTTTGAATTTTTTATTTTCAAGGTTTAGTTCTTTTGGACCATCAGACTCCTCTACCTTTATAACAATGCCATCAGCTGGACTTACAAGATAATTGTCATCGTTTATGGGTATTCTATCTGGATCTCTAAAAAAATAGTAAACCCAAATTGTTAAAACTAAGCCTATTAATCCCAAAAAGTCGCTTATGAAATACAATATCAGAGTTGCAAAACCGAAAATAGCCAAAAACTTGTATCCCTCGTTATGAACCTTTGGAAAAACTTTATCTATCATAATCCTTAATTTGATAATTTTTGTTTAATATGTATATAAAATGCTTAAATTCAATTAGTAAGATAACATCTAAATATGAGCAAAATTAAGGTAAAAAACCCTATTGTAGAGCTAGATGGTGATGAAATGACCAGGGTAATTTGGAATTTCATCAAAAATAAACTCATTCTTCCATATTTAGATTTGAAAATTGAATATTATGATTTGGGTATTAAGAGTAGAGACAATACATCTGACCAAATAACAATAGATTGCGCAAGAGCAATTAAAAAAAATGGTGTTGGAATAAAATGTGCAACAATTACACCTGATGAAAAGAGAGTTAAAGAATTTAGTTTAAAAAAAATGTGGAGATCGCCAAATGGAACAATAAGAAATATAATAGGTGGAACAGTATTTAGAGAGCCAATAATTTGTAAAAATATTCCAAAATTAGTTCCTTCCTGGACTGATCCCTTAATTATTGGACGACATGCTTTTGGAGACCAGTATAGAGCTACAGACTTTCAAGTTCCTGGAAAAGGGAAATTAGAGATAAAATGGACATCAGAAAACGGTAAAGATGAAAAAAAATATGAAGTATTTAATTTCCCTGGACCAGGCATTGCTTTATCAATGTATAATCTTGATAAGTCTATTGAAGATTTTGCGCGATCTTGTTTTAATTATGGATTAATAAAAAAATGGCCAGTTTATTTATCAACAAAAAACACTATACTGAAAACTTATGATGGTAGATTCAAAGACATATTTCAGAAAGTTTTTGAAAAAGAATTTAAATCAAAATTTGAAAAAAATAATATTACTTACGAACATAGATTAATCGATGACATGGTAGCATGCGCAATGAAATGGAGTGGAAAATATATTTGGGCATGTAAAAATTACGATGGTGATGTGCAATCAGATACGGTAGCTCAGGGATATGGTTCTTTAGGTTTAATGACAAGTGTTTTGCTTGCGCCAGATGGAAAAACAATGGAAGCAGAAGCGGCTCATGGAACAGTTACAAGACATTTCAGAATGCACCAAGAAGGTAAAGAAACTTCAACAAATCCAATCGCTTCAATTTTTGCGTGGACAAGAGGTTTAGCACATAGAGGTGAACTAGATTCAAATAATGAGTTAATTAAATTTTCAAGAACATTAGAAAAAGTTTGTATTAGTTGTGTAGAAAATGGATCAATGACTAAAGACTTAGCGATACTTGTAGGACCTTCAACAAATTATTTAAATACAAATCAATTCTTAGACAAAATTGACGGAACTCTTAAACAAGAATTAAATTAAAGATTTAAGTTTTTCTAAAGCATCGTCTATTTTTAAACTGTCAACACCACCTGCTTGAGCAAAGTCAGGTCTTCCACCTCCACCTTTTCCTCCAATTATCTCAGAGCCTTTTTTAGCAAAGTCAACGGCATTATATTTTTTTGTTAAAGCGTCTGTAACACCAACAGCCAAACCAATTTTATCGTCTTTACTGGCAAATATAATTACAATACCTTCGCCAAGATCTTTTTTACCTTTATCAACTAATTTTCTAAGTTCCTTCGTAGGCAAATCTAGTATTTTTTGAAATCTGACCTTAACGCCTTTTATTGTTTTGTCAGAAACAATATTTTTTGATTTATCCTGAAGTACTGATCCAACTGATAATTGGTCTAGTTGTTTTGTTAATTCTTTAATTATTTCAGTTGGATTTTTTTTATTTAAATTTGGTTTTGCTCCAAGTTTAATTATTTTTTCAGATAAATCTTTTATAAGCTCTTCGTTTTTCTGCGCAGAAAGATCTGATAATTTTTCTTTATTTTTTAAATAATCTTCTAATTGATTTTCCCTTAAAGCTTCTACTCGTCTAACACCTGCTGCAATAGATGATTGACTAATAATTTTAAATTTACCAATATCACTAGTATTTCTTACATGTGTTCCTCCACATAGCTCAGTTGAGAAATATCTATTCTTTTCATCCCCCATAGACAAAACTCTAACCTCTTCACCATACTTTTCCCCAAATAAAGCTAGTGCCCCATTATCAACAGCCTCTTTTGGCGTCATAAGTCTTGTTTTTACGTCAGATTTTGTCTCAACCATTGAGTTAACAAAACCCTCAATTTTATCTATTTCATCTGGAGTTATTGGTTTCATATGACTGAAATCAAATCTTAACCTATCAGCTTCAACCAAAGATCCTTTTTGTGTAACATGTGTACCCAAAACTCTTCTTAATGACTCATGCAATAAATGCGTAGCTGAGTGATATGCTCTTATATTTTCTCTTCTCTCAATGTCAATTTTTAATTCTACGTTTTCATTGATTTTAATTTCACCAGAAATCACTTTTCCATAATGTATAAAAAGATCCCCTAATTTTTTCTGAACATCTAAAACTTTAAATTTAAAACTATTTGATAAGATTTCACCAGTATCTCCAACTTGACCACCTGACTCCCCGTAGAAAGGTGTTTGATTTAAAATTATCATTCCTTCATCGCCTGTCTTTAATGTTTCAACTTGTTCATTATTTTTTAGTAATGACTTAATTACACCTTCTGCTTGGTCAGTTTCATAGCCAAGAAATTCTGTGGCACCTAATTTATCTCTTATTGCAAACCAAATATCATCAACAGCGCTATCACCCGAACCCTTCCAATTTTTTTTAGCAAGCACTTTACTTTTTTTCATTAAATCATCAAATTTTTTGTTATCTAATTGAAGTGATTTATTTTTTAAAATATCCTGAGTTAGATCTAATGGAAAACCATAAGTATCGTATAATTTAAAGGCAACTTCACCAGGAAGAACTTTCTCTATCTTTTTAACTTCTTCATCTAAAATTTTCATACCTCTTTCAAGAAGAACTAAGAATTTTTCTTCTTCCATTTTTAAAGTTTCTTTTATTAATGCTTCGGCTCTTTTCAATTCGGGGTAATTTCCAGACATTTCATCCAACAAAGTTTTAAATATATTAAAAAAAATTGGCTCCTTAGACCCGAGCAAATGTGAATGTCTCATACCTCTTCGCATAATTCTTCTAAGAACATATCCTCTTCCTTCATTTGAGGGTAGAACCCCTTCTGCAATTAAAAATGAACTTGCTCTTAAATGATCAGCTATAACTCTAAAGCTGGATAAATTTTTTTGATCTGGTTTCTTTTTAACAGCATCTGAAGTTGCAGAAATAATTCTTTTAAAGTGATCTGTTTCGTAGTTATCATGAGTTCCTTGCAATAAAGCTGTAATTCTTTCTAGACCCATACCTGTATCTACAGATGGTTTTGGTAAATCAATTCGTTTATCTTTTGAAACTTGTTCGAATTGCATAAAAACAAGATTCCATATCTCAATGTAACGATCTCCATCTTGATCTTTTGAACCTGGCAATCCTCCTTTTAATTTTTCACCATGATCAAAAAATATCTCAGAACAAGGCCCACAAGGTCCTGTCTCACCCATAGACCAAAAGTTATCTGAGGTTGGTATTCTAATTATTCTATCTTTATCTAGGCCTGCAATTTTTTTCCAAAAATTAAACGCCTCATCATCTTCGTGAAAAACTGTTACATAAAGCCTATTTTTATCAATTCCAAAATCTTTTGTAACTAAATTCCAGGCAAGCTCTATTGCTCTTTCTTTAAAATAATCTCCAAAAGAAAAATTTCCTAGCATTTCAAAAAACGTATGATGTCTAGGAGTATATCCAACATTTTCTAGGTCATTGTGTTTTCCTCCAGCTCTCACACATTTTTGAGAAGTGGTAGCTTTTTTATAATTTCTCTTTTCTAGTCCTGTGAATACGTTTTTGAATTGTACCATCCCGGAGTTTGCAAACATTAAAGTTGGATCATTATTTGGCACTAAATTACTAGACTCTATAATCTTATGATCATTTTTTTTAAAATACCCCAGAAAAGTACTTCTTATTTCATTTAGTGATTTATCAGCCATATTTTTTAAAATACAGCTTTTTTATTTGATGTCTAGATAACAGTAGGGAAAAAAGGCGCTTAAATTAAGCGCCTTTTTAGATAACTAAAAGTTAATTCTTTTTAGGTGGTGTTTCTTCTTTTGTTTCAGCCTTTGCTTTTTCTTCATCTCGTGGATTTCCTTCAATCTTTTTTGAAATCATCCCAGCCTTTTCTCTTATGGCCATCTCAATTTCTGCTGCGGCTTTTGGATTCTGTTCAAGATAAAGTTTTGCATTTTCTTTACCCTGTCCAATCTTCTCACCTTTGTATGCGTACCATGCTCCAGATTTTTCAACTATATCTGCTTTTGCACCTAGATCTATCAGTTCACCTGATTTACTAATACCTTTTCCATACATTAAATCAAACTCAACAACTTTAAATGGTGGAGATACTTTGTTTTTTACCACCTTCACTCTTGTTGAGTTTCCAATTATATTGTCTTTATCCTTTATTGCTCCAATTCTTCTAATGTCCATTCTTACTGAAGAATAGAATTTAAGAGCATTTCCTCCTGATGTAGTTTCAGGGCTACCAAACATAACTCCAATTTTCATTCTTATTTGATTAATGAAAATAACCATTGTATTTGTTCGTGAAATTGAGCTAGTTAATTTTCTTAAAGCCTGACTCATCAATCTTGACTGTAAGCCAACATGATGATCACCCATTTCTCCTTCTATTTCAGCTCTTGGAGTTAAAGCTGCAACAGAGTCTACTACCAATACAGAAATTGAACCTGATTTTATTAATGTATCAGCTATTTCTAAAGCCTGTTCACCTGTATCTGGTTGTGAGATTAATAACTCTTCCGTATTTACTCCTAATTTTTTTGCATACACTGGATCAAGAGCATGCTCTGCATCTACAAATCCACAAATTCCACCAGCTTTTTGGGCTTCGGCAACAACTTGTAATGCAAGCGTTGTTTTCCCAGAAGACTCTGGCCCGTAAATCTCAATAATTCTTCCCTTTGGCAGTCCGCCAATTCCTAAAGCCAAGTCTAAACTTAGAGATCCTGTAGAAATAGATTCAATATCCATTGCCGTTTGTTGACCCAGCTTCATTACTGAGCCTTTTCCAAAATTATCTGTAATTTGGCTAATAGCTGCGTCTAAAGCTTTATTTTTTTCTTTATCTTCCAAATCTTTGTCTTTTGTGGGTTTAACCACTTTTAAGTTATTTTTAGTCATTTTTTGCCTTTTTTTTTATCGTTTTTAACATTCGAATCGTTTATTTAAATGTACACATTTTGTTCTCATTAGCAATAAAAATATTAAATTAACAAAAAGCTTAATATTTATTGAATTTTTAGATAGTAGCTATTTAATAGACCTATAGATTTCAATAGATTAAATCTTGCTAAAAGATAATTTCTCTCAGACTTAGCTAAACTTATTTTTGAATTTAAAAGAATCGTATTAGACTGAATAAGGTCTAAAGTTGATCTACCTAAGCCAGACTCGTACTCAGCACTAATACCCTCGTTTGCTATTTCTGCTGCTTTTACTTGAGATTTTACTGAATTCAATAAACTTTCTGCAGACTGCAAGTTTGCCCAAGCTCCAGTTACACTTGTTTCATTTGATCTGAGAGCATAATCAAATAGCAACTTTTTTCTGTTTTTTAAACTTTTGCTTCTATTTAATTCTGCAAAATTTTTTCCGCCTTTAAAAAGAGGCCAGGATATTGTTGCTTTCACTGTTTCTTTATCTCTCTCATCAATTGTGGAACTTAAATCATCGGTTCTGGAAGACTCTAAAGATAATGTTGCTGAAGGTGAAAATTCGGATTTTGCAATCGTAACGTCTTTTTCAGATTGTTCGTACTCCAGTTCGGAAATAATTAAATCTGGATTATTATTTTTAGAAATCTCGATTGCCTCTTTTAGGGTAGATGGAATGTCAAAATTAAATACTATATTTTTTTCCAAATTTTCAATATTTTCAAGTGGTCCTATTACTTTTTCATATTCCAATTTTGATGTTAATAACTGACTTTCAGATTCTATCAGTTTAGCTTGGGATTCTGCTAGAGAAGACTCGGACTGTGCTACATCTGCTATTGTTATTTGACCTCTTTCCAATCTTGAGCGATCTGTCTCAACTTGTCTTTCTGATAAATTGACATTGCTAAGATTGATTTCTAATTTTTCTTTTGCAAAAGTAAGACCTGTATATGCTTCGATAGCTTTGAATAATATATCTTGTTCTTTTTTTAAAAATTTAGCTCCTGCTAAACTCATACCAATTTTATTTTTTTCATACTCTGCTTTACCTGCAAAGCCTTGAAATAATTTCTGTTCAATTAAAACTGATTGTGTTTTAGGGTTTACGTCTGTTACAGCAGTATCTGTACCAGATCTGTTTGTGTTTTTATTTGTATCTTCGCTACTTTTAGATCCAGAAATTGTTATGCTTGGTAAAAATTCACTTCTTGAAATTTTTAGATCTTCTCCAGAAATATTTAAGTTTTCTCTTTCGGCATTTAATTCTGGGTTATTTTTATAAGTCTCTAAAAGAGCTTTAGACAAAGAAACTGCTCCTGCCGAGTTGAAATTGAAAATTAAAAGAAAGGTAACTAAGGCAAATTTTTTCATTATTTTTTTTGATCTAGAGGATGGTTTTGCCCATCGTTTACCGGAACATTTGCTATCTCAAATGGTTTAACTCCCTCAACGCAAGCAATGTTTATTCCATATATTTTTGGATTTATTCTTGGTCTATTGTGCGTATGAATACCACAAACTTTACAAAAATAATGTTGAGCAGCTTTTGTATAAAATTGATAAAGCGTTAAAAGATCCTTTCCTTTTACTAATTTAAAGTCATTTGGTCCAAGAACTCCTATTATATAGCCCTTTTTCTTGCAGATAGAACAATTGCATCGCATAATCTTCTCAAGTCCTTTATCCGGGATATTGACCTCTGCTTCTACACCTCCGCAGTGACATGTTAATTTTTTCTTCATAATTTCTAATTTTGATTGAATACACCATGTAATGCTTATTTGCATTTTATTTTAAAGCTACTTTTAGATGCAGTTATCCACAACCTAACTATATGTTGTTTTCAATGTTCATGTTTTGATTCCATTTCGATTCACTTACAGACTCAAAATACAACTTATTTGACTATATCAAAAAATTAAGCTAATAATTAGAACAAAACAAGAACATGAAATTAACTGTACCATTTTACTTACACAAAGCTGGGGCTGGCTTTCCTTCTCCTGCAACAGATTATATAGAGGAAGATGTCGATCTTAACGTCCATCTAATAAAAAATGTTCCCGCAACTTTTGTTATTCGAGTTCAAGGGAAATCTATGAGCGAAGTTGGTATTTACGACGGTGATTTACTAGTGGTTGATAGAAGTTTAAAACCTAAAAATTTCTCTACTGTAGTTGCAAATGTTCATGATGAATTAGTTGTTAAAAATTTTATTAAATCAAAAGATCAAAATTTTTTATCTTCCGGTTCAAAAAAAATCGAGGATAAAATTATTATTAAGGAAGATTCAGACGTTTTCATCTGGGGAGTTGTTACTTATGTCATTCACTCGACTTATTAAAAAAATAGCACTAGTTGATTGTAATTCTTTTTATGTTTCATGTGAAAGACTGTTCAATCCAAAGTTGAGAAATAAACCTGTGGTTGTGTTATCAAATAACGATGGATGTATTATTTCAAGGTCAGTGGAGGCAAAAGCTTTAGGGATTAAAATGGGAGAACCATACTTCAAAGCGAAAAATATTATCATGAAAAATAATGTCCAAGTTTTTTCGTCAAACTATTCTCTATACGGAGATTTATCTAGAAGGGTAATGAGAACTCTTAAAAGATTTAATTCTGAAATAGAAATTTATTCTATTGATGAAGCTTTTCTGGATCTGACTAATTTTCCAGATAACGAAATAGAAGATGTTGGAAAAGAAATTAGGAATGTAGTTCTCCAATGGACGGGCATTCCAACGAGCATAGGCATAGCAACAACTAAAACTTTAAGTAAAGTCGCAAATCATATAGCTAAAAAAAAACAATCTGGAGTTGTTAGCTTAATAGGATTAGAAAATATAGATCCGATTTTAGAAAAGGTAGAAATCAATGATGTCTGGGGCGTTGGAAGACAATTAACAAAATTCTATCATAAGAACGGAATTTATAATGCCAAACAATTAAAAAATAAATCTAACACATGGATTAAAAAAAGTTCTAATGTTTTAAGTTCAAGAACCGCGATGGAACTTAGAGGTATTTCTTGTATTAATTTAGAAACAAAAAGTTCAAAAAGAAAGAGTTGTGTCGTATCACGTTCATTTGGAAAAAGAGTAGAAAATTTTCAAGAACTAAAAGAAGCTGTTGCGAGTTATTCATTAAATGCTTCAGAAAAAATTAGATCAGAGTCATTAGTTACAAAATCAATAACTGTTTTTGTGAGAACAAGTCCTTTTCAAAGTCGCTATGGTTTTTATTCTAATTCAAAAACAATAGATTTTCCAATTGCTACAAATAATAGTATAGAAATTGTAAAGGCAGCTATTTCTGGTTTAGAAAGTATTTTTAAAAATGGATACCGTTATCAAAAAGCAGGAGTGATACTGTCTCATTTATGTGACTCAAACAATAAAGAAAATTTATTTTCTTCTATTCGAGATGAAAAAATAAATAGTTTAATGAGGTCTATTGATAGTACTAACTATAGATATGGAAGATCAACTTTAAGTCTTGCAAGTGCCGGGGTACATAAAAAATGGAATATGAAAAGACAACACTCTTCTAAAATTGATACAGCTGATTTTTATTCTTTGCCAACAATAAAAGTTAATTAATTGTTTTTAAACTTTTCTTTTTTTTTTGGTTTTCTAAAAACAATGCTATCTAAATAAATTCTTTGATCATGAAGGCTCTCCCAATCAGAATTCCAATAACCAATAGTTCTGTGTCTGTATATTCCAAATTTCATATAGCCACCTGTACAAGTGTCAGCTAAAGTTTTTATGTTTCTTAGATCAGCTATAACTTCATTATTTTTATAAATTTTAAATCTACCTGTTTCGTCAAGCTTCCAGAGAACGTGAAATTTTAAATGTGTCCACTTCCCTTTTAAATCTTCAATTTTTCCAATTATAACGGGCTCTGATGCATAAGCTGCTTTACTTGCCCAGCTGTAATAATGTTCCCCTTTATATTTAAAATCTTGAGCCCAAAAATGACAACAGCTATGACATCCTTTAGCTTTATTATCAGTATGCATTTGGCCAATTATAACTACAGCACCTTTTTTTAAAGGTTCATAAGTTTCATCGAAATAAACTGCATATTCAAAAATATGTTCTTTATTTTTTAATTTCATATCACCAAGATGTATTTCTTGTCTGCTTCTGTTACCTTTGCCGTCACATTGAATTTGAGTTGTTTGCGCTTTACCCTTTCCACAGCCAGCATCTTCTCTATTTACCGTAACTTGAATACTTGTTTTTCCTTCGTAAACTGGGAAACCATCTGAAGCTTTTACTTCTTTAATTCTATTAACTTTTTTTTCAGACATAGAAAGAAATTGCTTTTTATATCCTTTTATATCTTTAAAATTTGTTTTGTGATTATCTGAAAATGCTTGTGTAGAAAGAATAAGGCAAATAAAAATTATTGGTAGAAATTTTTTCACTAAACAGTATTAATTTTAACACCATTTAATAAAAAATCCGATAACTGATTTGCTACCATTTCAGCTACTACAATTGATGCTTCGGTTGTTGATGCTGCAATATGTGGAGTTAAAACAACTTTTGGATTATTAAATAATATATTTTCTTTTGCTGGCTCTTTAGAAAACACATCTACTGCAGCTCCAGCAATTAAATTTTCATTAAGAGCTTCGTTTAAATCCTTTTCATCCACAATATTACCTCTTGCAGCATTAATAATATATGCGGTTGGTTTTATTTTTTTATAATGCTCTTTTGAAATCATAGGTTTGCCATCTTTTGGGGCTTTGCAATGAAAACTTATAATATCACTTTTGCTTATCAAATCTTCAAAACTTACGTTTTCCACATGTGGATAATCTTTTTTTCTAGATTCTAATGATTTAGAATTTACTAAAATTTTCATATCAAAACCTTTAACAAGATTACTCAGTCTTACACCAACATTTCCAAAACCAACTATTCCTAAAGTTTTTTTAGATAGCTCTGTTCCTTTAATATTTTTCTTCTCCCATTGACCTTTGTGTGTTGTCTCGTTTGCAAAAGGCATTTTTCTTAAAACCGACATTATCATTGCAAAGGCATGTTCTGCAGTTGCATTTGCATTGCCTCCTGGAGTATTCATCACAATCATATTTTTTTCTTTTGCTGAAGGTACATCTATATTATCGACACCAGCACCAGCTCTTCCAATAACTTTTAAATTTTTTGCAGCTTCAATTATTTTTTTAGTTACTTTTGTTGCTGATCTCACAACCATTCCATCATATTCAGGAATGATTTTGATAATCTCATCCTCAGATAAACCAGTTTTTACATCAACAGAAATATTATTTTTTTCAAAAATTTTTTGAGCAACATTGCTCATTGAGTCTGAAATTAAAACTTTAGGCATTACTCTTTACTGAGTGGTAAGCCCAATCTATCCAAGGTAGAAGCGCTTTCATGTCATTATTTTGTACAGTGGAGCCACCCCAAATTCTGATACTTGGAGGCGCTTTAGGGTATCCATTAATATCATTAGCTACCCCTTCTTTTTCTAATAACGAAAATAGTTTTTTTAAGACACCTCTTTGGCCTTCCTCATCATGTTTTGTAAACCATTCATCTTTTATTAAAACTGTTATACTTGTAGAAGATCTTAAATTCTTGTCTTCACACATAAACTTAAAGTTTTCACTCTTTGCTATCCAATCTTCACAAATTCTTAAATTTTCACTGGAAATCTTTATTGAGCCTTTTGTACCACCCACAGACTCTACCCACTTTAAAGCATCGAGAACATCCTCAACACAAATCATTGATGGCGTATTAATTATACCACCCTCAAAAATAGCTTTAATTAATTTTTTCTTATTCGCTAGTCTAAACAATTTTGGAACTGGCCAAGGTGGAACATGTGTTTCAAGTCTCTCTACTGCCCGAGGAGATAATGCTATCATACCATGAGCTGCCTCTGCACCTAAAACTTTTTGCCAAGACCAAGTAATAACATCAAGCTTTTTACAATCAATATCCATAGCAAAAATCCCAGAGGTAGCATCACAAATTGTTAAACCTTCTCTATCATCTGGAATCCAATCACCATTTGGAATTTTCACTCCTGCGGTTGTTCCGTTCCATGTAAATACAACATCATTTTTAAAATTTACTTTAGTAAGATCTGGAAGAATTCCATAGTCAGTAATATGACTATTTACATCTTTCATTTTAAATTGTTCAATAATATCTATAACCCAATCTTTGCCAAAATTTTCCCATGCCAGGACATCTACACCTCTATTTCCAAGCAGTGACCACATTGCAGCCTCAAGAGCTCCAGTATTTGAACCAGTCATTACTCCTAACAAATAATCATCAGGTAAATTTAAAATTTTCTTAGATTTAACAATGGCCTCGTTTAATCTCTCTTTGCAAACTTTATGTCTGTGAGATCTGCCAATAGGCGAGTCCTTTAAGACATCATATGTCCAACCAGGACGTTTTGAACATGGTCCACTTGAAAAGTTTGGATTTTGTGGTTTTAGACTTGGTTTTTCCATAAAATATTTTTTGTTTGTAGGTTTTTTTTAATTAAATTATCACTATTTTTTTTATATATAATTTTTATAAATAAAAAAGGTTTATTTATATTAATTTTTAATTGGATTAAATAAAAGTCTATTCAAAATCATATGCAAGCAAACCATCTAAAGGTTTTGGGTCAAACCATGTAGATTTTGGTGGCATATTTAATTTTTTATCTGCAAAACTAATAACATTTTGAACCTGCGTAGCAAATAAAGCAAAACCTACCTCTGCTTGGCCAGAGTTAACTTTTTCTTCAATAGATTTTAAACCATGAAAGCCTGCAAGAAAATCTATTCTATTATCATATCTAGGATCTCCAATCCCCAAAATTGGTTCTAACAGGTAATAATGTAGTAAATTTATATCTAAGTTAATTATATGGAATAAGTTTTGTTCTGGTGGTTCTTTAAGTTTTAAAGAGTACCATTGCTTATCTAAATACATTCCAAACGTTTGTGGCTTATTTGGTTTAAATGGTGAATTATGTTTTTCAATATTAAATTTTTTTTTAATTTCCTTTATAAAATCTTTAGGTGAATATCCGTATAAATCTTTTATTAGTCTATTGTAATCAAGTAATCTTACTTGGCTTTGAGGAAATATAGCTACCATAAAATAGTTATAGGATTCACTACCAGTATGATTTGGATTTTGATGCTTTCTATATTCTGAAAGTTTTGACAGAGCTTCCATTCTATGGTGGCCATCTGCAATATAAATTCTATTAATAGAATTAAATAAATCACAAATTTTTTGAATTTTTTCTTTCTGATTCAAGATCCATATTTCATGCTTACATTTATCAATTGCCTCAAAAGAATAAATTGGTGCAGATAAAATTTCCTTTTTAAGAAGCTGGTTAAGTTGCTCATTATCAGGATAAATTGTATATATTGGACCAATTTGTGCATTTAAATTATCCATTTGCTTTAGTCTTCTTTGTGCTCGTTCTAAAAAGATTTCTTCATGACCTCGAATATGTAAATTATCGTAGGCTGACAATTTTGCAGTTCCAATTATCCCAACTTGCTGATGATTTTGATCTGAGATTTTATAGATATAAAATGAACTACTGTCATCTTTTTGCAAAATAGATTTTTCTTTCATTAATTCAAATTGTTTTTTTGATTTTGATTCGTTTGATGCATCAAAAACATTTAAATAACTCCAAGGATTTTTTTTTAAATGATTTTTTTTTCCATCCTCGCCAAGATGATCTGTGCTTGCTACAGCAACTGATGAGGCGTTTTTTTTGTTTGGTCTTAAAGCTCTGAAAGGATTAATAAAATACATAAAATTTTTTTTATTCTTTTATGGTATCAATATTACTGATATTTGATAATGAATTTTTATATTCATCTAAATTTTCTCTACTTGAAAGAGTAAAAATTATTCCGTTTAAAATGACTATTACAACTACTGGTATTAAAGTAATTATACTAATAAAATTTGATACTAAATAACAATAGACAAAAAGAAATATTAAAGATCTTGTAAGCCAAGTAAATTTAAATACTGAAACAATAGATAATGAGTGTTTAATTAAATTTGTAAAACTCATTTTTGATGGACCAAAATATCTTGTACCTCTTATAGATGGAATTGATTTTCTATTTTTTGATATTTTGCTTAAAGAACCTGAAAAACTATTCCAAGTTGCTTTTTCGTTTATCATTTTTTCAACTACAGATTTTGGAAGCAAACTAAAATTACCAAACTTGATATTTTGACCTGTAAAAATATAAGTAAAAATTTTGTGTAACTCATAACAAACTTTAAATACAAAACCTTCAGATCTTTTTATTCTGTTAGCTGTAACCACATTTTCAGGATATTCTGATGATTTTTCAATTAGCATATTTATTTCTTCAGGTCTGTCTTCGCCATCTCCATCCATTGGAATTACATAATCAAAATCTTCCTTTTCAAATATATACTTTAATCCAGCAGCATTACATCTTGCATGCCCTTTATTAACTTTCATGTTTATGACTTTAATCGTTTTAATATTTTTAAAATCATAAGTTTCGTCTTCATTTTCCTCATTTGAACCATCATTGACAATTAATACTGATACCTCATGATTAATGCTTTTGATTTGTTGATCAATCTTTTGTAGAAGTTTTGATAAAGATCTCCAATCATTAAAAATAGGTATTAATATTTTTATTTTCATAAATCTAATTGAGTGCATTTAAAAATCTGATTAAGGAAGAGAATATGCCAAAACCTGAAAGTTCAATAACTAAAACTATTAAAGCTATAAGTAGTATTTTCTTTTTTTTATTATCTAAAAAATTATTCATTTGTTTCCTACGCAAATATTATCAATACATATAAACACATTATAGTTATTAAGTTTATTTTTATCTATTTCTCCCTCCCAAGACGGTCTGGATTTTAAGTGATATGACAAATTTCCAGCTACCCATTCATTTCCTAAAACAACATTAATTGGTTCGTTAAATTCTGAGTCCCATTTTTTTTGAACTTTTTTTGCGATTTCTTTGCCTGGATAATCTGTCCTTTTATCTAATTGAGTTATTGAAATATAGGAGTAGATAATGGGTGAAATAAGAAATAAAAAAATTAAAACTAAATAAAAATTTTTTATTTTTTTAAAATTTATTTTATTCTGAAATACATAAACAAGTAAAGTTCCTATAAATAAATAAAAAGGTGTCATCCACATAGTTCTAATTTTAGCGCCTATAATTAAAGAGGTTAAAAAAATTAAAAAAAATGGAATTATATTAATCGTTAATAAAAAAAGGAGTTTTTGGTCAGAAAATTTTAAATTAAATTTAAACTTAGAAACAAGTAAAAAACTTAATATAAAAAAAGGAATCAATATAGTTATTTGTTTAACAAAAAATATTAACGGGTATTTTATATGGTCAAAAATATTTGGATCACTTAATCCAGATCTATGAAGTCCATAAGTTATAGTGATATATTCGTTATTTATTAACCAAAAAATATGGGGAGTTAATATGATTATAAAAAATAAAGTTGGTAATAAATACTTATGACTATATTTTTTATACTTCTTTACAAAAATTATATACAAAAACAAAAGCTTTATTGAGATCAATAAATATAAAAATAAATATTTTGATAAAAAACCAATACCAGCAAAAATACCTAAAAATATACAATCTTTTATTTCAATATTTTTCTTACTATAGATTTTCCAAGAATAATAAACTGTAAGAGCCCAAAAAGGAAGCTGACAAACATTTACATTAAATTCCGGCGTAGTAAAATTAAAGAAATAAATACTTTCAAGTAGAAGCACTGATATTAAAGAATAAATTTTGTTTTTAAAAATTTCATTGGAAAATTTCCAAACAATAAAAAAAGATGTTAATACAAAAATTTGACTTAAAAAATAGTAAGCCCAATCTTTGCTTCCAAAAATTCTATAAAAAATCTCTATAAAAAAAGCACTTGCTGGTGGGTGCTTATTAAAACCCCAGTCTAAATTACTCCCCCAACCTAAGGCCTCTATCGTATCTAGTGGTAAATTTTGATTTGTTAAAGTTGGAATTAACGTCCATAAAATTAAATGAATTAACAAAAATATATAGAATAATTTATTTATATTTATTTTATAAATATTCATTTTTTTAAATTTATACGAATTAAGTTGTATTGACACCTATTAATTGCTGAATATACTCCAGCTCGTTCAAATTATAGTATGGTTAAAATCTCTAAAAACTACACGCCAAAATTAACTGAAAAATATATGTGTGAAAAACACAAGGCGTATTTTAAAAAAAAACTATTGGAGTGGAAATCTGACATTATTAAAACAAATAACGAGGCTTTATATAACGGCTCTCTTGATGATAATAGTGTTTCGGCAGATATTGTTGATCAGGCTAGTTCATATACTGATAAAAATGTAGAGATGAAAGCAATTAATAGACAAATTAAATTAATAGCAAAAATTGAATCGGCGCTTAAAAAAATAAAAGATGGAACTTACGGTTTCTGTGAAGAAACTGGAGAGCCAATTGGTATCAAAAGACTAATGGCCAGACCAGTAGCAACGCTTTGCATCGCTGCGCAGGAAAAGCATGAAAAAAATGAAAAAGTTTATGCTGACGGCTAAGGTTTTGGAATAACCGATCCATTTTTCATCAAATCGTATCCTTTAACTACAGCCTCACGTTTTGATATTTCCAAATACCACCTAGTTAGATTTTTATAGTTTTTGAGGCCAATATCATGCCATTCGTGTCTAGCTATCCATGGCCATGTAGCAATATCTGCAATGGAAAAGTTTTCTCCAGCTAAAAATTTAGATGCGCCAAGTCTTTTATTAAGATCTTCATAAAGCTTTTTTGTAATCTTAAAATATCTCTCTTCCCCAAATTTACTTTTGCCAGGATTAAAATGATGAAATTGATGATGTTGTCCTATCAATGGACCAATTAATCCTATTTGAGCCATAAGCCATTGATTAATTTTAAGCCGATTATCTTTTTCATACAATCTATTACTTTTTTCTCCCAAATATATAAGTATCGCGCCGGATCCAAATATGTTTTCATTATTATCATGATCTATAATTACTGGTATTTTACTAAAAGGACTTATTTTTTTGAATTTTTCTGCAAACTGTTCGCCTTTATATATATCTATATTAGTAACTTTATATTTAAAACCAATCTCCTCCAACATTATAGAAATCTTTTTACCGTTTGGAGTATCGGCAGCAAAAAGTTCAATCATTTTTTTTGCCCAGTCTGTCTTTGATAGTTTTTGATGATGTGGTAAATTCAAATCTGTATTTTTCTTTTGGTTTAGCTAACTTAAAACAGGCTCTAGCAGCCAATGCACCTTCATGAAACCCAGATAAAATAAGTTTTAACTTTCCAGGATAATGACAAATATCTCCTACTGCATAAATTCCTTTTTGATTAGTCTCAAATTTTTCGGTGTCAACTTTTATTGTTTTTTTATCTAGATTAAGGCCCCAATTAGCTATTGGACCAAGTTGCATTATTAGTCCAAAAAAGCCTAAAACATAATCTGTTTTAAGAGTTTTTAACTCTTTGTTATCATGTTCAATATTAATACTTTCTAATTTTTCTGATCCTTTGATACTTTTTAATTGATATTTTGTAAATAAATTAATTTTTCCATTTTTTGTTAATGCTTTCATTTCATTTACTGTTGATACTGCTCCTCTAAACTCATCTCTTCTATGAATTAAATTTACTTTTGAATTTTTTGATAATTCTATGGCCCAATCTAAAGCACTGTCACCACCACCAAAAATTGAGACTGTTTTGTTATTAAAAATTGTTTTATCTTTAATAGAATATAAAATTGATTTATTTTCAAATTTTTCACATTCCTTTGGAGAAAACTTTCTTGGTTCAAAAGATCCTACACCACCTGCAATAACTATATTAGGAGTATTAAATAAAGTTCCTTTATTAGTTTTAACTTCCCAGTTATCATTATTTTTTTTTACCTCCTCTACTCTTTCGTTTAAATGAAATTTAATATTAAAAGGTTTTAGCTGATCAAGTAAGTTGTTAGTAAGCTCTTCTCCAGTACACTCCGGTATTGCTGGGATATCATAAATTGGCTTGTCAGGATAAAGTTCAATACACTGCCCTCCAATCTTGTCTAAATTATCAACTACCTCACAACTTAAACCTATCAATTTTAATTGATGCGCTGTAAATAGACCTGTGGGGCCGGCTCCAATTATTAAAGCGTCAGTTTTAATCATTAAGCTTGTTTAGAAGGAAGTTGAACAACTAATCCTTCAAGATCATCTGTAACTGTTAATTGACAACTAAGTCTACTAAATTTATTTGGCTCAAATGCCATATCAAGCATATCTTCTTCTCCATCTTCTTTTTTTGGTAACTTATTAAACCATTCTTCTTTGACATAAACATGGCAAGTAGCGCATGCCATTGATCCTCCACAATCTGCGTCAATACCTGGTATATTATTTTGAATAGCACCTTCCATAACCGTTAAACCATTTTGCACATCTAGACTGTGTGATTTTCCTGTGTGCTCAATATAGACTATTTTTGTCATTTTGATTTTTATATAAGCATAAAAAAAATAGGGCAAGTGGTTAAACTTGCCCTATTTAATCAGTTCTTACTCTTAAGTAGATTATTATCTTCCTCTAGAGTTAGCAACAGCGCAAGACCAAATAATAATACCGAATGCGATCTTATTAATAAAGTCTGCTAAGTTGTAAATCACGTTAAGTGAGTTAGCATCAATTCCACCTGTTAGGTAACCAAAAATGTAACCTAGAGGGTAAATCGCCCAACCTACAGTAACGATCATTCTTAAAGCTCCAAATGCTGTAACAAGTGCTTTGTTTCCAGATTTAGAAACTGCTTTCCCAGCTTCACCTGAGAATATTTCATAAAGAATATAAATCCATCCTGCCATACCGATAATGAAACCAAGCATAGAGTTGATGAATCCTGCTTCTCCAAGATATCCTCCAACTAACATCACTAAAGAACCGATAAAGATTCTCCAGAAAATGCCGCTGTCAACTTTTCTTACTGCTGAAAGAATTAGATAAAATTCTATTAGCTGTAAAGGTACAGTAATTAACCAGTCAATGTATCTGTAAACAGTTGGTGTATCACCTGTAGTGACCCAAACGTCTCTCATATACATGTAATGGATAAAAGCAATACCAGTTACTAATCCAGCTACGTTTACTGATTTTCTCCACTGAACTGCAACATGTGCTTGTTCCATAAAGAAAAACGCTGTAGCTGCTAACATACCCATAGATATTAACCAGAACGAAATACCTACAAAATCGTCCGTAGCTAAAAAGGTAGTTGCTGCATTAGCTGCTGTAGTTACTCCAACAAGAGCAAATAAAGCAATTGCTAACGTTTTTAGTGTTTTCATAAAAAACTCCCTTATAGTTAGTTTTTTGTTAGTTTAAATTTAAACTACGACTTCAACCTTTATAGTTAAAGTCAAAGTTGAGACTAATTATCAAATATAAATAGTTAATTGAAGCGTTTTTTATGGCTATTTTGTATTGATTTTACTAGCTTTTTAAAATTAAATGCAATTCTATAGTTAATAAACGAATAAAAACCAAGAAAGAATCAAATATCCATGTCATCAGCTTTTAAAGAAATTTATGAAAATTCCATACAAAATCCTGAAGAGTTTTGGAGAAAAATATCAGAGGACATATTTTGGTATAAAAAACCAACACAAATATTAAACAGTGATAAGCCACCTTTTTATAAGTGGTTTTGTGATGGCACAACAAATACTTGCTATAATGCTCTTGATATTCATATTGATCAAGGAAGAGGAGATAAAATAGCATTAATATATGATAGCCCTATTACAGGAAACAAAAAACAGTTCACATATAATCTGCTGAAGGAAAAAGTTTCAAAGTTTGCTTGTGCACTCAAGAACCAAGGCATTAACAAAGGGGATAGAGTTATAATATATATGCCCATGATACCAGAGGCAGTGATCGCTATGCTTGCTTGTGGAAGAATTGGAGCTATTCATTCAGTAGTTTTTGGTGGTTTTGCGTCTAATGAACTTGCAAGCCGGATAGATGATAGTAAAGCTAAATTACTAGTAACTGCTTCATGTGGATTTGAGCCTGGTAGAACGGTGGAATATAAACCTCTAGTAGATGAAGCTTTAAGGTTAGCTTCTCATAAACTTGAAAAAATTATTCTTTATCAAAGATCAGGTCATGAAGTGAAGCTTAATGCACCAAAAGAGATCAGCTGGGAAGAGTCGTTGGTTAATGCTCAAACTACTGACTGTGTAGAGATGAATGCAAATGATTATGCATACATTCTTTATACTTCTGGTACTACAGGAATACCTAAAGGCATAGTTAGAGATATAGGTGGGCATATAGTTGCTCTCAAGTGGACTATGAAAAATATTTATAACATTGATAGTGATGATATATGGTGGTCAGCAAGTGATATTGGTTGGATAGTTGGTCATTCCTATATTGTTTATGCTCCATTATTTAAAGGCTGCACCACTGTTTTATTTGAAGGTAAACCGGTAGGTACTCCTGATGCTGGAGCTTTCTGGAAAATAATTTCGGATTATAAGGTTAAATCATTATTTACTGCTCCAACAGCATTTAGAGCAATAAAGAAAGAGGATCCGGAAGGAAAATTTTTTTCAAAGTATAATTTAAGTTCATTTGAATCTTTGTTTCTTGCGGGTGAAAGGGCTGATCCAGATACGATTAAATGGGCAGAAAATCTTTTAAAGGTTCCAGTTATAGACCATTGGTGGCAGACAGAAACAAGTTGGGCAATAAGCTCAAATTGTACAGGTATCGAGATGCAGAAAACTAAGTATGGTTCTGCTTGTAGAGCTGTTCCAGGTTATGATGTAAAAATTTTGAAAAATGATAGTTCTTTGGCCAAACCAAACGAAATGGGGGATATTGTTGTAAAACTTCCATTGCCTCCAGGAACTTTTCCAACTTTGTGGAATGCAGATGAAAGATACAAAAAAACTTATATGACAAATTATGAAGGATACTATCAAACTTATGATGCGGGTCATATTGATGAAGATGGCTATATATGGATTATGTCTAGAACAGACGATATCATAAATGTTGCTGGTCACAGACTGTCTACTGGAGCAATAGAAGAGGTTCTCTCTGAACATCAATCAGTGGCTGAATGCGCTGTATTAGGAATAGCAGATAAACTCAAGGGTCAATTACCAATCGGACTAATTGTCCTTAAAGCTGGGGTAAAAAAAGATAATGAAACTATCTCTAAAGAATGTATTAAAATGGTAAGAGATAAAATTGGACCAGTAGCTGCTTTCAAGGTAGCGATAGTTATAAAAAGATTACCAAAAACAAGATCAGGTAAAATATTAAGAGGAACAATCAGAAAAATTGCTGATAAAGAGCAATATAAAATGCCTGCTACAATAGACGATCCGGCAATATTAAAAGAGATAGAGGAAGATCTTAAAAAAAATAATATATTAAAATAGCATTGGTTTGCCTAATGGTTCTCCTAATATTTCACCATTTTTCATTTTAATTTCACCATTCACAATTGTTGCAACGGGCGTACCATTAAATTTGTATCCATTGAAAGGAGACCATTTACATTTGCTTTGAATATTTTCATTTTTAATTTCAATCTTTTTTTCTATATCTATAATTGTAAAATCAGCATCAAAATCCTCTTTAATATATCCTTTATTTTTAATTCCAAAAATTTTAACTGGGTTTTCACATAAAAAATTTACTAATTGTTTTAGTTTTAGTTTTCCATGATTAATGTGATGAAGCATAACTGGAAGTAAAGTTTGAACTCCTGGCATTCCTGATGGGGAGCTTGGGTACTCTTTATCTTTATTTACTTTTAAGTGTGGAGCATGATCTGATCCAATTGTATCATTATAATCGTTTCTAACAGCGTACCATAATCTATCATAATGAGATTTTTCTCTAATTGGCGGATTCATTTGTGCGTAAGTTCCAAGTTTTTGATAACAGTCTGGTGAATACATTGTTAAGTGCTGAGGAGTAATTTCAAAAGTAATATTTCCTTTATGCTGAGATAAAAAATCCACTTCTTCTTTTGTTGTTACATGAAGTATATGTGCTTTTTTATTTAGACGTTTTGCAATTTTAACAATTCTTCTTGTTGATGACATTGCCGTTTCTTCATTTCGCCAAATTGGATGAGAAAGAACATTGCCAGTTTCTCGTAATTTTTTTCTTTGATTTAAAATGTCTTCATCCTCAGAATGTACCGCAACTACTTTTGAGGTATACTTAAATACTTTTTCTATATCTTCTTCTTTATGGACAAGCAAATTTCCAGTTGACGATCCTGCAAATAATTTCACTCCACAGCATCCTTCAAAATTTTTAAGTTTTGATAATTCCGACTGATTAGTAGGGGTTGCTCCAAAATAGAAAGCGTAATTACAAAACATTCTATTTTTTGCTAAATTTAATTTTTTTTGAAATTCTTTTTCATTTGCAGTTGGTGGGTTTGTATTAGGCATCTCAAAAACACCTGTTATTCCTCCTGCTACTGCAGCTTTACTTCCGCTATTTAAATCTTCTGTATCGGTAGAACCCGGTTCTCTAAAATGAACTTGTGTATCAATACATCCTGGAAGAACTATTAGTCTATTCGCATCAAAAATATCTTTCGACGATTCTTTGATAGTGTCATCTATTTTTGTAATTTTTCCATTAAGAATTCCAATCTCTTTTTTTTGGAGTTTTCCACTGATAAAACAATCACCATTTTTTATTATAAGGTCTAACATTTTGAATTAAAGTTATTATATTATAAATATAGAATAATCAATTATGTATAATGAATATATATATATACTAGAAGACAGAGGCATACTTTATGTGCACGGAGAAAATGTCGTAGAATATTTACAAAATATAATTACTAACGACATCAACAAAGTAACTGATAGCATGAGTTGCTTTGCTTCTTTGTTAACACCTCAAGGAAAATATCTCTTTGATTTTATTATTGTAAAACATAAAAAAGGATATCTCATTGATTGTGAAAAAAAACAAATTGATCAACTTTATAAACAATTACAAATTTACAAATTAAGGTCCAAAGTAGAAATTTTAAATTTAAGTAATGAATTTGTGATAGCTGCAATTAGTAAGAAAAAATTCTTAACTTTTGAAAATGTTCAGGAAATAAATGGTTTTACCATGAAGTATAGAGAAGACCCAATAGTTTTAGATCCAAGAGAAAAAGATTTAGGAGGAAGACTGATTATCAATTTAGAAAAGCTTTATCTTTCAGTTAAAAAATTAGAACTTAAACCTGCAGAAAGTAAAGATTACTATGATTTAAGTTTTAGATTAGGCATTTTACAATTAAATACAGGTAAATTACAAAATAAACTTTTTGGAATTGAGTGTAATTTTGAAGAATTAAATGGAATAGATTTTAAAAAAGGTTGTTACGTAGGACAAGAAAATACAGCTAGAATTAAATTAAAAAATAAACTATCAAAAAAATTGTTGCCAATTGAAGTTCTTGATGGAGTTATAAAAATTGATGACCAAATATCAATTAATAAAATAAATCTAGGTAAAGTATTAATAAGTGAAAAATATCCTTTTGGATTAATTAAGTTCAAAGATGAAAATTTTGATTTTGGTAAAAAATTAGACTGTGGATCTGGATTAATTAAGGTTACAAAACCAGAGTGGTTAAAATAAATAATAATTGGTGCGGCCAGAGAGACTCGAACTCTCATGGGCTAGGCCCACACGGCCCTCAACCGTGCCTGTCTACCAATTTCAGCATGGCCGCTCATGCGTCAGAATAATTGAATGACATTTATGTTTCAAGTTGATAGATTTAAATATGGAGTTTACTGCTGAAATAAGAAAAGCAACAGAACCTATATATCAAAAAATTTCAAAGGCTGTTCCTGAGATTGAATGGTCAAGTCATGCTCCTTATATTTATGCAATAAATAAACTAAAGAAAGAGAAGAACGCAGTTATACTTGCTCACAATTATCAAACTCCAGAAATATATCATGGCATATCAGATTTCTCAGCTGATTCTCTTGCATTAGCTGTTGAGGCAGCAAAAACTAAAGCAGATATTATTGTTATGTGTGGTGTACACTTCATGGCGGAAACCGCAAAACTTATGAGTCCAAATAAAAAAGTTCTGATCCCAGATATGAGTGCGGGCTGTTCATTGTCATCATCTATTACTGGAGAAGACGTAAGAAATTTGAAAAAAAAATATCCAGGTGTACCTGTTGTCTCTTATGTTAATACTTCTGCCGATGTAAAATCTGAGACTGATGTTTGTTGTACCTCAGCTAATGCAGTCAAAATTGTAAATTCTCTTGGTGTTAAAAAAGTAATTTTTTTACCTGATGACTACTTAGCAAAATACGTAGCTTCTCAAACGGATGTAGAAATAATATCTTGGAAAGGAACATGCGAAGTGCATGAACAATTTAACGATGAAGAAATAAATGAAATTAGAAAAAATAATCCCGGAATTAAAGTAATTGCACATCCTGAGTGCCCACCAGATGTTATAAATGCAAGTGATTTTACTGGGTCTACTAGTGGAATGATAAAATATGTAAAAGATAATCAACCAGAAAAAGTCATGATGGTTACAGAATGTTCTATGAGTGACAATGTCCAAGTTGATAACCCAAATGTTAAATTTATTAGACCATGCAACTTATGCCCACATATGAAAAAAATTACATTGCCAAAAATTTTAGACTGCCTACAAAATGAAACTAACGAAATTTTAATGAGTGATGAGACTATTGAGAAAGCTAAAAGATCAGTAGAAAGAATGACAAAAATAGGCAGATAAAATCTGTGTCAAAAATAATTCTAAGTAAAAATTTTATAAAAGGCGTTTGTAAGCTATCATTAAATGAAGATCTTTATCCATCAGGAGATATTTCCTCAAATCTATTAAAAAACAATATTAAAAAAAAGGCAAGGTTAATTTCTAACCAAGCTGGAATAATAGGTGGATTAGAATTTGCCAAACAAACATTTAAATTAATAGATAAAAAAATTATAATTAATTTTAAAAAAAAAGAAGGATCTAAAATTAAAAAAGGTGATCTGATTGCTATAATAGAGGGTAACATAAAGCACATATTAATAGCAGAAAGAGTTGCGTTAAATTTTCTGTCTCACATATCAGGTATTGCTACAACAACTAATCAGTTTGTAAAAAAAGTAGGAAAAAAAAGCAAAATTTGTTGTACAAGAAAAACAATACCTAACCTAAGAACTATTCAAAAATATGCTGTAAAATTAGGAGGTGGAACCAATCACCGTTTTAATTTAAGTGATGAATATTTGATAAAAGATAATCATGTCGCAAGTACAAATATTAAAAAATTAATTCAGTTAGCAATAAAGAAAAAAGGGGGCAAAAAAATTACTGTAGAAATAGATAATATTAGTCAGTTAAAAAAAATAATTGGTTTAAAATTTGACAGAATTTTATTTGATAATATGCCTCCTAAAATTTTAAAAAAAGGTGTAAGTCTTTCAAAAAAATTTTATGAAACAGAGGCTTCGGGGGGTGTCACATTAAAGAATGTAAAAAAAATTGCTAATACAGGTGTTGAAAGAATCTCAATTGGATCTCTAACACATTCTTTTAATTCTTTAGATCTAAAATTAGAAGTATAGCTATTTTTTTAACTCTGCTTGAGCAGCTGAAAGTCTTGCGACAGGAACCCTATATGGTGAACAAGAAACATAATCCAAACCTGTTTTAGAACAAAAATGAATACTTTTTGGATCTCCTCCATGCTCTCCACATATTCCAAGCTTAATTTTTTTGTTTTGTTTTTTTCCTCGTAAAGTTGCAATTTTAATTAAATCTCCAACTCCTTCGTCAATCGATATGAAGGGATCAATCTCAAAAATTTTATTTTCAATGTAGTCGTTTAAAAACTTTCCACTATCATCTCTACTAATTCCAAATGTTGTTTGTGTTAAATCGTTAGTCCCAAAACTAAAAAATTCTGCGTGTTTTGCGATATCTTTTGCTTTTAAAGCTGCCCTTGGAAGTTCTATCATTGTGCCTACCAAGAAGCTAATTTTAACTTTATTTTCATTCTGAACTTGTCTTGCTACTCTAATTACTAAATTTTTCATAATTTTTATTTCAGCCTCAGTCGAGACCAATGGAATCATTATTTCTGGCATAATAGGTTTTAATTTTTCATTTTTACATTTGACCAGAGCTTCAAATATAGCTCTGCATTGCATTTCATAAATCTCAGGAAAAGAAATTCCTAATCTGCATCCTCTGTGCCCTAGCATTGGATTGTGTTCATAAAGTTCACTAGTTCTTGCTTTAACTTCTTCAGTGGATAAATTTAGTGATTTTGCAACATCATTTATTTCATTTTCACTTTTTGGTAAAAACTCATGCAAAGGTGGGTCAAGTAATCTTACTGTAACTGGCAATCCATTCATAATTTTAAATATTTCCGTAAAGTCTTTCTTTTGATGAGGTAGCAACTTAGCTAAAGCTTTGTCTCTATCATCTTTTGATTTTGATAATATCATTTGTCTGACTGAAAGAATTCTCTCTTCTTCAAAAAACATATGTTCTGTTCTGCATAATCCAATACCTTCGGCTCCAAATTCTCTAGCAATTTTGCTATCAAGCGGAGTTTCGGAATTTGTTCTAATTTTTAATTTTCTTAAATGATCTGCCCAATTTAAGACTTTAGAAAAATCACTCGAAATTTCTGGTTTTATAGTTTTAACTTCTCCTAAAATTATTCTGCCTGTCGAACCATCAATTGTAATAACATCACCTTCTTTAATTTCATAGTTTCTTGTCTTAAATAGTCTATTCTTATAATCAATTTCAATCTCACTAGAACCTGATACGCAAGGTCTTCCCATTCCTCTAGCTACAACCGCTGCATGGCTAGTCATTCCTCCTCTTGCAGTAAGGATTCCTTTTGCTGCGTGCATTCCATGAATGTCATCAGGAGAAGTTTCAATTCTTACTAAAATTGTATTTTGCATGACTCCATTAAGTCTTTCTGCTTCATCTGATGAAAAAACTACTTTTCCACTTACAGCTCCAGGTGATGCTGGTAGTCCTTTAGCTATTATATTCAATTCACTTTTTTCATCTAAACTTGGATGTAAAAGAGTTTCTAAAGTATTGGGATCTATTCTTAAAATTGCTTGTTTTTTTGAAATTATCTTTTCTTTAACCATATCGACTGCTATTTTAACTGAAGATTTTGCCGTTCTTTTTCCTGATCTAGTTTGCAAAATCCAAAGTTTTTTATTTTCAACTGTAAACTCAACGTCCTGCATATCTTTGTAATGTTTTTCTAAAATTTTAAGAATTTTTTTTAATTCCTTAAAAATTTTAGGCATAGTTTCTTCCATGGAGCTTTCTTTTGAGTTTGCAAGTTTTTTTGCTTTTTTAGTAATATACTGAGGAGTTCTTGTACCAGCAACCACATCCTCACCTTGAGCGTTAATTAAATACTCGCCATAAATTTCATTTGCTCCATCTGATGGATTTCGGGTAAATGCAACCCCTGTAGCGCAATCATTTCCCATATTACCAAAAACCATTGATTGAACATTGACTGCGGTTCCCCAATCAGAAGGAATATGATTAAGCTTTCTATAAACTTTAGCTCTATTACTTTCCCAAGATAAAAATACCGCGGAAATTGCTCCAACTAATTGTTGGTATACGTCTTGTGGAAATTCTTTTTTTGTTTTTTCTTTTACAACTTTTTTGAAATCATTAATTAAACCATCCCAATCATCTGCATCTAATTCCGTATCTAGCAGAACCCCTTTTGTGAGTTTATAATTTTCAATCAATTCTTCAAAATTGTAGCTTTCAACGCCTAAAACAACGTTTGAGTACATTTGAATAAATCTTCTGTAGCTGTCTTTTGCAAATCTAACATTAGAGGTCTTTTTTCCTAATGCTAAAGCTGTTTTATCATTTAAACCAAGATTTAAAATTGTATCCATCATACCAGGCATAGATATTCTGGCACCTGATCTCACCGATACCAATAATGGATTTTTTAAATCACCGAATTTCTTTCCAGATTCCTTCTCAACTTTTTTTAGTTCTTCTTTAATGCTTTTAATTATTTTTAAATTAAGTTTTTTTTTATTTTTGTAAAATAACTCACACACTTTAGTTGAAATTGTAAATCCAGCTGGAACAGGTAGTCCCATTTCACCCATTTTGGAAAGATTTGCACCCTTGCCTCCTAAAAAGTTTTTAGGATTCTTTAACTTTTTTGTTTCCTTTGATTGAAAATTTAAAATTAATTTAGTCACTAGATAGTTTCAATATTTGAAAAATTTATATAATTATCAAATGTTTTACATAACATTTGTAAAAGTTCCAATCGATTTTTTTTTATAATTTGATCTTGATCGTTTACAATCACATTATCAAAAAATTCATTAATAATTAATTTAGCATCAGCTAGATTTCCGAGGGTTACTTGATAGTCTTCATCTTTATTAATACTGGTAAAATATTTTCTTAGCTCATGTATCTTTTTATATAAATTTTTTTCATAATCATTTTTGAAAATTGCAGGATCAGTCGTATTAGAAAGATCTAATTCTTTATTTTTAAGTTCGTGTTCCAAAATATTTGAAGCTCTTTTGTAGCTTGCAATCATATCTTTTCCAAAACTGTTAATAATAAATTTATTTAAAGCTATTGCCTTATTATAAATTTTTGAAATATTATCAATTGAAAAGGAATTAATACTTGCTTCAATAATATCATAACGTATATCCTTTTCTTTCATATAAAACTTTAATCTTTCAATCAAAAATAAAGATAAATCTTTTTGAACATTGTTATTATGAAACTGAAATCCTTGATCATTATAAAGTGATATTGAATAATTTATTAAATCACTTAATTTAAATTCTTTTTTATTTTCTAATATTAGTCTGATAATTCCTAATGCTGATCTTCGCAATGCATATGGATCTTTTGAGCTAGTAGGTTTCTGATTAATTCCAAAAAAACCTACGAGAGAATCTAGCTTATCAGCCAAAGCTAGAGTAATACTAAAAGGTTTCTTTGGAACTCTACTGTCTAGTCCTGTAGGCAAATAATGTTCACTTACTGCTAAAGAAATATCTTTATCAAATCCTTGTGAACTTGCAAAATGCCCTCCCATTATCCCTTGTAGCTCAGGGAATTCATTAACGATATCTGAAATTAAATCTATTTTACATATTGATGTTGAAAGTTCTACTTTATCTTTGCTTATGAGTAATTCATCTGAAATCATAGCACCAAGTTTTCTCATCCTTTGAACTTTATCAAAATATGATCCCAATCCTTCAAAATAATTAATCGATTTTAATTTTGATATTTGTTTAATTAAGTTTTGAGATTTATTTTTTTCCCAAAAAAAACTAGCATCATTTAATCTTGCGTCTACAACTCTTTCGTTTCCTAATTTTACAAAACCTTTTGGGTCTTTACCATTTGCTACAACAAAAAATTCGTTAGTTATGTTTTCTTTTTTATCAAAGGTGTGAAAATACTTTTGATGATGTTGCATAGTAATAATAAGAATCTCTTTTGGCATTTCCAGGAATTTTTTATCAAATTTACAACTTAAAATATTAGGTTGATCTACTAAATTGACCACTTCATTCAAAAGTTTATCATTAATATCTAGCTTAAGATTTTTTCTTTCTGAAATTTTTTTTAATGATCTTTCGATTAAGTTTTTTCTAGAATTTTGATCAATAATAGTGCCTATTTTTTTAAAATAGCTCTGAAAACTTTTAAAATTATTGAAAATGCCAATTTTTTCTTCAAACTCTTTATCTAAAAATGTTTTATTTGAACTTTCCAAATGATGAAACTTAAATTGTAAGCTTTTATTATCAAAAACACATAAAATTGATTTTAAAGGTCTTCCCCACTCCATATCAAAATCTGCCCATTTCATTGATTTTTTCCAAGATAATCTATCTAAAATTAGAGGAATATTTTTTTCCAATAAATCCAAAGTTTTTATAATTTTTTCATCTTTTGTAAAAAAATAAAATTCTCCCTTTTCAGTTTTTTTTTTAAAAATTTGATTTTCAATTATTTTATTTGATCTTAGGAATCCCTCTAAAGCTTTATCTGGTGCGTTTATGTTTGGGCCTCTAATTTCTTCAGATTTTTCTTTGATTTCTTTGTCTAATCCTTGAAATAAGACTATCAGTCTATTAGGTGTTGAGTAAGAAGCAGATTTTTTAAATTTTAATTTTTTTTCCTCAAAAAGTTTTTGAAAACTTTCCAATAAAGATTCTCTTGCATTTTTTTGCAGGTTTGGAGGTATTTCCTCACTAAAAAGTTCTAAAAAAAATTCTGCCATTTTTATTTTTGACTACTTACCCAAATTTGTGCAACATTTTTGGTTATATCTCTTATTCTTCCAATATATTCTGCTCTTTGAGCAACACTTATTACACCTCTGGCATCTAAAATATTAAAAACATGACTGGCTTTTAAACATTGGTCATAAGCTGGCAAAGATATTTTTTTTTCAACCAAAGATTTGGCCTCAAATTCTAACATATCAAAAATCTTAAATAAATTTTCAGTATTTGCGTATTCAAAATTATAAGCAGAAAATTCTTTCTCAGCTTGATGAAATACTTCTCTATATTGAATTCCATCGTTATTCCATAAAAGATCGTACACATTTTTTTTTTGTTGAGTAAACATACAAATTCTTTCAAGACCATAAGTCAATTCAACAGAAACAGGCTTGCACTCCATACCTGCCATTTGTTGAAAGTAAGTAAATTGTGTGATTTCCATTCCATCACACCAAACTTCCCACCCAAGTCCTGCAGCCCCAAGAGTTGGGCTTTCCCAATCATCTTCAACAAATCTAATGTCATGATCTTTGTGATTGATGCCAATAACATTTAGGCTGTTCAAATAAAGTTTTTTTATTTCTTTTGGGGATGGTTTTATTAAAACCTGAAACTGATAATAATGTTGTAATCTATTTGGATTATCTCCATACCTTCCGTCGGTTGGTCTTCTTGATGGTTGAACATATGCAACTTTCCAAGGTTTTGGTCCTAAAGATCTTAAGGTAGTTGCAGGATGAAACGTTCCAGCTCCTACTTCCATATCATACGGTTGCACAATTACACAACCTTGTTTGCTCCAATATTTTTGTAAATTGAAAATTGTATCCTGGAAAGATTGAAATGTAGGTTTGTTTTTTTTTTTAATATTTTTTATTTTCTTTGGCATTTATAAACCAAATTTTTGCCACAAGGCTCTTTCTTCCAGAGCACTAGCTATATTATCAATTTGATTATCAATAGAAGATGATAGTTTTTTTGCTATAAAGCCTTTTTGCTTCTCTAGTTTTTTAATAACTACGTCTTCTCCAAATTTTTCTCTCAAAATTTGTTCCGCATTACCAATTCCATCTATTAATCCTAATTTCATTGATGTAGTACCTGACCAAAATTCTCCTGTGAATGTATTATTTTTTTCAGGATCTTTGAGTTTTGATCCTCTACTTTTTTTTACAACTTCAATAAAATCTGAATGTAATTCTAGTTGTAATTTTTTTATTCTTTCTATGTCCTCTTCTTTTTCTTCTTTAAAAGGATCTAAAGTGCTTTTGTTTTTTCCTGCAGTATACACTCTTCTCTGAACACCTATTTTTTTAATGGCATCTTGGAAACCAAATGAAGCTGAGATAACGCCAATTGAACCTACTATAGAACTTGAGTTTGCGTATATCTCATCTCCTGCACAAGCTATTAAGTATCCACCAGACGCAGCAACATCTTCAGCAAAAACTATAACTTTTTTTTTATTTTTTTTAGCCAACTGTCTTATGTAATCATGGATCAAATGAGATTGGACAGGCGAGCCACCTGGAGAATTAATTGATATAGCTATAGTTTTTGACTTTTTAAATGAAAAGGCTTTTTTTATAATTTCTTGCTGACCTGAGAAATCAATACCTTGCTTAAATCTACCTACTGACCCAATAACACCAGTTAGCCTTAGGTGTGGAATAATTATTTTTTTTTTAAAAAAAGATAACATAACTATGCTTACAGAATTTTTGATTTAATATAAAGTCTCCTTATAGTTGTAGTTTTGGGTGCGTCAATTGATAAGTATAATATTGTGACAATTGTACTAACTTATTATCATGGGATCAGTTGTTCAGCTTAAAAATCGAATAAATAATTCATATTCAGAACTTAAAAATTCTGTTGAAGATAAACTAGTTTTAGTTGAAGAAAAGATAAGAACAAAATTATCTAGTAGAGTCCAATTAGTTGACGAAATGACAAAATACCATTTAAGGACCGGCGGTAAAAGATTAAGAGCATTGCTTACTTTAGGTTCTTCCAAGCTTTGTGGGTATACGAAGGGTTCAAGAGATGTAAACCTTGCTGCTTGCGTTGAGCTTATTCATGCCGCAACATTATTGCATGATGATGTCATTGACAACGGAGAGACTAGAAGAGGAAAAAAAACTTTAAATAAAATTTGGGGCAATAAATCGTCAATTTTAGTTGGCGACTATCTGTTGAGCAGATGTTTTGAAATGATGGTTGAAGATGGAAATCTTGAGGTTTTAAAACTTCTTTCTTCAACTTCTGCAGAAATATCTCAAGGAGAAGTTTTGCAATTACAACATGAAGGTGAAGTTGATATGTTGGAAGAAACATATTTAAAAATAATATCTGCTAAAACAGCTTCTTTGTTTGCAGCAGCATCAAAAGTTGGTTCTATATTAGCAAATAAAGAAAATAAAATTAAAGATGCTCTAGAATTTTATGGAAAAAATCTTGGATTAACCTTTCAAATTGCAGATGATACATTAGATTATAATTCTGAATTGAAATTATTTGGTAAAGAAATCGGAAACGACTTTTATGAAGGTAAAATTACTTTACCAATAATATTGCTTTATCAAAAGTCATCAGACAACGATAAAAAAGAATTAAGATATTTATTTAAAAAAAAAGAAAGATCAGAAAATGAATTTAAAAATATTATTTTGATGATTAAAAAGAATAATATAATTTTTGATTGTTACAGAAAAGCAGAACATTTCATTAATCTAGCTTCAAATTCATTAAGTATATTTGACGAGTCCAAAGAAAAAGAAATTCTTCAAGGCTTAACGTCCTTTAGCTTAAAAAGAACTTTTTAAGGATTTAATAAAAATTTTTTCCAATTTTTATCGTCTAATCTTATATATTTTAGTCTCTGATGTATTCTATTTTGTCCATCAAGCCAAAACTCTAAACTATCAGGTTTTAAATTCCATCCAGACCAATGCTTTGGCCTTGGAACATTTTTTTCATTTGGATATTTATTCTTAAAATTTTCGATAGATTTATATAATTCCTCTCTCTTATTTAAAACTGAGCTTTGATTTGATGCCCATGCTCCGATTCTACTCTCATAAGATCTAGTATTAAAATATTTATCAGCTTCTTTTTCAGATACTTTTATAATTTTACCTGTAATCCTTATTTGTCTTAAAAGACTTTTCCAGTGAAAACATATAGATGCATTTGGATTTTCCTTAATGTCAATGCTTTTTTTACTATTTAAATTTGTATAAAAGATAAATCCATTTTGACTAAAATCTTTTAATAAAACCATTCTTACAGCTGGGACGCCCTTTTTATCAGCTGTGGCAAGTGCTAGAGCATTAGGATCATTAATTTCAGTCTTTTTAGCTTCTGTAAACCACTCTTCAAATAGCTTTATAGGATCATCTAGATCTTTAAAGCATTTATCCAGAGCAAGTGAGTTTTTTTCATTCATAATTTCAACAAAATAACTTATATAATATATTTAATGTCATTTAATACTTTTGGAAAGATATTTCGTTTCACTACCTGGGGTGAATCTCATGGGCCCGCAATAGGATGTGTGGTGGATGGATGTCCTCCAAATATAAATATTAAAGAAAAGGATATTCAGACTGAGTTAAATAAGAGAAAACCTGGACAGTCAAAATTTACAACGCAAAGAAAAGAAGATGATAAAGTCCAAATATTGTCAGGTGTATTCCTGGGAAAAACAACTGGCACACCAATCTCGATGATAATTTATAATAAAGATATGAGATCGAGAGATTACGAAACAATTAAAAATAAATTTAGACCTGGACATGCAGATTATACATATTTTAAAAAATATGGGATAAGGGATTATAGAGGTGGAGGCAGACAGTCAGCAAGGGAAACTGCGGCCAGAGTTGCGGCAGGAGCTATAGCAAAAAAAGTTTTGGAAAAGAAAATTGGACAAAAGTATAAAGTCGTAGGAGCAGTTACTCAAATTGGAATTCTTGGATGTGATATAAAAAAATGGGACGATAAATTTATTTCTCAAAATCCGTTTTTTTGTCCTGATAAATCTATACTAAAACTTTGGGAAAAATATTTATTAAGCATTAGAAAAGCGGGCTCTTCATGTGGAGCAATTATTGAAGTTAGAGCAAGAGGAGTGCCAGTAGGTCTAGGAGCGCCTATATATGCAAAGCTAGATATGGAATTAGCAGCAGCTATGATGAGTATCAATGCTGTTAAAGGTGTAAATATTGGATCAGGAATGAACTCAGCTCAGCTAACTGGAGAACAAAATTCTGACGAAATATTCCAAAATAAAAAAAAAACAAAGTTTAAATCTAATAACGCTGGGGGTATTTTAGGTGGAATATCATCAGGACAAGATATAATTGTTTCCTTCGCAGTTAAGCCAACTTCCTCAATTGTCAGTTCTAGAAAAACAATAGATAAATTTGGAAAAAATACATCTATATCAGTAAGAGGAAGACATGACCCATGTGTTGGGATAAGAGCGGTTCCAATTGGAGAAGCTATGATGCATTGCGTATTGCTAGATCAATACTTGATGAATAATGCTCAATGTAAAAGTTAATTTGTTTTCTTTATAACTATTTTTGAATTAAGAGTATCTAAAACTTTATTTTCTATACTTTCGGCGTCTAAACCAGCATATTTATACATTAAATCTGGTTTATCTTGATCAATAAATCTATCTGGTAAAATCATTGATCTATACTTTAAATTATTATCTAATAAATTTTTATCTGATAGAAGTTGACCTACATGGGAACCAAATCCTCCAATTGAACCTTCTTCTATTGAAATCAATACCTCGTGATCAGTTGCTAATTGCCAAATTAAGCTTTCATCAAGAGGTTTTGCGAATCTAGCATCAATGATTGTAGGATTAATACCTTTTTTGACAAGATTTTCATAAGCAATCAAACATTCATTAAGTCTTGCTCCAAAACTTAATATTGCAATTTTTTTTCCTTCCTTAATCACTCTTCCTTTTCCTATTTCTAATTTCTCATATATATTTGGTAGATTTACTCCAACACCATTACCTCTTGGATATCTAAAAGCTGATGGTTTATCGTTAATTGTTACTGAAGTATTTACCATTCTTACTAGTTCTGCTTCGTCGCTTGCAGCCATTACAATAAAATTTGGTAGAGTTGTCAAATAAGTAATATCAAATGATCCTGCGTGAGTTGGTCCATCAGCACCAACCAACCCTGCTCTATCAATAGCAAACCTCACTGGTAATCTTTGTATTGCAACGTCATGAACAACCTGATCGTAAGCTCTTTGTAAAAATGTTGAATAAATTGCAGCATAAGGTTTATAACCCTCTGTAGCTAAACCAGCAGCAAAAGTCACAGCATGCTGCTCTGCTATACCCACATCAAAAGTTCTTGATGGAAATTTTTTTGCAAATATATCCATCCCTGTTCCTGATGGCATAGCTGCAGTTATTCCGATTATTTTACTATCTTTTTCAGCATGTTTTACAAGTGTATTTGCAAATACCTTTGTGTAGGAAGGAATGTTTGATTTTGATTTTTCTTGTACTCCAGTGCTAATATTAAATTTAGAAACTCCATGATATTTATCTTCGGAAATCTCGGCAAATTTATACCCTTTGCCTTTTTTTGTTTTGAGGTGAATTAAAACTGGACCTTTATAATTTATTTCTTTTGCATTTTTAAGTACAGATACTAAAGAATCTATATCATGACCATCTATTGGCCCAATATAATAAAAGCCTAGGGAATTAAATAATGTACCTCCTGTAAATACTGATCTTAAAAAATCCTCTGCTTGACCAGCTTTTTTGCTAAATCTTTTTGAAAAAGCAGATATAATTAGTTTCACGGTTTCTCTAAAGCTAAAATACATCTTTCCAGATAAGATCTTTGCCAAGTAAGATCTCATTGCTCCCACTGGTTTTGCAATCGACATATCATTGTCATTTAAAATAACTATCATTTTTGTTTTACTTATTCCTGCATTATTCATAGCTTCATAAGCCATACCAGCACTCATTGCGCCATCACCTATAACAGCAATTACGTCATTTGATTTGTTAGATAATTTGTTTGCTACTGCAATGCCTAAAGCTGAGGAAATTGATGTAGAGCTATGAGCAGCTCCAAAAGGATCATACTCACTTTCACTTCTTTTGGTGAAACCTGATAATCCGTTTCCTTTTCTTAATGTTCTAATTCTATCTTTACGACCAGTTAATATTTTGTGAGGATAAGTTTGATGACCAACATCCCATATCAACTTATCATTTGGGGTATTAAAAACATAGTGTAAAACAACTGTGAGTTCTACGACACCTAGTCCCGCTCCCAAATGACCTCCTGTTTCTGAAACTGCATCAATCATTTCCTTTCTTACTTCATCTGCTAACAGTTTAAGTTCAGATGTAGAAAGTTTTTTAATGTCAGATGGAAAGTTTATTTTATCTAAATAATCGTATTTTTTACTCACATTTGTCTTTCTAAAATAAATTTAATTGTATTTTTTAAATCATTTGATCTTTTTCCAAAAACATTTAATTTTTTAAATATCTTGAATTTTAAATTATTTCCATATTTAATAGTATTTTGATGTCCCAGTAAACTAATTAAAGTAGCTTTACCTTTTTTTAAATCTTTTTTTGTTTTTTTTCCAACTTTTTTTGTATTACCACTATAATCAATAAGATCGTCAGCAATTTGAAATAGTAAACCGATATCTAAACCTATCTTTCCAAGCATATTTAAATACTTATTATTTTTACTAACCACTGCTGGCGCCATACAGCAAAAGCTAAAAAGCTTTCCAGTTTTTTTTATTTGCATTTCCGTGATTTTTTTTAAAGGAATTTTTTTACCCTCAAAATTTAAATCGGAATACTGGCCTCCTGCAATACCTGTGTGGCCTGAGCATTCTGATATTAATTTAATTAATTTTACTTTAATTTTGTCATCTACTTGAAATTTTTTGTCACTCAGAATTTCAAATGCAATAGTTAATAAAGAGTTTCCAGCAAGTATTGCGGTTGATTCTCCAAATTTTTTATGGGTTGATAACTTACCTCTTCTTAGTAAATCGTTATCCATACATGGAAGATCGTCATGTATTAAAGAATAAGCATGAATACATTCTATAGCTGATCCTATCTGAACAAGATTTTTATATTTTACACGAAAAATTTTTCCTACATCTAAAACTAATTTAGATCTAATTTTTTTTCCTCCTGGTAATAAACCATATTTCATTGGGGCCAATAAATCAGTTTTTTTTTGCATAGATAAAAATCTTAATAAAAAAGAATTAATATCTTTTGCAATTTTATTTAATTCTTTTTTCATTTTTTTATTAACATTTTGCTAATTTTTTCTTTTGTATTTTGAGATATTTCTTTTGAACTATTTTGAAACTTTTTTTCAATTAAATTATTTAACTTGATAAGTTCTTTGTAATCATCAATTGAATTTTCAAGATTTTTCTCTTTCTCCAAGTTTTCAATTATATTATTAGCTAATTCTGTAAGTTCGTTAATGGATTTATTTTTAATATCATTTGGCAAATTTTTATCTTTCATATATTAGTTGTAATATTACATGAAAAACGATCTTTCAAATATTAAAAAATCTAAATACCTTTTGGATAAGAATGAATGTGTTGGTATCCCAACAGAAACTGTGTATGGATTGGCGGCAAACGCTTATTCTGACATTGCAACCTCAAAAATATTTAGATTAAAAAAAAGATCAAAAAAAAACCCATTAATAGTCCATTACAATAATATAAAAATGCTTAAAAAAGACTGCCATACAAATGATTATTTTTATAAATTGTATAAAAAATTTTGCCCTGGTCCTATAACCTTTGTTTTAAAATTGAAAAAAAACAGTAATATTTCAAAAAATGTTACAAATAATAAAAAAACACTAGCAGTAAGATTTCCTAGAAAATCAATAATTAAAAAACTATTAAAAAAACTTAATTATCCGCTGGCTGCACCCAGTGCAAATATTTCAAAAAATATTAGTCCAGTATCAAAACAAGATGTTGAGGATGAATTCGGAAAAAAGATAAAATTTATTCTTGATGGTGGCAGCTCTGAAATTGGACTTGAATCAACTATAATCAGTTTAATTAACCAACCTGAAATATTAAGATTGGGAGGAATTGAAATTACAAGAATAAAGAAAATACTTAGGTCTAATATTAAATATGGTCTCAAAAAGAAAAAAATTGCATCTCCTGGTCAGGAAAAAGTTCATTATTCACCCGGTATACCTATAAGATTAAATGCAACAAAAGCAAAACCACATGAGGCATTTATATTAATTAAAAAAAGAAAGTTATCAGGAAAAAATTTTTTTTATTTATGTAAAAATAAAAATCTTAAAAAAGCCGCAAAAAATTTATATAAGACTTTACGCATGATTAAAAAAAAAAAATATAAAAATATTGCTGTCGAAAAAATACCAAATAATGGCTTTGGTGAGGCAATTAATGATAGATTATTTAGAGCATCAAAATTTTAATGAATAATTCAGTACAAGTTAATAGTCTTTCAAAATCATATGGTCGTAAAATTGCGGTTAAAAATATTAATTTTAGTATAAATGAAAATGAAATAATTGGACTTTTAGGTCCGAATGGTTGTGGAAAAACAACCACAATAGGAATGCTTCTTGGTCTATTAAAACCAACTGAAGGCGAAATTTTAATAAATGGTATGAAGCTGGAAAAAAATAAGATTAGTATTCTTCAAAAAATAAATTTTATTTCTCCATATATAGAATTGCCAAAAAAACTGACAGTAAAACAAAATTTAATTGTATATGGAAAATTGTATAGTGTTACTAATTTAAGTAGAAGAATTGAATATCTTTCAGAAAAACTTAGATTAAATAATTTATTAAATACAATAACTGGCGAGTTATCCTCTGGACAAAAAAATAGAGCTAGTCTTGCAAAAGCATTGATAAATGATCCAAGAGTTTTATTTTTGGACGAACCAACTGCGTCTCTAGATCCAGAAGTAGGTGATTTTGTTAGAACTTTTTTAGAAAATTATAAAAAAGAGAGAAAAATATCTATTTTGTTAGCATCACATAATATGGAAGAGGTAAGAAGACTGTGTTCGTCTATATTAATGATGAAAGATGGAATTATCATAGATAAAGGGAAACCAGAAGAGCTAATTGCAAAACATGGAAGAAAAAATTTAGAAGAAGTATTTTTAAAACTTGCGAGAAATAAAAATGAAATTTAATAGAATATATGGTCTTTTTTTAAGACATTTTTTTTTAATTACAAGATCTTTTCCAAGAGTTTTAGATTTAATATACTGGCCCACTATACAAATTACACTATGGGGTTTTATCTCAAATTTTTTTGCATCGCACAGCGCTTATTATAATAATGCTGTAGGAGTAATATTGACTTGTGCAATTCTATATGATTTTTTATTTAGAACCAGTATTGGTTTTAATATGTTATTTTTAGAGGAAATATGGAGTAGAAATTTTACAAATTTATTTATTGCTCCAATTAAAATAAGTGAAATAATAATTTCTTTAATTTTTACTGCACTTATAAGAGCTTTAATTGGTTTGATACCCGCCATACTTCTAACATCTCCACTTTTCGGAATATCAATTCTAGATCTTGGTTTGCACTTATTTTTTCTCTTTTTAAGTTTATATATATTTGGAATTACATTAGGAATTTTTGTTTCGTCCGGCTTGCTAAGATTTGGTCCTTCTTTTGAGAATATAGCTTGGTCAACTATGTTTTTATTGGCTCCATTTGGATGTATTTATTATCCTGTGGAAATTTTACCTGATTTTTTTCAAAAAATAGCATTTGCTCTTCCACTTGTATATATTTTTGAGGAGGCTAGAGGCATACTTATTAACCAAAGTGTAGATTATCAAAATATATTAAAAGCATTTTATTTAAATGGAATTTATTTAATTATTGCAATATCCTTATTTTATTATTCCTTCGATAAAGCTAGAAAGAAAGGAACTTTAATAAATATAGGTGAATGATGGTGCGCTCGGAAGGACTTGAACCCTCAACCTCCTGATCCGAAGTCAGGCGCTCTATCCAATTGAGCTACAAGCGCATATAATACTATTATTATAAATTATGAAAAATATCATTAATTTAATTGTTGAAGAGGTTGAAAATGGTTCGCGAATTGACTCTTTTATTTCAAAAAAAGAAAAGAAATTAAGCAGAACTAGAGTTAAAAATTTAATAAAACAAAAAAATCTTAAAATAAACAATTTATCTATAATTAATCCTTCACAAAATGTTTCAACGGGAGATAAAATTACTTTAATAATACCAGAGCCAAAAAAAGCATCTTTAAAGCCTTATAATTTTAAAATAAATATTATTTATGAAGATGAAGATTTGTTAGTTTTGAATAAACCAGCTGGCATCGTTGTACATCCAGGAGCAGGCAATCATGATAAAACAATAGTAAATGCACTTGTTAGCTATTGTGGAAAAAAACTATCTAATATAAACGGAGAGCTCAGACCTGGAATTGTTCACAGGATAGACAAAGATACTTCTGGTTTGATTGTTGTAGCAAAAAATAATTTCGCTCATGAAAACTTATCAAATCAGTTTAATAAACATTCAATTGAAAGAGTTTATGAGCTTGTGATTTGGGGAAAATTAAGGCCACAATCTGGAAGAGTTGAAACTTTAATTACTAGAAGTTCAAAAAATAGACAACTTATGGAAGTCGGTGTAACAAAAGGGAAAAAAGCTATTACTAATTATAAAACCCTAGAAATATTTGAAAATGATAAAACTCCAACATTAAGTTTAGTAGAGTGTAAACTTGAAACTGGAAGAACACATCAAATAAGAGTTCACATGAGCTACAAAGGTAATAATATTCTAGGAGATAAAAAGTATAAAAAAAAATTTAAAAAATTAAAAAATGTTAATGAGAATATCGAAAAATATATCTATAATTTGGATAGGCAATTTTTGCATGCAAAAGTGCTGGGCTTTGTTCATCCTAAAACTGGAAAAAAATTAAGATTTTCCTCTATTTTGCCGAATGAATTAATGAAAATATTAAAAATACTAAGAAATACTTAAAAAATAAATCATTGAAAAATTAAAAATCTTTATTAAATAAATACGTCTATGAATACAACTACTAGTTATAATCTTCCAGTCTTGTCAAATGAAGGGGGGCTTTCAGCTTATCTCGCTCAAATTAAAAAATTTCCGATGCTAGATGCTGAAGAGGAGTACATGTTAGCAAAGAATTGGAAAACAACTGGTAATGTTAAATCTGCAGAAAAACTCGTTACTAGTCATCTGAGGCTAGTTGCAAAAATTGCCATGGGTTATAAAGGTTATGGTTTGCCAGTAAGCGAGATGATATCCGAAGGAAATATTGGGCTTATGCAAGCTGTTAAAAAATTTGAACCAGAAAAAGGATTTAGACTAGCAACTTATGCTATGTGGTGGATAAAAGCATCTATTCAAGAATATATTCTGAGATCATGGAGTTTAGTAAAAATTGGAACAACAACTGCACAAAAAAAATTATTTTTTAATTTAAAAAAACTTAAAAATCAAATTGCGCCTAAGTCAGAAGGTGACTTAAAAAAAGAGCATGTTTCGGAAATTGCTGATAAGTTAAATGTGAGTGAAGAAGAAGTTGTTTCAATGAATAGAAGGTTATTAGGAAAAGAACATTCTTTAAATGCCCAAGTTGGTGAAGATGGTGATGAATGGCAAGACTGGATAGTTGATAAAAATATGGATCAAGAACTTAAGATAGCACAAAAAGAAGAAATGGATCAAAGAAAAGATCTCTTAAAAGATTCAATAAAAATTTTAAATGAACGAGAAAAAGAAATTTTATACTCAAGAAGATTAAATGATGAACCAACTACATTAGAGGATCTAAGTAAAAAATTTAAAATAAGTAGAGAGAGAATAAGACAAATTGAAAATAAAGCTTTTGAAAAACTTCAGAAACATATGCTGAACTCTGCTAAATCAAAAAATCTCTTACCAGCAAATTAAATTTTAAAAGGATCTTCAATCAATATAGTATCGTTTCTTTCTGGGCTTGTTGATATACTTGATACTTTAGTTTCTACAAACTTTTCAAGTTCTTTTATATAATTTTTAGCATTATCGGGAAGGTTATCAAATTTTTTAATGCCTTTTGTTGAAGATTTCCACCCTTGAAAAGATTTATAAATCGGTTTAACTTTTAGTTGATCATCAACAGCTGCTGGCAAATAGTCAATTTTTTTTCCATTTAGTTCATATGCAATACAAATTTTTATCTCATCAAGCTCATCAAGTACATCAAGTTTTGTTAATGCAATTCCATTAATTCCAGAGATTTTAATAGTCTGTCTTACTAATACTCCATCGAACCATCCACACCTTCTTTTTCTACTAGTAACTGTTCCAAATTCTTTTCCTCGTATTCCAAGCTCCTCTCCTATTTTATCCTTTAACTCTGTGGGAAATGGTCCTTCACCAACTCTAGTGGTATAAGCTTTTGTTATACCTAGAACATAATTTATAGAGTTTGGACCGCAACCTGAGCCGGTGGCCGCTGAAGCTGCAACTGTGTTTGAGGAAGTTACAAATGGATAAGTTCCATGATCAACATCAAGTAAAATGCCTTGAGCACCTTCAAATAAAATCTTTTTTCCTTCAGATTTAAATTCATCAATTTTTTTCCAAACAGGTTGGGAATATTTTAAAATTTTTGGTGCTATTTCAAGTAATTCCTTCTTCAAATTTTCTTTTTTATAAATTTCTTTACCAAGGCCTTTTCTAATTGCATTATGATGCATTAATACTGTTTCTAATCTATTATTTAGATTTTTTTCTGAAATTAAATCCATTACTCTTATTGATCTTCTTCCTACTTTATCTTCGTAAGCAGGACCAATGCCTCTTCTTGTAGTTCCAATTTTAGCTTTTCCCGCTGCATCTTCTCTTATTTCATCCATTTCTCTATGAAACGGCAAAATTAAGTTTGCAGACTCAGATATAATTAAGTTTTTTTCGTTTATATCAATTCCTTTAGAATTTATTTCATTAATTTCATCAAGCAATGCCCAAGGATCAACTACAACACCATTACCAATAATAGATATTTTATTTTTTCTTACTATGCCTGAAGGTAATAAACGTAACTTATACGTTACACCATCTATAACTAATGTGTGCCCAGCATTGTGTCCACCTTGGAACCTAACTACTACATCAGCCTCACTTGATAACCAATCAACAATTTTTCCTTTGCCTTCGTCGCCCCATTGAGAGCCTATAACTGCTACGTTTTTCATTTAAATTTTTTTTTTATATTTATAGCACCTAAGTGATTTATTGGCCCATGTCCTTTTCCAAAATTTGGTCCTGAACCAATTGCATGGTTTACATACTTAATCGCCATTTCACAAGATTTCTTTAATGTTTTTCCACATGAATAATATGTGGCAATAGCACTTGATAATGTGCACCCAGTGCCGTGTGTATTTTTTGTAATGAATTTTTTATTTTTAAAAACTGATACTTCATTTTTACTTAAAAAAATATCTTCAATTAAGTTTGATTTAAGATGTCCTCCTTTTATTAATACATTTTTTGCTCCAGAATTTATTAAAATTTTTGCAGCTTTAATCATGTCATCTTTTGAAAAGATTTTAGTTTTTGATAAGATTTCTGCTTCAGGTATATTCGGTGTTATTAAACTGGCTCTTTTTATTAAATTTGATTTTAAAATTTCAATTGAGGAACTATCAATTAATTTGGTTCCCCCTTTAGCTACCATAACTGGATCTAAAATAACTTTTTTTACATTTATTTTTTTTAATGAATTAAATACTGCATTAATTACATCAGTTGAATGAAGCATTCCAATTTTTATAGCATCTGGCTTAATATCCTTAGAAGTAAATTCTATTTGCCTTGATATATCTTTAGCAGGTATAGCTAAAATTGATTTTACACCGGTAGTATTTTGAGATGTGACAGCAGTTATTGCGGTCATTGCGTATGAGCCTAAAGCTGTTATGGTTTTAATATCAGCCTGAATACCCGCACCACCAGAGGAGTCAGATCCTGCAATTATTAAAATTTTAGTTCTGGGTTTCAAAATTTTATTGACCTTTTAATAATATCTATACATTGTTTAATTAATTTCTTGTTAAATGACTCTCCCATAATTCTAATCTTAGGTTCTGTTCCAGATTTTCTAACCAAAAGTCTTCCTTTTTTACCCATTAGTTTGTTTGCTTTCCTTATAGCCTGCTTACATTTTAATTTATTTATTAAGTTTTTGTCTTTAACAATGACATTTTCTAAAATTTGTGGCATGGGTTTAAAAATATTAAATAAATCACTAGCTTTTCTCCCTTTTCTCATTGAAAATAAAACTTCTAAAGCTACAAGCAGACCGTCACCAGTTGTTGCAAAATTTCCTAATATAATATGTCCTGATTGTTCCCCTCCAAGATTAAAATTATTTTTTTGCATTTTTTCTTTAACATATCTATCTCCAACATTTGATCTTATAAATTTTACATTTTGTTCAGCAAAATAGTTTTGTAAGCCATAATTTGACATTAATGTTCCAATTACTCCACCTTTAAGAATTTTTTTTCTTTTCCATCTACTTGCAAGCATTGCTATAATTTGATCACCATCAATTATATTTCCTTTTTCGTCACATAAAATAATTCTATCTGCATCTCCATCCAAGGAAATTCCTAGATCAACCTTATATTTTTTAACTAAAGTTTGTATTTTTTTTGGAAAAGTGGATCCACAATTTAGATTTATATTTAATCCATCCGGAGCTGTTCCAATATCATAAACTTTTGCACCCAACGAACTCAAAAGTTTTGGCCCAGATTTGTATCCTGCACCATTTGCACAATCTATCGCTATTCTAATGCCTTTTAAGCTAAAAGTTGATGGAAAGTTTGATTTTAAGATTTCGATATATCTATCATTAGCGTCCTCTAATCTTTTTACTCTTCCAAGTTTATCGGGCTTAGATAAGTTGTTTTTTATCTTTGTATCTATTAGTTTTTCAATTTTTTTTTCAATTTTATCTGACAGCTTCAAACCATCTGGTCCAAATAATTTCAATCCATTATCGTAATATGGATTGTGAGATGCTGTTATCATTATGCCCATATTTGCTTTCATTCTTTTTGTTAACATTGCCAAGCCATTTGATGGTAATGGACCCAAAGTATAAACGTGCATTCCTGCAGATGTTAGACCTGATACTAAAGCTGGCTCAAGTGTATATCCTGATAGTCTCGTATCTTTTGCGATAACTGCTGTTTGTTTTGTTTTTTTTAAATTTTTAAAATAAGTTCCAGCTGCTAAACCGAATTTAAAAAACATCTCTCCATTAATATTTCCTTCATTTACTCTTCCTCTAATTCCATCTGTTCCGAAATATTTTTTTAACATTATTTAAAAATTAGAGTTTTAAAAACTTTAATACTTTGATTGACTTCATTTACATCATGAATTCTTAGTATTTGTATTCCTTGTGTCATTGCATATAAACTAGATGATATTGTTCCACCTAATCTTTCTTTGCTATCATTGTTTAAAGATATATCCTTAATAAATTTTTTTCTTGAAATTCCTAACATTACAGGAAAACCAAGTGAGTGAAAAAGAGAAATATTGTGAATTAAAGTAATATTATGTTTCAAATTTTTACCAAACCCTATACCTGGGTCTAAAATGATATTATTATGTTTAATTCCCAAAGATCTTATCATTTTTATTTTTTTCTCAAAAAAATCGTAAACATCTAATAGAACATTTTTATATCTTGCTTTTTTTTGCATATTTTTAGGTGTACCGACCATATGATGAATAACGAATGGAATATTATATTTTTTCAAAATATGTTTTGTATTTTTATCATAATCCAAACCAGATACGTCATTAATTAAATTTATATTACTTTTTATTGCTTTTTCCATAATCCAGCTTTTTCTAGTATCTATGGAAATAAACTTTTTCAATTTTGTAACTTTTTTTAAAGTTTTATTAATTCTTCTCCATTCAATTTTTTTATTAATATCTTTTGCTCCTGGTCTAGTTGACTCTCCTCCAATATCTAAAATTTCACATCCATTTTTTATTAAAAGACTCGCATATTTATAGCCCAGATTTTTTTTATTATATTTTCCTCCATCTGAAAAACTATCTGGGGTCAAATTAACCACTCCCATCAAAATAGGAAATTTTTTCAAATTTAATCCCTTAAATTTTTTTTTTCCTATAATTGATTTTATATCTTCCTTGATTTTTTTTTTAACTTTATGACTTTGTTTATTAATGTCTTTGATATGAATTTTTCTTTTCTCTTTTCTAGATATGATTTCAATGGTATCAAAAGATAGTAAGCTATTATCATTTAAAGGAAGAGCTAGCTTGTTTTTGACCAGTTCATATGATTTTTGTCCTGAATAAAAATTACACGCTCTAGTGTAATATTTAGTCATTTAATATTTAATGGACTATCTTGGGCTTTAATCCCATTGATCCTAGCGCCGAGTCTTGTTTTTCCTCGTTCGCTTTTAAGTCTTCTTTATTTGAGGGATAAATGTTCTTATTAATTAAATCTTCAATTTCACTTCCTGTTAATGTTTCATAAGTTAATAGTGCTTTAGCAAGTTTATGTAAATCTTCAATTTTTTCTGTTAATACTGTTCTTGCCCTCTCATAACCTTTCTCAACAAATTTTTTTATTTCTGAGTCCACTTTTTTAGCAGTTTCTTCTGACATATTTTGTTGTCTAGCGACTGAGCGACCTAAGAATACCTCTTCTTCGTTTTCTCCATAAGCAATGGGACCCAATTCTTTACTAAGTCCAGCTCTCATCACCATCGCCCTAGCACGTTTTGTTGCTTGTTCTATATCGCTTGCAGCTCCAGTGGTCACTTTATCTTCTCCAAAAATTAACTCTTCAGCTACTCTTCCACCCATAGCAATTGCCATTTGAGCGTGCAACTGTTCCCTTGTTTGAGATACCTCATCTTTTTCTGGTAATTGCATAACCATACCTAAAGCTCTTCCTCTTGGAATTATTGTTGCTTTATGAATTGGGTATGCAGCTTTTTCATTAATGGTTACAATGGCGTGACCTGCTTCATGATAAGCAGTTAATTTTTTCTCTTCTTCAGTCATGACCATTGATCTTCTTTCTGCACCCATCATTACTTTATCTTTAGCTTCTTCAAATTCATTGTATGTTACAATTCTTTTATTTTTTCTTGCTGCTAACAAAGCTGACTCATTTACTAAGTTAGCCAAATCAGCACCTGAAAATCCTGGCGTTCCTCTTGCTACTGTTCTTAAATTAACATCCGGTGCCATAGATATTTTTTTAGCATGAACCTTCAGTATTTTTTCTCTACCAATAATATCAGGAAGCGAGACAACAACCTGTCTATCAAATCTACCTGGTCTTAATAATGCGGGATCTAATACATCAGGTCTGTTAGTTGCAGCAATAATTATTACACCCTCATTTGTATCAAAACCATCCATTTCAACGAGCAACTGATTTAATGTTTGTTCTCTTTCATCATTACCACCTCCTAAACCCGCTCCTCTACTTCTTCCTACTGCATCAATCTCATCAATAAAAATTATACAAGGTGAATGTTTTTTACCTTGCTCAAACATGTCTCTAACTCGCGAAGCTCCAACACCAACAAACATTTCAACAAAATCAGATCCTGATATTGTAAAAAAAGGCACACCAGCCTCACCTGCTATAGCTCTTGCTAATAAAGTTTTTCCAGTACCGGGAGGACCAACTAAAAGACAGCCTCTTGGAATTTTACCACCAAGTCTGCTAAACTTTCTCGGATCTTTTAAAAACTCTACCACTTCTTCAACTTCTTCTTTCGCTTCTTCTACTCCAGCAACGTCATTAAAAGTTACCTTTCCTTTAATTTCGTTCATCATTTTTGCTTTTGAACGGCCAAATCCCATAGCCCCACCTTTTCCACCTTGCATTTGTCTCATAAAAAAAATCCAAACTGCAATTAGCAACAACATTGGAAACCAAGATAATAGTACACCTAGAAGAGAAGGCATTTTTTCATCAACTGGTGATGCTGAAATACTTACACCTTTATCAGTAAGTCTCTCTATAAGATTTGGATAATTTGGAGAATAAGTTGTAAATGTTTCTCCATTTGACATTACACCTTTGATATTATTTTCTTTAATTTCAACTTTAACAACTCTTCCATTATCTACCTCTGACAAAAATTCAGAGAATATTATTGTATTTGCTTTCTTCAAAGAGCCTTGGGGGTTTTTAAACATGTTGTAAAGCCCTATAGTTAAAAAAACTATAACCGCCCACATTACTAAATTTTTAAAATTCATCATTATAAGATAAGAATTATTGCAAATTAAACAAGTGACATTTTAGTACAAAATTTGTCATTTTTAAGATCTTTCTGGAAAAACCGTCACAGTTTCACTGATTTTTTGTATAACACATCCTCCTAATGTCATCTTTTTGAAATTATCAGATTTAATTCTTTTTATTCCAGCGCTTATGCTTTTACCTCTAGATGTATAGTATTTTTTTCCAACTTTTTTAAGTATTTCACCAAAAGATCTAAAAACTATTTCACTTGGCTGAGCAAAAAAAAATTTATTTATAAAAAAAGTATTTTTATCCTTAAAAAAAAATGAGTTCTGGTAAATATTTTTTTTAGTATAAAAGTTTATTGCATCATTAGATGCTCTAAGATTTTGAATTGTAAGTTTAAGTTTATTTTTGTCTAAACCCTCGGCCTCTAAAGTTTTAATTAACTTTCTCATTCTTATTCTTTTAAACTTTTCATTTAAATTAGAAGGATCTTCAACGTGAAACTTAAAGACACTTTGCGATATCTTTTTTAACTGAGATTTTTTAATATCGATTAAAGGTCTTATTAATTTTATATTATTAAAATTACTTTCAGTTAGTTTATCCATAGAAACAAGTCCTTTCAAACCACTTCCTCGTAAAATTCTGAGTAAAAAATTTTCATAAACATCGTCAATGTGGTGTCCTAGAAGTAAATAGGAAATTTTGTTTTTTTTGCACTCTTTTGTCAATAAATCATATCTTTTATTTCTAGCAATGGATTGTATGTTTGATCTAGGTTTTTTACCCCTCCATGTTAATATTTTACAATCTATTTTTAATTTTTTAAGTATTTGTAAAACTTTAAAGGCTTCATTTGTAGATTCTTGTCTTAGTTTATGATCAATTAAATAATATTTGAATTTTGTATTATAAATTTCTGATAAGCATTTACACATATATGCTAGAGCAATGCTATCTGTTCCCCCAGAAATAGCTACTGCATATTTATTTTTTATATCTATTGATTTTTTAAATTCTTTAAAAATTTTTAAAGTTTCTTTATTATTTAGGTATTTAAGTACAAAATTATTATGACTTATTTTTTTTACATTCAAACTTTTTTTCTTCATATTTAGCTTTTTGGAGAACAGACTGTTTTGCTTTAGGGTATTGTTTTTGAACACCAGTTATCATTAAACAACCTTGATCTTTCTCTCCTATCTGAACTAATGATACACCAAGTCTTAGTAAATTTATAGGACCCTTAGTGCTTTTAGGATATTTTTGATATCCCTCTAAATATGCAGAAGCTGCATCAGTATACAATTGTCTTATTCTAAAAGTTTCAGCATACCAATATTGTGCATTGCCTGCCAAAGTATGATTAGGATTTGTATCTACAAATTCTTTAAAGGCTCTTTCTGCCATGTTGTAATCTCCAACCTTTAAAAAACTTGTTGCAAATTCATATTGTTTTTCTGGACTCTCATCAGGTAGTAATTTTTCTCCAGAACTAAATTCCTCTGTAACAACTGTTCCAGTCGCATCAACAGATTGTGTCTGTTGAGTATTTAAATTTGTTTCTGTATCCTTATAAGAAATTGAACCTAAGTCTTGTGGTTCTGAGGATCCCGGCAAAATTTCCTCATCTTGTTTTTTGCTAACTTTAGTAGTTTCAGTTTTATTTTCATCAATATTATCTGTTTTAGAAATTGTATTATTTTCTATATTTTGAAATCTAATTTGGTTATCAGCTTGAACTTTTGATAATCTACTTGATAACTTATCTAATTTAAAATTTATTTCTTCAAATTTATTTGTTAGTTCTTGAAATTGATTTTCAATTTCTGATAATTTAAGGAGGTGTCTTGTTAGTACATCTTCTGAATTTTTATCAAAAGAATTATTTGATAATGAGCTTTCTGTTTCTGAGTAAACTGCTTTTTCAAGAGTTTTTATATCTTGTTTAATTACTTCAATAATTTCTTCCAAATTATCATTAGTTGTTTCTGCAATAATTTTATTATTTGAGAAAAAAACAAATAAAAAAAAACTTATCAATATAGTTTTAGCAATCTTGAGCATTAAACTTATTTGTAATTATAATGATGGCAAAAAAAAGACCCTGATAAATGTTTAACAGGGTCTTTTCTTATTAAATTTTTAGTTAGCTTTTACAGTAACTGATCTTCTATTTTTAGACCAAGAAAGTGGGTTTGAACCTGAGTCTACAGGTCTCTCTTTTCCATAACTAATCACAGAAATTCTATCTGCAGAAATTCCGTAAGTCATTAAATAATCTTTTGCAGCATTAGCTCTTCTTTCTCCTAATGCTAAGTTATATTCTCTTGTTCCTCTTTCGTCAGCATGGCCTTCAATTACTATATTAATTTTTGAATTTTTTCTTAACCAAGCAGCTTGTTTTCTCAAAGTCTCTCTAGACTTGGTAGTTAAAACAGATTCATTTGTTGCAAAGAAAACTCTATCAGGAACACCAGATGCTAAATATTCAACAGTGTCTGTGCCTGTATATACATCGCCTTGCATTTGACCTGTGCCTACTTTTTTTGCACAAGCAGATAATGCTAAACACGCAAGAGCTACTAGAAGTGCATTTTTAAAAATTTTGTTCAGATTCATTACAACTCCTTAAATTGAATATTATGACTTTTTCACACCTAAATAGATCTTTCAAGCCTAAAAATCAACTATTTAATATCAAATGCGCAAGTATTTAAGATCAATTGCTTAATAAAGACGACCAAGATGGGTCTGAAGCATCAGTTTCTGTCTCTACTAACCTCTCATTATAACCCGTCAAGTCTATTGACCATAATTTTGCCGAAAACCCCTCTCCTTTTTCATCAGTTTTAGTTTCTCTATAGAATATCAAAACCCTCCCATTTGGAGACCAAGATGGAGCCTCTTGATAAAAATTTTCAGTTAATAGTCTTTCTCCTTTTCCATTAGTTCGCATTACACCAATGTAAAATTTACCTTTATGTAACTTAGTAAAAGCAATTAAGTCTCCTCTTGGCGACCAGACAGGTGTTCCATACAAACCTTTGCCAAATGATATTCTTTTAACATTTGATCCGTCACTTTTCATAATATAGATTTGTTGATATCCGCTTCTATCTGAGTTGAAACAAATATATTTTCCATCGGGAGAATAAGATGGGGATGTATCTATCGATGGATGATTTGTTATTCTCTCAACAATTCTATTTTCTAGATCCATGGTATAAATATCAGAATTTCCATCTTTAGCAAAACTCATTATAATTTTTTTGCCATCGGGAGAAAATCTTGGGGCAAATGTCATACCTGGAAAATCTCCAACAACTTCCTGAATGCCTGTTTCAATATCTAACAAATAAACTCTTGGCAAATTTCTAAAATAAGAAAGATAAGTAACCATTTGATTAGTTGGATTAAATCTAGGAGTTAAAACTAATTCATTTCCTAAAGTTAAATATTTTGTATTAAAACCATCTTGATCCATAATCCCTAACTTTTTAATTCTTCTAGTTTTTGGACCTTCCTCTGCTACATAAATAATTCTTGTGTCAAAATAACCTTTTTCTCCAGTTAATCTCTCGTAAATTTTATCAGTTATAATATGCCCTACTCTTCTCCAATTACTTGGAACAGTAGTGAATGCCAACGCCAACATTTCTTTAGCTGCAAGTACATCCCAAAGTCTAAATTCAACTCTAAGTTTTTCATCTACTACTGTAACTTTACCGGTAATTAAAGCTTGAGCTTTTATTAAAGCCCAATCTTCAAATCTAGGCTTTAAATGAGCAATATCTGATTTTTGAAGAAAAGAATCTTTATTTAATGGATTAAATAAACCAGTTTTTTTCAAATTATTTTCAACAACAATTGAAATTTCTGAACCAAGGTCTTTTTTTTTTAATATTTTTTGAAGTGACTGCTTTGACTCTTTATCTAAAGATAATGGTGATACTGCAATTGGAAGAGGACTTAAGTTACCTCTGCTTATATCAACTTCTATCAAAGCATGCGAATTTAAAGGTATTAAAAATATTAAAACTAGTAAATATCTAAAAAACATTTTTATCCTTCCAGCATTTCTCTTGCATCAAAGTTTAGTTGTAAATCTTTCCATCTTTCATATCCAGTAGTGGGGACTCTAAGAGGCTGACACAACTGAATAGCTCTAAGTGCGCTTTCTGCTAATACTTTATAGAATCCTTGACCTGGTTTATTCATTCTAGCATGATCTAGAATTTCTGATTTAATTACTGATCCATCAGGTTTTAATTTCAATTTGATTCTCACTAATAAATTTTCATTATAAGGTAAACCAAGTGGTATACTCCAACAACCAAAAATTTGAGCTTTCAATGCATCCTCTTCACTTAAGGATAATCCAATATTATCTACAGTTCTATCTTGATCCTGGGAAATCTTGTTTGGTTTATCTGTCGTTTCTCCAATGTCTTCCTTTGACTTATCTATAAGTGCAGCAATATTATTTGGGTCAAATAGTTCTTCTTTTTCAAACTCTGATACTTGTTTAACCTCATTATCTATCTTTTCAGGGTTTTGTTTTTTATCTTCTAACTTTTTAACCTTTTCAATTTTTTCGTCTGGCAAAGGTACTGCATCGGGCTTTTCTTTTTTAATAACTTTAGGAGGAGCTTGTTCTGAAACTAGTTTTTCTTTCTCTTTCACCTTCTCAATAATTTTTTTTGCTTTAGGGGCAAACGGAATATTTGTTAAATCTGTAATTTGTATCAACTCAACTGAAACAATTGGTGGTAGATTAATTGGTTTTTTTGATAAAAAAGGTAAGCTCATTGCAGTAATAAAAATTATTATCAAATGAAAAGTCGAAGAAATAATGATATTTCTAGTCACAAATCTTACCTTTCTTTATAAGGTTCCGAGATCAATGCTACTTTAGTAAATCCTGAACCTGACAACATTCCCATAATTTCCAAAACTCTACCATAATTAATTGTTTTATCTCCTCTAACATAAATTCTTGTATCAGTTCTATTTTTTGATACTGCTAATATTTTTGCTATAATTTTATCATATTCAACTTTAGACTCCTGTATAAAAATTTCACCTTTTGAATTAATACTCAGTGTCAACGGCTCTTGCTCCTCTGGCAAAGAGTCTGCTGAACTTTCTGGCAAGTCAACTTGAACGCCCACAGTCAAAAGAGGAGCAGTTACCATAAAAATAATTAAAAGAACTAACATTACATCTACAAAAGGCGTTACGTTAATTTCGCTCATTGGCTCTTTTGATGATCGTTTTAAATTAAAGGCCATTTTAAATTATTGATAAAAATCTTTTTGAAAAATTTTCTAATTTTTGAGAGTATTTTTTTGCATCATTATTAAATTTGTTATACGCAATAACTGCTGGTATAGCAGCTAACAAACCTAGAGCAGTTGCAAATAATGCCTCTGCTATTCCTGGAGCTACAATAGCTAAGCTTGTATTTCTCGATATAGCAATTGATTGAAAAGAATTCATTATGCCCCAAACAGTTCCGAATAAACCGATAAAAGGAGCAGTTGATCCAACCGTTGCAAGAAACGTGTACCCTTTTTCAATTTTTTCCATTTGTTTTTCTATATTTATTTCAAGCATTCTAGACATTTTTTCATCTAAGTTTGAGCTACGTCTAGATTTTATCATTACATGCATTGAATCCATGAAAACTCTTGACATGGGATCTTCAGTTTTTGAAGGAAGATTATTATAAAAATTTTCTGCTGATTTTGATTTCCAAAATTTATTTTCAAAATCTTCTGTAGAGGAATTTATCTTTTTAAATAATTTAATTTTTTCTATAATTACTGCCCATGAATATATTGAACTAGCTATTAAAATTATTATAACACTCTTGACAACTATATCTGCTCTGACAAATAGTTGTAAAATTGAAAAATCTGTGTTGCTTGCTAAGCCCACTGCTTGTGATGTAATATCTGCTTCCATTTGTTAGATCTCACACTAAAATGTGTCATGAATTTGTCTTTATTGCCAAAATATTTATTTATCAGACTGGTAGGTTTCGTAAAAATAACTAGCAATTAAAGCCGCATCTGCTTTATTACCGTCTTTTTTTCTAGATAATTGACTGGAAATATACGGAAAAATTTCTATGGCTTTAGTTCTACTTGCATCTTTTTCTGCATTGATAAGGTTATAATATTTCTTCCATTTTGCCGGTCTCACAAAATACATTGAAAGTTGCATAGCTGAACAAATACCTTTTAAAACCCCAAAAGATTGTCCAAAGTTAAACATGCTAGTTACTCCTTGTCCAGGCATTGCTGAAACATGTTCTATAACAACTTTAATATTTTTTTTTTCTAACTCTTTTGTTCTTGAAAGTATCTCGTTATAAATTTGAGCTCCATTTACTTGTTTTTTTTGTTTTTTTCCATCGGGCATATTTGGCATTTCAATTAAATCAATTACTTTTCCATCTTCAAAAAAACAGATTGATCCTGTTATCCCTGGATCAATACCAATTATCAACATTAGCTAGTACCCTCTAGTAAATTTGTATATATCTTTTGAACATCATCATTCTCCTCAAGCTCTTCTAAAAAATCCAAAACAATTTTTAATTTCTCACCTTTAATCTCTACGCTATTTATTGGTAACCAACAAATATCAGTAGATATAAAGTTTTTTATAGATTTTTCTAAATTGGTTTTAACATTGTAAATTTCATTTTTATCACAATGAATTTCATGAAAGTTTGCATTAGAAAAGCATTCCTTGGCACCCGAATCTATCGCAATTTCCAAAATGTTTTCATCAGAAATTTCATTCTTATTAATTTTTATAACACCTAATTGCTGGAAATTGTGTGAAGCGGAACCCTGGGTACCTAAGCTTCCTCCATTTTTCTGAAATATAGTTCTTATATTAGAAGCTGTTCTATTTTTATTATCTGTCAAACTATCAACAATTACGGCAATTTTATCAGGACCAAATCCCTCATATCTTATACTCTCAAAATTTTGATCAATAGAGTTTATAGATTTATCTACTGCTCTTTCAATATTTTCTTTGGGCATATTAGCTGATCTTGCTGCTTGAATTGCAGATCTTAGTCTAGCATTCATATCGGGATCTTTATCTCCTAATTTAGCAGCAACAGTTATCTCTTTTGATAATTTTGAAAAAAGATTTGATCTTTTTTTATCGAGTTTACCTTTTTTATGTTTAATTCCTGCCCAGTGTGAATGTCCAGCCATAATTAATCAGAATTTTTTAAATCGCCTCCATAAATAAAATTTTCAACTTTATCCGCTAGGCCATTGTTTTTGTTTGCGTCCACTATAACTCCACATAAAGTTGCTTCACCAGAAGCGGGATAATGTTTTTTTGACTCTTTCTTTAAAAACTTATTCAAAGAATTAAATTTATCCATTCCAATCACTGAATTATAATCTCCACACATCCCAGCATCAGTTTGATAAGCTGTGCCATTTTCTAAAATTCTAGCGTCATTAGTTGGAACATGTGTATGTGTGCCAACTACAAGTGTTGCTTTACCGTCAAATAAATGACCTGCCGCCATTTTCTCACTTGTTATTTCACCATGAAAATCAACAATTAAAAAATCATAGTTCTCTTTTAAAATATTTTTATTCATAAAATTTTTAGCCTCATAAAATACATCATTGCATTTTTTCATAAAAATATTTCCCATCAAATTAAGAACCCCAACTTTAAATCCATTATTTGTATTATATATTTCAAATCCTTTCCCCGGTGAAGGTTTTACTAAATTTTCAGGTCTTAATAGTCTTTTTTCTTTCTCAATATGCGATAATGTTTCTTTTTGATCCCAAATATGATTTCCTGTTGTTATAACATTTACTCCAGCGCTAAACATGTTATTGCAAATTTTCTCTGTAATGCCTACACCCTGGTCTGCAGCATTTTCACCATTCACAACAACAAAATCAATTTTCTTTTTATTAATTGTGTCAGGCAAATAGTTTAATAAAGCCTTACACCCTGAGCTACCAACTACATCTCCTAAAAAAAGAATTCTCATTATAAAATATATTTTTCAGTTACAATATAATCCATTTTCTTATCATATTTTGATATCGGCAAACTATTAATTTTTTGCTTAGAAAAAGCTAAACCAATTTTTAAAATTTTTTTCTTTTGGATGAGCTTATGTATAATTCGATCATAATAGCCGCCACCATATCCCAAACGATTCAAATTTTTATCAAATCCAACCATCGGAATTAAAATTATATCTGGATAAACAATCTTAGTTTTTTGAGGTTCTGGAATACCGTATTTATTAACTATCAAAGGTTCTTCAAAAGAAAAATTATAGAAATCCATATCATAATTTTTCTTAACTACAGGAAGACAAATTTTATATCCTTTTTTTTCAAATTTCTTCAATATCTCTAAATTATCTATTTCATTATTTACAGGAAAATATCCTCCAATGATTTTACCAATTTTTTTTTCTTTTTTGATTAATTTGAAAACTTTAAAAAAATTAATTCTATTTTTTGTTTTGTTTATTTCTTTTCTAATCTTAAGAATTTTTTTTCTTAAATTTTTTTTATGCACAATTGTAATTTATTGAATTGAGTCTTCTTGATTTGCTTTTTCTAAAAAAGTTTCAATCTGATTTGTTGTATCATCTATAATTTTCTCGTAATCATATTTATTTTTTTCTAGTTCTTTTTTTAGGTCAGCTTGTTGATCGTTTAAATTTTTGATTTCTTTATCTTTATTATTCTTATATTCATAAACTAAAGATTTAAGCTCCTTAAACTTGCTAGACAGATCTTTTAATTCTTTTTTCTTATCTTCTACTTTTTTTTTTGTCTCAAAATACTCATCCATGATCTTTATTGAGGTAATTAATAAAAGTTTATTTTCACCAATATTACCTAAATCTTTTTTTAAATTTTCAAACTTTTGATTAAGTTGTTCTGATAATTCCTCTAAATGAACTTCTTGACCATCGTCGCAGGATAACAAAAATTCTTTACCATTAAATTTTATATTTACATTTGCCATTTATCAATTTCCTCGAGTAGACTATCTGTTTCTTGATTTAATTCATCAATTTTTTCTGAAAATTCTACTTCTTTTTTTTGTTCACTTTGTTTTTGAGCATTAATTGTCTGTAATTTTTTTTCAAGAGCTTCAAATTCTGTCACCAACAATCCATATTTATTTTCTGCTTCCTTTTTTTCAATTTCTAATTGATTTTTTTGAATACTTAATTTTTCTATGCTATTTTTAAGGTCAGGTTTTTGAAAATTTAATTTTTTTAGTTTGCTAAGTGCTAAACTAAGTTTTTTTTCTTTTTCGTAAGAAGTTTTCATATATATACATATTAATAAATAGAATCTTCTTAGTCTAGATAGGATAATTTTGAACAAACAATATAGAAAATTAGCTAATTGTATAAGATTTCTGTCCATTGATGCTGTTCAAAAAGCAAATTCTGGTCATCCTGGTATGCCAATGGGAATGGCTGATGTTGTGACAGTTTTGTTTAAAGATTTTTTAAAATTCAATCCCAAAAAACCAGATTGGTTGAATAGAGACAGATTTGTTTTATCCGCTGGTCACGGATCAATGCTGCTTTACTCTCTACTTTATCTTACAGGTTACAAAAGTGTTTCTATAGAAGATATTAAAAATTTTAGACAACTAAACTCCATTTGTGCAGGACATCCAGAATATCACCCAGGGTCTGGAATTGAAACGACAACTGGACCACTAGGCCAAGGTATAGCAAATGCTGTCGGTTTCGCATTAGCTGAAGAAATTTTAAAAAATAAATTTGGTAAAAAAATTATAAATCATAAGACTTACGTTTTGGCTGGAGATGGATGTTTAATGGAAGGGATTAGCCATGAAGCTTTAAGTTTTGCAGGTCATCTTAAATTAAAAAATCTTATTTTGTTGTTTGATAATAATTCAATATCAATAGATGGACCAACCAATTTAGCAGTATCAGATAACACCAAAAAAAGATTTGAAAGCTATGGTTGGGATTATCTAGATATAAATGGACATGATGAAAAACAAATTTTTAAAGCACTTAGAAAAGCGCAAAAAGCAAAAAAACCTTTTGCTATTTCATGTAAAACAACAATAGGCTACGGTTCTCCAAATAAAGGAGGAAAAGCATCGTCTCATGGTAGTCCTCTTGGAGAGGAAGAAGTTAATTTGGTCAGAAAAAAATTAAATTGGAATTATAAACCTTTCGAGATTCCAAGTGAAATCAAAAAAGAATGGAAAAAAATTGGTTATAAAGCGTCTGTTAATGCTGAAAGAGTTGAGTCAAAAAATCAAAAAGAAATAAAAAAATATGGTTGGCTGGGATGGTCAATAGAAAAGCAACTTAAAGATAATTATTCTCCCGGTTTTAAAAATCACAAGGATCAAATTAATCAATCAATTGAAAAAACGATTAAAAGCTATTTAAAAAACTTGAAACCTGTTGCAACAAGAAAATCATCTGAAATGTTTTTAGAATTAATCACATCTTTACCTTACTTGATTGGAGGATCAGCTGATTTGGCCGGCTCAAATAATACTAAAACAAAAAAACATGAAATAATTAAACCAGGAAATTTTAAAGGAAATTATATTCATTACGGAGTAAGAGAGCATGCAATGTGCGGTATTATGAATGGTCTGTCTTTGCATAGCAGCTTAATACCTTATGGTGGAACATTTTTAATTTTTAGTGATTATTGCAAACCATCAATAAGGCTAGCTGCAATGATGAAGCAAAGAGTAATTTATATTTTTACTCACGACTCGATTGGACTTGGAGAAGATGGTCCAACTCATCAACCAATTGAGCAATTAGCCAGTTTAAGATCAATACCAAATTTAAATGTTTTTAGACCTGCGGATACAATTGAAACTTTTGAGTGCTGGCAATTAGCGCTTAAAAGCAATAAATCACCAAGTGTGCTTGTATTATCTAGACAAAAAATTGAGCCTGTCAGAAAAGAATATAGTAAAGTTAATAAATGCTCTAAAGGAGCATATGAAGTTATGAGAACTGGAAATAACATTAAACTAATATTAATGTCTAGTGGATCTGAAACTAATTTAGCATGTGAGGTCAGCCATAAATTAGCCACAGAAAATATCTATTCAAAAGTTATATCAATGCCTTGTCAAGAATTATTTGACAAACAAGATGAAACTTACAAAAAACAAATTTTGTCTGAAACAGAACTTTTGATTTCTATAGAGGCATCTGAAACTGGATTTTGGAAAAAATATACAGGCTCTAATGGAATGAATTTTGGTATTAATGATTTTGGAAGAAGTGCTCCATACAAAGATATTTATGATCACTTTAAACTAAATTCTGAAAATATAATTAAAAAAATTAAAGAAAGAATATGAAAATAAAAATAGGTATTAATGGTCTTGGTAGAATTGGCAGAATGGTAATTAGATCAATTATTGAAGGTAAATTAAATAATTTTGAGATAAAACATGTAAATAATAGAACTAATTCAGAAGTCAGCTCAAACTTACTTAAACATGACTCAATACATGGAAAATTTAATTCTATAATTAAGTTTGATAAAAATAAAATTACAATCGGAAAACAAAAAATCTCATTTTCTCAAGAAACAAATATAGAAAATATTGATTGGAAAAAGCATGGTGTTGATTATGTTTTTGAATGTACGGGTAAATTTAATTCTAAAGATAAGTTACTGCCTCATTTAAAAAATGGTGCAAAAAAAGTGATTGTTTCTGCGCCATGTAAAAATGCCGATAAAACAATAGTTTATGGTATTAACCATAATACTATTAATAAAAATGATAAAATTATTTCTGCAGCGTCTTGTACTACAAATTGTTTAGCGCCAGTAGTGAATGTTATTAACAATAATTATCAAATTGAAAAAGGTTTTATGACAACCATCCATGCTTTCACTACTGATCAAAGATTATTAGATAACTCTCACAAGGATCCAAGAAGAGCAAGATCTGCATCTCAATCAATAGTACCAACATCAACGGGAGCATCGAAAGCAATAGGAGAGATTATCCCTTCACTAAAAGGTAAGCTAGAAGGAGTGGCAATGAGGGTGCCGACCCCTAACGTATCTTTGATTGAGTTAGTTTTTTGTACCAAAAAAGATTTATCAATACAAAAAATAAATAAAAGTTTTTTAGATGCGTCTAAAAATTCATTAAAAGGTATAATAGACATAACTAAGGAAAAATTAGTATCAGTTGATTTCAATCATAACCCCTACTCTGCTATAGTAGATACGACTCTAACAAATACAATTGGTAAAAAAATGGGAAAAATCTCAGCTTGGTATGATAATGAATGGGGTTTTTCAAATAGAATGTGCGATTTAGCAAAATATATTCATAAAATTTAATTTTTTATGAAAAATATTTTAAATAAAGATTTAGACTTAAAAGGAAAAAAAGTTTTGCTAAGAGTTGATCTAAACGTACCCATGAAAAATGGAGCAATAACTGAAATTTCTAGAATAGAAAAAATAATACCAACGATAAAGTTTCTATCGGAAAAACAAGCTAAAATTATAATTTTATCACATATTGGAAGACCTAAAGGACAGATTATTGAAGGCATGTCACTAAAGCCTATTTCGGAAAAATTATCTTATTTATTAAATAAAAATATTTCATTTAATAAACAACCAATTGATAAAAATACAAGACTTAAAATAAATGAAGCTTCAAATGGATCTATAACAATGCTTGAGAATATTCGATTCAATAAAGAGGAAGAAGCTAACGATATGGAGTTTGCAAAAAAAATATCAAACTTGGGAGATATTTATGTAAATGATGCTTTTTCTTGTTCACACAGATCTCATGCTTCAATTGATGGAATAACCTCGTTTATTCCATCTTATTTTGGTCTTCAAATTACTGAGGAAATTAGTGCTTTAGAAAAAATTACCAATGAAATTGAAAAACCTGTCTCTCTCATAATTGGAGGTGCAAAGATTTCTACGAAAATAAAGATTATTAATAATTTAATAAAAAAATTTGATAATGTTGTAATAGTTGGGGGAATGGCTAATACGATTTTAAAACATACAGGTAAAAATGTTGGAAAATCAATATGTGAGCATGAGAGTGAAAATATGGTTAAGCAAATTTTTGAAAATTCCAAAAAATATAATTGTAAAATTGTTGTGCCTGAAGATGTTATTGTTTCTAAAAAACTTGATGGAATAGGAAAACAAAAAGATGTTCAAGCTGTAGAAGATGATGAAATGATATTAGATATTGGTCCAAAAACTATATCGTCTATTGAAAAAATTATAAATAATTCAAAAACATTACTGTGGAATGGGCCAGCAGGATATTTTGAAAATCCAAATTTTCAGGATGGAACAAAAAAAATTTTAGAAGCTATTTCAATAAAAACTACAAAAGATAAAATTTTTTCAGTAGCAGGGGGTGGTGAAACAGTTGCAGCAATAAATAAATTTGGAAAATCAAATTGCTTTACTTTTATTTCAACTGCTGGTGGAGCTTTTTTAGAATACCTTGAAGGAAAAACTTTACCTGGTATAAGGGCATTAAATCAAAATGTCTGAGCTAAATAATATTGCATTAAAAATTATTGAAGAAGGAAAAGGTGTATTGGCTGCTGATGAAAGTACCGGCACAATGACTAAAAGACTAAATAGTGTTAATGTAGAATCAACTCCAGAAAGTAGATTGACTTTTAGAGAAACGCTTTTTACCTCAGAAAGTATGAAAACTTGTATTGGTGGGGTTATTCTCTACGATGAGACAATAAAACAATCAAGCTCTCTGGGTGGAAAAATTCCAGACTTGATATCTAAAACAAGTGCTATACCTGGAATAAAAGTTGATACCGGTGCAAAAGTTTTAGCTAATTCACCAGATGAAAAAATTACAGAGGGTTTGGATAATTTAAGAGAAAGATTAAAAGAATATTATAAACTTGGGGCAAGATTCACTAAATGGAGAGCCGTGTATATAATTTCTAAAAATTACCCAAGTAAATTATCAATTTTTTCTAATGCTCACGCATTAGCAAGATATGCCGCATTGGCTCAGGAAAACGGATTGGTTCCAATAGTAGAGCCAGAGGTACTTATGGATGGCAATCATTACGCTGAAGAATGTTTGAAGAAAACTTCTGAGATTATTAAAAAATGTTACGATGAACTAATTCTAAATAAAGTTGATCTTAAAGGCACTATATTAAAACCAAATATGATTTTACCTGGAAACAAGGCCTCCGAAAAACTTAATACAAATGAAATTGCAGAGTTAACTCTAAAATGTTTAAAAGATTCTGTGCCAACAGAAGTTCCTGGTATAGCTTTTTTATCGGGAGGACAATCAGAGATAGAGGCGACAGAAAATTTAAACTCTATAAACAAAAATAATAATACTAGTTTTAAAATGACTTATTCTTACGGAAGAGCCTTACAACAAAGTGCTTTAAAGTTTTGGTCTAAAGATACTAAAAATACCAAAGGTACTCAGGCTATATTTAATCATCGAGCTAAAATGTGTTCATTGGCAGCTCAAGGAAAATGGTCACAAAATATTGAAAAACAAGATAATTAGTAAGAAATTTATTTATTTAATTTCTCCAAATAAAATTAAAAACAATAGTTTTTTTAGAAAATTAGAAGATATATTTAAAACAAAAAAAGTAAGTTTTTTTCAACTAAGACTAAAAAGAGAAACAAAATCAAACAAAATCATTATTGGAAAAAAAATAAAAAATATTTGTAAACAATATAAAGTAAAATTTATAGTAAATGATGATCCTTATGTTGCAAAGAGTGTAAATTCCGATGGTTGCCACATTGGTCAAAAAGATATGAAAATTATAAATGTAAAAAAAATACTAAAAAACAAGATAATTGGTGTAACATGCCACAACTCCTTAAACCTTGTAAGGATAGCGATTAAAAATAAAGCTGATTATATTGCTATCGGAGCCTTTAATAACTCAAAAACAAAAAAAGTTAAATTTAGGGCAAAAATCAAATTATTAAAAATTATTAAAAAAATTACAAATATACCAATAGTAGCCATTGGTGGAATAAATGAAAATAATTATAAAAATCTTTTGTTGAATAAAGCTAACTTTTTAGCTATTTCAGGCTACATTTGGAAAAATAAAAAATATAAACCAATAGAAGCAATTAAAAAATTAAAATGAAAATATCAGGAAATGAAATCAGGGTTGGAATGCTAATAGAACATAAAGATGACTTATGGGTAGTGCTTAAAACACAACATGTTAAGCCTGGAAAGGGTGGGGCATTTGCCCAGGTTGAAATGAAAAGTGTTAATAAAAATACTAAACTAAACGAAAGATTCAGGTCTAGTGATACTTTAGAAAAAGCATCTTTAGATGAGGTAACCTATAATTTCTTATATGAGGATGATCAAAATTACTATTTTATGAATCCAAAATCATTTGAACAAATAAATATAAAAAAAGATGCTGTAGGAGAAAAAGGCAAAATGTTAACTGAAAATTTAGAGGTCAATATTAGTTTTTATAATGAAAAACCATTGTCAGTTGAACTTCCAAAACAAATAAAATGTAAAATTGAAAATACAGACGCTGCGCTTAAAGGACAAACGGTTTCCTCTTCTTATAAACCTGCAACTCTTACTAACGGAATTCATATACAAGTTCCTCCATTTATTGAGTCGGGAGATGAAATAGTAGTTGATACAAGAACCATTGAATATATTAAAAAAGTTTAAACAAAATGAACTCAATATCTCCAAATTTAAATATAATGATTAAAGCTTGCCAGAAAGCCTCAAAAAATCTTATAAGAGATTTTGGTGAAATTGAAAAACTACAAGTATCGGTTAAAGGTCCCTCGGATTTTGTTTCTAATGCAGATACTAAGGCGGAAAAAATAATTATAGAAGAATTATCTAAGGCAAAAAAAAATTATTCCATAATAAGTGAAGAGGACGGTTCTAAAGTAAACAGTGATAAAAATAATACCTGGATAATTGATCCTATTGATGGGACAACAAACTTTTTACATGGAATTCCTCATTTTGCAATATCAATTGCTTTAAAATCTAATGAAGAGATCGTATCAGGTTTAATTTATGATCCTATAAAAGATGAAATGTTCTACGCAGAAAAAAATAATGGTGCATTTTTTAATAATCAAAGAATAAAAGTTTCAAATAAAAAAGAAGTTGTAAATTGTTTGTTTGCAACTGGAGGAAAAGATGAAAATATAAATACCGAACTGAATATTAGAAAATCTGGTAGTGCTGCTTTAGATATGGCTTATGTTGCATCAGGGAGATTTGATGGATATTTTCAGAAAAATCTCAATCTATGGGATATTGCCGCAGGAATCATTTTAGTCAAAGAAGCTGGGGGGATAGTCAATGAAATTGATACCTCAAAAAATAAAAATATCAAAATAACAGCGGCTAGCAGTGTAATAAACGACAAAATGCTTGAAAAATTATCTAACTTTTAATTGTTTTCCTAAATTGTTTTGTTATAAGTCTCGTTATGAAAAAAGACACGCACCCTAACTACCACAAAATAAAAGTTGAGATGACTGACGGAACACAGTTTGAAACTAAATCAACTTGGGGATCTGAGGGCGAAGTGTTAAAATTAGAGATCGATCCAAAATCACACTCTGCTTGGACTGGTGGAAAACAAAAATTATTGGACAAAGGCCGTGTAAGCAAATTTAATAAAAAGTTTCAAAATTTTAGAGCAGAAAAGAAAAATTAAATGTCAAATGCACCGCTAATGCCCATGGCAACAGCTATTTGGTTAGTTGAAAATACTACTTTAACTTTCAAACAAATAGCTGACTTCTGCAACTTACATGAAGTTGAAGTTCAAGGTATTGCGGATGGAGAAGTGGCCAAAGGAATCATTGCATATAATCCAATAATATCTGGACAGTTAACAAAAGAGGAGATTGAACTTTCATCCAAAGATTCTAATCGGCCTTTAAAAATTCAAAATACTGATATTGAAATTTCAACAGAAAATAAAAAAATAAAAAAGTATGTTCCGCTTTCTAAAAGACAGGATAAACCAGACTCGGCCCTTTGGCTAATAAAACATCATGGGATTTTAAAAGATTCTCAGATAGCAAAATTAGTAGGGATAACAAAAAATTCTGTAGTTGCTATTAGAAATAAAAGCTACTGGAATTTTAATAATTTAAGTCCAAAAGATCCAGTTGCAATGAATTTATTTACTCAAAAAAATCTAATAGATGCTATAGAAAAGGCTGAAAGAAGAATAAAAAGAGAAAAAAAAGAAAAAGAGAAAGCTAAACTTTCTACAAAAGTAACTAATTATGAGTAAATTTAATAGACATAAAAAATATAAAGTGTTATCTAATCTTTTTTTTGGAGGTATTTATTAAAATAGAAGTAAAAGATAATAATGTTGAACAGGCTCTTAGAGTTTTAAAAAGAAAACTTCAAAGAGATGGTTTCTTTAAGATTATAAAATTAAAAAACACATACGAAAAGCCATCAGAAAAAAAGAAGAGAATTCTACAAGAGAACATTAAGAGAGTTAAAAAGCTAAATAAACTTAAAAACAGAATTTAGATATCGCGGGGTGGAGCAGTCTGGTAGCTCGTCAGGCTCATAACCTGAAGGTCGGCGGTTCAAATCCGTCCCCCGCAACCAATTTTATTAAATTTTAAATCTAGACTTTTTACTATCGACAAGAAAAGCCTTAACAGTTTCTTTTGTTAATTTGTCAAAAGATTTTCCAAATTTTTCTATTTTTTCAATAATGTTGGGTGGTATTGTTATAACTTGACAACCTAATTGTTTTGCTTGAAGGTAATTATAAGGTTCTCTAACACTTGCCCATAAAATTTCTACATTTTTAAATTTACTAGCCATCTTTAAGCTTTTTTTAAATTCGGGAACTGGATCTTTTCCAGTATCTGCTGCTCTACCTGCAAAAATAGAAATAATCAATTTAGTTTTTTTGTTTATTATTTTCAAAATTTTCTTTGTCTGACTAGCGGTATACACTGCTGTAATATTTAATTTTATATTTTTTTCATTTAATTCTTTTATAGCTTGACCCATAAATTTACCGTTTGAATTAACTATAGGTATTTTGACATAAACATTTTTTCCCCATTTGTTTATTAACAATGCTTGTCTTTTGATATCCGCAAGATTGTCAGCAAAAACTTCTAAAGAAACTGGTTTTTTTTTACATATTTTTAAAATTTTTTTTGAATAATTTTTGTAATCTTTTGCTCCCGCTTTTCTCATCAAACTTGGATTTGTAGTAAATCCTTTAACTAATTTTTTTTTGTTAAATAATTGTATTTGTTTTAATTCAGCTATGTCACAAAAAATTTTAGTACTCATTTAGTTTTATAGACTTTTAGATATTTCTTCTGTCATTTTTTTTGCATCTGCAAACAACATTAAAGTATTATCTCTATAAAATAAATCATTATCTATTCCAGCATATCCTGGCGAAAGACTTCTTTTAACAAATAAAACTGACTTAGATTTTTCAACATCTAAAATTGGCATTCCATAAATAGGACTTTGTGGATCTGTTTTCGCCACAGGATTAGTCACATCGTTTGCTCCAATTACGTATGCTACATCGCAGTTTGAAAAATTATTGTTTATTTCTTCTAACTCGAATACTTCATCATATGGCACGTTAGCTTCAGCTAGCAAAACATTCATGTGTCCTGGCATCCGTCCAGCAACAGGATGAATAGCATATGAAACCTTAACTCCATTTTTTTTTAGTGCATCAACCATTTCCCTTAATGCATGTTGCGCTTGAGCAACTGCCATACCATAACCTGGTACAATAATTACTGAGGATGCATTTTTCATTAAAAATGCTGCGTCATCTGCATTGCCACTTTTTACTGGTCTTTGTTCTTTACCTTTTGTTGATGAAGAACTGTCTGTTCCACCAAAACCTCCTAAAATTACATTAAAGAAAGAACGATTCATACCTTTACACATTATGTAAGACAATATTGCTCCTGATGATCCAACTAATGCACCTGTAATAATTAAAGCTGTATTTTCTAAAGTAAAACCAATACCAGCTGCGGCCCAACCAGAATATGAATTTAACATTGAAATAACAACTGGCATATCTGCGCCACCAATTGGTATAATCAATAAAATTCCTAATAAAAAAGATATCAAAATTATAAACCAAAAAATATTAGCTGATTGAGTCTTGCAGAGATAAAAAATCAGAACAGCTACTGATATACCTAGAAGTAAATTAATATAGTGTTGAGCTATAAAAGTTATTGGGTTTCCTGACATTATGCCTCTAAGTTTTAAAAAAGCTATAATTGATCCTGTAAATGTTATTGCTCCGATAGATGCACCTAAAGACATTTCAATTAAGCTTGCTAATTTAATATTTCCTATAAAGCCGAGATTAAAAACCTCAGGACTTAAAAAAGCTGAAATAGCAACAAAGACCGCTGCCAAACCAACTAGGCTATGAAATCCAGCTACCAATTCTGGCATTGCAGTCATCGGAATTTTAAATGCAATAAAAGCCCCGATAGATCCACCGATTAAAAGAAATGCTAAAAGGTATAAAAATCCAGTTGAAAAATTGCCAACGGATAACAGAGTAACACTAATAGCAATAGCCATTCCAATAATACCAAATAAATTTCCCTTTCTAGAAGTTTCTGGAGAAGATAACCCTCTAAGAGCCAAAATAAATAAAACCCCGGAAACTAAGTAAAAAACTGCTAATAGATTTGGTGACATAATTATTTGCCCTTCTTTTTCTTTTTATACATTGCAAGCATTCTTTGAGTCACTAGGAAACCTCCAAATATATTCACGGCCGCTAGGACTATAGCCAAAAATCCAAATATATTTGCAGTATCAAAAATTTTGTCGGCATCTCCTGAAAGTGATGCGATTATTGCTCCCACAATAATTACTGATGAAATAGCGTTAGTAACAGACATTAATGGAGTATGTAATGAAGGTGTAACGCTCCAAACTACATAATATCCAACAAAGATAGATAATATAAATATACTTAATCTAAATATAAAAGGATCAATTTCCATAGTTTATTTTACCAAAGTATTCATTATAATCTCATCTTCTAAATTAATATTTATTTTTTTATTTTCTTTATCATAAAGATTTGAAACAAAATTAAATAAGTTTTTTGCATAAAGATTTGAAGCAGAAACTGGCAACTTATTCAAAATATTATTTTCACCCATAATTTTTATACCATTTTTATCAATTATTTTATCAACTTCAGTAAAAGAAGTATTGCCTCCTTGTGCGGCAGCTAAGTCGTATATCACTGATCCTGGCTGCATATCATTTATCATTTTTTCATTTATAATTATAGGCGCTTTCTTTCCAGGTATTAATGCAGTACATATAACTATGTCTATTTTTTTAAGCGTTTCAGCCAAAAGTTCTTCTTGCTTTTTCTTGAAATCTTCTGAAACTTCTTTTGCATAACCACCTTCTGTTTCAAGATTCTCCTCAACTTCTACAGTTAAAAATTTTCCACCTAAACTTTCAACTTGTTCTTTAGAGGCCATTCTCACATCTGTCGCAAACACAATTGCTCCCATTCTTTTGGCAGTCGCAATAGCTTGTAGTCCAGCTACACCTGCTCCAACAACTAATACTTTCGCAGCAGGGACCGTTCCTGCGGCTGTCATCATCATTGGGATAGCTTTTTGAAAAAATGCAAAGGACTCTAAAACTGCTTTATAGCCTGCTAGATTTGCCTGTGAAGATAGTATATCCATAGATTGAGCTCTCGTTATTCTGGGAAGTAATTCAAGAGAAAAAACATTTATTTTTTTTGAGGATAATTTTTGAATTTTCTCTTTATTTTTATGATAATTAAACGAGCCAACTAAAATTTGGTTTTCTTTCATATTTGTTACTTGTTCATCATTTAGTAAGCCATGTTGTATAATTATATCGGAGTTTTTAATTATTTCATTCTGGCTGTTAAAAAATTTTGCACCAGATTCTGTATAAACTTTATCATTGATACCAAGATGATTTGCATAATCTTTTATTAAGTGAACTTCAAAACCTAAATTTTTATATTTTTTCACAATCTCTGGCGTTATCGCCACTCTTTTTTCAAAATCTCTATTTTCTAAAATTGAACTAATTATCATAAAACGTGAATAGTATTCAAAACTTTAAAGATATAAATGCGACAGTTGCCCACTAAACTATTTTTGTCTAGCTTTAAATTTAGGATTTTTTTTATTAATTATATACACTCTGCCCCTTCTTCTAACTAGCTTAGAGTTAAGATCTCTTGATTTCAAAGATTTTAGTGAACTTTTTATTTTCATAATTTTTAGCCTGGCAACGTCCTACTCTTCCATGTCTTAAGACAAAGTACCATCGGCGCAGAAAGGCTTGACTTCCGAGTTCGGAATGGGATCGGGTATTACACTTTCGCAATAATCACCAGGCGAAGGTTTTATACACAAAATATTTATAAAGTAAACAATAAATGAAATAAAAAAATCTTGTAATTTTGGCTTTAAGACTAAATATCTTTCATTAAATCTATGATAAAATCTGTCAAAAATGATTGTTAAATTTTCTTTCTAGCTTGAGTTAATTCAAAACCTACCATTTCTCTCACAAGTTCTTTAATTCCAATTTTTGGTTTCCAATTTAATTCCTTTCTTGCTTTTCTAGAATCGCCTAATAAAGTGTCCACTTCTAATGGTCTAAAATATTCCTTGCTACAAGCTACAATACAGTTGCCTTTGTCATCATAGCATTTTGCATTAATTCCATCTCCTTTCCATCTGAACTTTATATTAAGTTCTTTTAAAGTAAAATTTATGAACTGTTTAACAGTATATTGCTTTCCAGTTGAAATTACATAATCCGACGGATTTTTCTTTTGCATCATTTTCCACATAGCTTCAACATAATCTTTAGCATGTCCCCAATCTCTTTTTGATTTAATATTTCCTAAATAAAGAGTTTTTTGTTTTTTCAATTTTATATTACAAAGTCCTATTATTATCTTCCTCGTAACAAATGTTTCACCTCTTCTAGGACTTTCATGGTTAAATAAAATTCCATTACATGCAAAAATATTATATGCCTCTCTGTAATTTACTGTTATCCAGTGAGCATAAACTTTTGCAACGCCGTAGGGACTTCTTGGATAAAAAGGGGTTTTTTCATTTTGCGGTATCTCTTTGACTTTGCCAAACATTTCTGATGTTCCAGCTTGATAGAACTTTGTTTTATTTTCAAGACCATGAAATTTTATTGCCTCTAATATTCTTAACGCTCCAATTGCATCAGCATTTCCAGTATATTCTGGAACTTCAAAAGAAACTGACACATGTGATTGAGCGGCTAGGTTATAAATTTCATCAGGCTTTATTTTTCTAATTAATGTTGAAACTGAAATAGCATCTGTAATATCTCCATAATGTAAAAAAAAATTTCTTTTCCCCTCAAATCGATCCTGATAAATATGATCTACTCTACTTGTGTTTAATGATGATGAACGCCTTTTAACTCCATGAACAAAATATTTTTTTTTTATTAAATAATCTGCTAAATAAGATCCATCTTGTCCTGTTACTCCAAAAATTAGTGCTATTTTTTTTTTCATTAATGATTAACAGATACCATAGATATTAAATTAATATCAAGAAATTAAAATTTTACTTTAGTTTATCCTTAAAAGAACTGAGTTTAATATAAATAATTGAATAAAGAAATATATTTATGAAAATAAGGAGTATTTGGGTTTTTGTATGATAAATAAACTGAGATCCGATAATGAAAATAATTAAATTATAAAAATTTATCAACTGTGCAGTAAAAATATTGGCTGTAAAAATTTTTAAATTAAACCTTTTCTTTATAAAAGAAAATATTAGTTGATGAAAATGATATCTGTCTGGATACATAGGAGATTTGTTTAAAACATTTTTTCTTATTATTGAGAATAAATTTTCAAAGCATGGGTACCAAAGTAAAAGTATAATAAAAAATGGTGATATTTTTGAATTTAGATTGTAAATATCTATTAAGAAAATTGCATAACTAAAGCCTAATAAATATGATCCAGCATCTCCTAAATATATTTTATTTAAGGAATTCAAAATAAACACTATTATTAATAAAGATAAAATATGTACTACCGAAACTTCTTTTAAAATAATGCTTTCATTTAAATTTAGGAAGTAAATTATTATCATAATTATTAAATAGTAGCCTATTACCAATGTATTCAAACCATCAATAAAATTTGTGCCATTAATTACTATTAAAATACAAAAACATAAAAATAGGTAATTGATTATAAAGTTACTTAATATCTTATCCAAAATATCAATTCTGGTGTCTGTAATCTGAATATCATTAAAAAATATAAAAAAAATGACGAGTAACATTTGTAATAAAAATCTAATACCTGCTGATTTTATTAATTTTAAGTCTGAAAAAGTTCCTAAAATTAAAATTGTAAATGAAGAAAGAATAAATGAATAAATATTATTTTCTAAAAAATAAAAAAAACCAAGAAAAATAAAAATTCCTCCAGTTAGTGGAACATTTAACTTTGATGCAAGTTTTTGGTGACTATCTCCTGTATCGCTAAGTAAGAGACTTTTTTTTAATAAAAATTTATTTAATATGATTATAAAGACAGATAAAAAAAATAAGTAAAAAATCATTAAGTTAATTTTTTAAAATAAAATTTATTGATAGATTTATTAAGCAAAAAAATGATTTTAATCTACCATAACCTAAATAAATTCTATACACCCTGAAGCCATCTAACAACTTTTGAAAAGTTGAAGATGATAGAGAATTTTTCGTTTTTCTCCAGCTAGATAGATTTTGGTTTATGCCTCTCATCTCAATATTATTTTTTGCTAATAACAACCATAACACATAGTCTTCTTTTGTTATTAATTTTGGAAATTTAAATTTTTCATCATTCAAGATTTCTTTTTTTAATAAAACGGTGCAGAGACCTATATCACAAGATTTTTTTAACTTATCAAAATTTATAAAATCATCTGCTTGTCTAGTGCTAATTTTATTTTCGTATTCATCGATAATATCATAGGATGTAAAACTAAATTTCAAATTTAAACTTCTCATAAAATTTATTTGATTTTCTAATTTTGTGGATTTCCATAAATCATCACAATCACAAAAAGCAATATATTCTCCTTTTGAATTTTTAATTCCTTCATTTCTAGAGCTACCTGCTCCTAAATTTTTTTTATTTTGAATTATTCTTATTTTTGAGCTAATTTTTGAAATATTTTTCAGTATTTCTGAACTTTTTTTACTTATTTCATCGTCAATTATAATAATTTCAAAATCTTGATAAGTTTGACTTAATATAGAATTGATAGACTTTTCTATAAAAAGTTCTTTTTTATAATAAGGCATTACTATACTAACTAATGACATAAAATTTTTGTAAGAAATAAACTATGTCTAAACATAGTATAATCAAAACAATTTCTCTTGGCCTCAAATTTTTTTTTTTTAAAATCATCCTTTAAATTACAAAACTCATTCAATTTATCTTTAAGAGCACTTTTTTTATTACTTTCATAAAGAAATCCAGCTTCACCATTTTGTAGAAACTCTTTTGGACCATTAGGACAATCACTTGAAATTATAAACAAATTTGACAATGCAGCTTCAATTAATACAAAACCTGGATCTTCCCACAATGATGAAAGAATAAATGCATCAGCTTTTTTCATAAAAGCATATATTTTTGAAGAATGTCCCATCAAAAAAATTCTTTTCGTTAAGTTCTTCTTTTTAATTTTATTTAATAAATATTTTTTTTGATCACCATCACCAAATATTAATAAATCAGTCTCATTATTAGTTTTTGAAAACTCAAAAAATTCATCAATTAAATAACTAAAATTTTTTTGTCTCGTAAGTCTACCAACTGAAATGAAATATTTATTTTTATGATTTACTATCTTATTGATATTGTCATATTTTATTTGACTTACAAAATCTTTAATATTTATAATAGCATCAGGTAAATAAACTATATCCTTTTTTTCAAAAATTTCTGAATTTTGAAGCTGTTCTATTAAATCTTTTGTAGGACAAGTAATTTTTTTAATTTTTTTTGATGATATTTTCCAAAATATTTTTCTCCAAAAATTTAATTTGGGATACCCTGATATTCTCAAAATAAAATTCGTTTCAAATCTAAAAAAATTGAGTAAAAGCAAAGGTAGCGATGTAAGTAAATGAAGTACAATAAACTCAGGTTTATCTTTTTTTAATAGCCGATACAAAGGTATTATTGAAAATAAAATCATTATTATGTAAGAAAATCTACTTTGAAAAAAACCTTTTTTTGGCAAATATTTAAAGTAATTAAAATTTAAATCAATTACCTCTATATTATTTTTTTTGAAAATATCTTTATACTCATCCCATTCTCCACAAATATTTATAATTTTTACTATAAATTTATCCTGAGAATATCTTGATAATGATAAGGCCGAGTTAACAGTCGATTTGACTGTTCCAACTTTATTTAAACATGGGGACCAATAATAAATATTTTGCATTTTAGTTTTTTGTTTTTAAAATTATAAATTCTTTTCCTAAAAAATTAACTTTAAGGTATTTAGAGATATTATTTTTCATTAATTTGCTGTATCTAAAATGAAACTTTTCATCTCCACCATGAAATTGAAAGTTTGTATTTAAAAGTGGGTTATAAGAATATACCTTATATTCATAATTAAGTCTTGAAATATTTCTCCCTAAAAAAATAGTTATGGTAATTAATATTAATATTAAAGCAGTTTTATGAAAGAATTTTCTATTAAAATTGTATTTACTTAAAAAAATACATGTTGGTACGTAAACAACTAATGCAAACAAGTGATATCCACCATACCTAAGTGCAGGGTGATTATAAAACCATTCAAAAAAACAAAATATTATTAATATATAAACGCTCAAATATTTTACATTTTTTTTTTCTTTTTTTAACTTAAAATTTTTATTAATTAAAAATGGAAATAAAAAAATTACTAAAAGAAATAATAAACCTAGTATAAAATCTGAAACTTTATTAAAAAAATAAACATCTATCCAATTAGATATCCAATTAAATCCACTTATATAAAAAACTCTATCATCTACAACATTATGGGGAGTAGCTCCTCCTTTGGACCAAAGTTCATACCAAACTCTAACATCTTCTATTACATTCGGCGAGAACGACCAATCTAAATTATAAAAACAAGTAAATTTTGCAGGAAAAACTAAACAACCAGAGTTAATAAATGTGTAAAAAAAAACAAAAAAAATAAAAAATAAACAATAAATGAATGTCTTAGAAAAAAATAAATCAAAAACAATTTTCTTTGTTTTGTTGTCAAAGAATAAAATTAAGAAAAACACTGAATAAATGAGATAGAACGGTTTTAATGAAATCAATAAACAGGCTAATATAGTTAAAAATTTAATATTATCAGCAATTTTCTGAATACTTAAATTACTATTTATTATTTCAAGTAAAAGTACAATTAAACATATCGCTAAAATTAATCCAGATCTATCGGTTCCATGTTCACTAAGTCTATAAAAAAAAATATTTATGAATATGAATAAAATTAAGCTCAAATAACAAATAAAATTAGAATTTTGAAAAAGCTTTTTATCAAAAACATTTTTGATTAAAAAAAGATTTGCAAAACCTAAGAAAAAAGCAGGTGCGATATGAAATAAATAAAAGTTGACTTTTGGTAAATAAAAAATTGAACTTAAAAAAAATATTGAAGAAGGATTTCTAAATCCATTATTTAGTTGGCCTAAACCAATTGGATGTGAATATTCTGTTAAAAGATAAATATAGGGAAAATGATAGTAAGAAAAATCATCATGATTTTTACCTAATAATATAAATACTATTAAAATTGAAAATGTTAAAAAATAATAAATTAATTCTTTTTTAATATTAGCAATTCTTTTAGACCATACTATAAAAAAAACATTTCCCAAAAATATTAATAAAAAATTAAAAATATAATTATGAGAAATAAATATTGAGGAACAGAAAGAAAATAATGTTAAAACAGAAATTCCTAATAATCCAAAAAATCCTATAGTATTTATATTTATATCTAAAACCTTACTTGCTAAAAGACCATAACCTATTAAAGAAAATGAAATCAAATAAAAATAAAAAAAAATCATATTAATTTAGTAAATCATTTTTATAAGACTTGATTGTAGTTTAAAATTTAAAATCTTTTTTAATTTTTTGTTATTTGCTATTAAGAAGCTAGGTTTTTTATTATCTTTAAATATAACTTTTTTATTTTTTTTTCTAAATATAATTTTAGCAATATCCTTTAGTAAAACTGGTTTTCCTAAACCAATATTAATTATTCCAGTATACTGTTTTTTATATAACAAGTGAATAATTTTAGCTGTATCTTCCATGGAAATAAAATCTCTATAATGATTTAAATTTTCAAGCACACATTTTTTTTTTAGATCAGCCTTTCTTTTTAAATCGGGAATTAAATAATTTTTTTTTTGATTTTTATTTGTTGTACTGAATATTCTCCCTATACTAAATTTAATTTTATTTTTTAATTTTCTTTTTATGTAGTTTTCTGCAAGAATTTTCGTTTTCCCATAATAAGAACATGGATAAATTCTAGTCGTTTCTGAAATTTTTTTTTTTGATGAACTATAAACATGCGAAGTAGAAGAAAAAAAAAACCACTTAATATTGTTTTTTAAACATGCATCAACTAAATTTTTTGTTCCAAGAAAATTTGTTTTGTAAGCTTCTAATTTATTTTTATTTACCTCTTTGATAGGTACAATTGCAGCTAAATGAATTATTGCTCTAGGTTTACTTTTTTTTAACCAAGAGTTAATTTGCATTTTATTTTTTATGTTCCCCTTAAAATAACTATATTTTATATTTTTCTTATTTTTAGTGACCAGAGTTCCTAAGCTACCACTATGACCTGTTATACCAATTTTTGAGATCATTAAATTAAATTGAAATGTTAAGAATATTAAATACCATATTAGATAAATTTATATATAAGAATATGTTATAAATTTGAATATATAAAATAAAAATCAAAAAATAAAAAATGTTTTTAAAAAAACAAAAAAAAAACAAACCTTTTTTTACGGTTATTACGGTCGTTAAAAATGATGAGGATAATATATCAAAAACAATGAACAGCATAGCTGCTCAAAGTTTTAAAGGTTACGAATACATTGTAATTGATGGTTTTTCAAAAGATAAAACTGTTGCGAAAGTTATAAAAAAAAAAAAGAAAATCAACACAATCTTAAAGGAAAAAGATAAGGGTTTGTATGATGCAATGAATAAAGGTCTGAAACTAAGTAATGGTGAAGTTATAGTTTTTGTTAATTCTGGTGATATTCTAACAAAAAAAGCTTTATCAATTGTACATAAAAAATTTAAAAACAGAGATATAGACTTTGTATTCGGTACCGTAAAAAGACATTATACCAAAAAAACAATTTTAAAATATGGTTATAACCCAAAGAGAATTTTATATAATTTTGATTTTGCTACATCTCATTCCACTGGTTTTTTTATAAAAAAAAAATCATTTTTAAAAATAGGAAAATTTAATCTTAAGTATAAATGTTCTGCTGATTATGATTTATATTATAAAGCGATAGTTAAGTTTAAAATGAAAGGAGATCAGACTCTCAAAAATCAATTAATTGGAGAAGTAAGTGCTGGAGGATTTTCTAGCAAATTTAGTTTTTATGAACATTTATTTGAGGAAACCTCAATAAGATTAGATAATAAACAAAATATTTTTTTTGTAATAATAATTTTTATTAACTCTGTTATAAAAAATTTTTTAAAAAAATTATATTAGCTTGTAAACTTTACTTATTTTAAACCAATTGATAGTTTTTTTTAAACCCTGATCAATTTTGGTAAATTTTCTTATTTTTAATTCTTTTACGATTTTCTTATTATTTCCAAAAGTCTGATATACATCGGCCCTGTTTGCAGGAATTTTTTTAATTTTTGTATTTGGATATTTTTTAATAATACTAGATGTTAATTTTTTTATATTTACTTTTTGACCAGCACAAATATTAAAAATTATATGTTTTTGTTTAGTCTTGTACTTAAAAAGACTATAACAGGCCTTAGTTATATCTTTTATATAGGTAAAATCTCTATAATGATTCCCATCATTGTTTAAATAAAATATTTTTCGCTTTCTAATAGAATTTAATAGTTTTATTATAAACATATCTGGCCTTCCCCATTCTCCATAAACTGTAAAAAATCTTAATCCAATAAATTGAAAATTAAATTCTTGGCTATAAACTTGGCCAAGTTTTTCGTTTATAATTTTACTCAAACCGTAAGGATTTTTTGAATTAAGTTTTGCATGTTCTGAGGTTGGAAATTTTTTTTGTTCTCCATAAACTGAGCTTGATGAGGCATACATAAACTTTTTTAATTTTTTTTTATTAACAATCTCGGCTACATTCATGAAGCCTTCTACATTAGTATCAAAATACTTTTTTGGGTTTATTAAAGAATATCTTACACCTGGTTGTGCTGCAAAATGGAACACATATGAAAAATCAATTTTTTTAATTTTATTTAATTCTCTTTTGCTTCTTATATCAACTTTATAAAATTTAAAATTTTTATTTTTTTTTAAAATTTGAACTCTTTTTTTTTTTAACCTTGTACTATAATAACTATCAAAATTATCTATACCAACTACTTGAATGTTTTTATTAATAAATTTATTTGCACAGCTAAAACCGATAAATCCTGCAACTCCTGTAATTAAAACTTTCATAAAAAAATCGACAAATATCTATAATAAAAAAAAGAATTAATATATATATATTTATAATTCTAAATTTTTAATATGATAAAGCAAAAATTCAAAAAATACCTTTCTTTTGCTTTAAAGCGAGTTTTTAGAGAAGAGATAGAAAAGGATATGGTTCTTAAAGCAAAGAACTTGGCCTTTAAAAACAACAAAATTAAAAAAATAAAAAATTTATCTGAAGTTGAATTTCAAGTATTTTCACAATGGGGCGAGGATGGAATAATAGATTGGATAATTAATAAATGTAACAATATACCCAAAAGTTTTTTAGAAATTGGTACGGAAAATTATAAAGAATCAAATACGAGATTTTTATTAATCAGTAAAAATTGGGATGGATTTTTAATTGAGGCAGATAAAGAGGCAGTTTCAGAAATCAAATCTCAAAGGATATATTGGAGACATAATTTAAAAATAAAAAACCAATTTGTTAATAAGGAAAATATAAATAAAATCATAAAACAATTAAAAATACCAAAAAAAATTGGTTTTTTAAGTTTAGACATAGATGGAATAGATTATTGGATCTTAAAAGAATTAAAAATAATCAGTCCTGTAATCCTAGTTTGTGAATATAATTCTTTATTCGGTTCAAAAAAATCAGTAACAGTTCCATATAAAAAAAAGTTTCAAAGAAATAAGGAACATTATAGCAATTTATATTTTGGTTCTTCGATTAAAGCTTTAATTAATTTATTAAAAAATAAAAACTATGTATTTTTAGGTACAAACTCTTCAGGTAATAATGCTTTCTTTGTAAAAAAAAATTTTTCTAAGAAAATAATAAACTCAATCAAAGAAAAAAAAATATTTCTAAGTAAATATAGAGAAAGTAGAAATAGAAAAGGAAGTTTAAGTTATTTAAGTAAAGATAAATCTTTAAACCTAATAAAAAATAAGTTTTTGATAGATTTAAGTAAAAATAAATTGGTGAAAATATCTAGCCTGAAATTATAATAATGAATAATAAACCATTATGTCTAACCAAGAGAAATGTATAAAATTATAAAATTTTTTAAATCATTAAAATCTATAATTATAATTAATTCTTTAATATTCTTTAAAAAATTCTTTCAAAAATATAAAGTAGTTTTTTTTTATTTTCCTGTAAAATCAGATCCAAAAAGTATATTTGAATTTATTGAAAAACTAAAAAATGAAGAAAAAATTTTTATAATTGCAGGCTATAATTTTGGCTCAAAAAATGAAATTGAAGATTTAAGTAATTCCTTTTTTTTAGATTTAGGGTATTTATCCTTCCTATATAACCTAGATATTTTTATAAGTAATTATGTTGTTTATAAATACCCCAGTTCGAAATCAAAAATTTATATTAATCATGATATTTATGACACACCAATGGTTGATGTTGCTGAAGAAGATGGACTTATTAAATCATTAATTAATTGCAACTTTATTTTTTTATCTTCGGACATACAAATTGAATTAATTAATGATAAAATTGAAAACTACCTCAAAAGAAAAAAAAAAGTTAATAATACAAAATTAATTAACACTGGATATTTAAAGCTAGATTATGTAAGCAGACAAGTAGAAAATAAATCTATTGTCAAAAATTCTATCTTATTAGCTCCTACATTATCTACAATGTTGCAAGATTTTAATATTAGTTTTTTTTTAGCTGATCTTATTGATGAAATTTTAAAAAATAGTAATTTAAATCTAATATATAGACCTCATCCAAGAGATCTATACGATTTAGAACTTAAAAAAAATGTTGAAAAAATAAATAATAGATTTTCTTTAAATAAAAAATTTTTTTTGGATGAAAAAAATTCATATATTGAAAGTTACCTCAAATCTAAATTTTTAATAACAGACTTTTCAGGTACTGCTTATACTTATGCTTTTTCTACTCTTAATCCTGTGATTTTTTTTTCACCAAATGATGAAATGCTTTTAAAAAATAATAATAATAAAAATTTATACTTTTTCAAAGATAGAGATCAAATTGGAAGCATTATGAAAAATATTAGTGATTTAAACAATAAATGTAATTATATAGATTCTAATTTAAATAAAATTGAACAAGATATATTTAAATTAAGAAATTTAAGAATTAAAAATTATGGTAACTCACTTAAACAAAGTGCTTTAGCAATTAATAACATATTAAATGATAAAGTTTAAACTTAAATAATTTTTTTATAAACATTTAAAGTCTTTTCAGCACAGTCTTCCCAAGAAAACATTTTAACTCTTTTAAAACCCTTGAGCCTCAAACTTTCAATTTCTTGTTTTGAATAAACAACTTTCTCAATACAAAATTTTATATCTTCATAATCTTCAGAATTAAATGTTTTGGCTGCGTCTCCTACGGTTTCAATTATTGCGCTATGTTTACTTGATATTACTGGACATCCTAAAGACATAGCCTCAAGCGTTGGCAATCCAAAACCCTCGTATTTTGATGGATATATAAATGCAGATGCATTTTTATAAAGATAAGATAATTGATCGTCGTTTGCTTCTATTTGTTTTATTTTTTTTATATCAACATTTAAATTTAAAATTAAATTTTTTTCTAAATTAGTAATATCTCCACCCCCAGAACAAACAATATCAAAATCTTTTTGTAGTTTTGTTGAGGTACTATATGCTTTAATAAAGTTAAAGAAATTTTTATATCTAAGTCTATCGCCAACATACAGAAGAAATGGTTTTTTGTATTCAATAATATTTTTTTTTTCATAATCATGAAATTTTTGTACACCAAGATGAATAACTTCTACCTTTTTTTCGTCAACATCATAAAAATTTAGAAGATCTTTTTTTGTATTATTCGAGATACAAATTATTTTATCTATATAATCAAAAGCTTTTTTTTTTGGTTTAAAGTTATTTGGTTTATTGTAATCTTTATAATAAATTTCATGTATGAGGTCATAAACAGTAATAACTCTTTTGCATTTATTTTTGTTTATATTTTTTTCATAAAAAGTTTTATGAATAATTTCTGGTCTATAAATATTGTAATAAATTTTTGATGAGAAATGATTAAATGTTTTAAAAATTTTTCTCGTAAGCAAAGGATAGTTTTTCAAATAGATATTAAATAAATTATTATTTCTATTATTCTTAAGGAAAATATTTTGATGTATTGGTGCAAAAATTCTTATGTCTATATTCTTTTTTAAAAATTGCTCTTGTAAGTTTAAAAAGTATCTTGATATTCCACCATATTTTTGATGAAAAAAAATTGAATAATCAAATAATATTTTCATTATTAATTTATAATTTTTTAAATTTCTATTAATGTGTTATTACTATTTAAATTGAATTTCTATTAAATATTTATGTCCAAAATAATTATAAATGAAGGTTATAGTAAAAACCCTGAATTATTCAAAAGTGCAAAAGGATCAATAATTTCATATAAAAATAAAAATTATATTGATTTATCAATGTGTGCTGGCTCTATTTTGTTAGGTCATAATCATGAAATTGTTAAAAAAGTTATTAATAAGTTTTTGAAAGAAAAAGTTTCAAATATAGCAGCTCCAAATATCCATGCTGAAAATTTTGCTAAAAATATTAAAAGGATTGTTCCTAACTCTGAAAAAATAATTTTTTGTAACTCTGGAACAGAGGGAGTTATAAAATCTTTAAGAATTTCCAGAGCTATTAATAATAAATTAAAAATTGCATATGTTACTGGTGGGTGGCATGGCTCAGTTGATCAACTTTTATTTAAAACGGGCAAATCTTTAAAGCCAATTGAGTTATCGGGTGGTTTATTAGATTCCCATAAAAAAAATTTAGTATTAATTCCTTATAATGAAATAGAAAAAACAAAAAAAATATTAGAAAGATACAAAAAAAAATTAAACTGTATAATCGTAGAACCAGTGCAAGCAAGTTTACCTTACGAAAACATAAAAAACTATTTAAGTTATTTAGAAGTTTTTTGTAAAAAAAATAATTGTAATTTAATTTTTGATGAAATGATTACAGGACTTAGAACTGATTGTTCTTCAGTTCAAAAATATTTTAAAATTAAGCCAGATATAAGTATTTTTGGAAAATGCTTTGGAGCTGGTTTTCCAATAGGAATCATAACTATTAATAAAAAAGTTTCAAAAAAGTTAATTAAAGTAAAACCAAAAGTTTTTTTTGGAGGGACTTTTTCTGGAAATTCTATAATAACTTTTATAGGAAATGAGATCTTAAAATATGTTACTAAAAATAGAAAAAAAATATTCTACAAATTAAATATGAATGCAAAATATTTTGAGGAAGAGCTAAATAAATTTTTCACTAAATCAAAACTTGATTTAAAAGTTTACAGATTTAAATCTATGCTCAGGCTTGTTTACTCAAAAAAGTTTATGTTAGATAGAGCAAGTAGAGATTTTTTTGAGACAAGAAAGAATAAAAAAATTTCAAAATTCAAAAAATATATTCAAAGCCAAAATATTAATATGCCAGCTAATGGAATAATGTTTATATCTCTAGCCCATGAAAAATCTCAAATTAATTATTTGGTTAAAAAATTTAAAATTGGTGCAATAAAGTTTTTTAAAAAATCTTAAATTTAATATAAAATTTTTTCTATTTTTTTTTATATCTATCTATCTCAATTCTTAGTTCTTGATTAATATCTTTATATTTATTGTTTATAAAATAAACTTTTTTTAAATAATTATTGTAGTTATTTGTATTATTTATAAGTTTTTTTAATAAAATTTTTTTATCTAAATTAAAACTTGTTGATTTATGAAGATCATGACTCATTAAATTAAATTTTTTTAAATAAATTTTTCCTCTATTTGCCATATATGATCCTAGTGGTGCATAACTTAAATTAATAATTTTTTTTTTTAGTAATAAAGCTCCAGTAATTGAGCTAGACTCGTGAAATAAAACAATAAATGCTTTCATTAAATAGAACTCAGTTTTAAATTTTATAATTTTAATTCCTTTTATATATTTTCTGTAAAAATTAATATTTGATGATGGATGTAGGCAAATTATAATTTTTTTTTTATAAAGTTTTTTTAAATTAACTAAATACTTTTCAAGTAAAGTTAAATATTTTTTTTTATCTTTTATATTAAGTTTATTACCCCTCATTAAAATATCATCATGATTTATGTTGGCATCAATAAAAACTAAAAACTTTTCTTGTAATTTTACTTTATTAAAAAAACCTATTTTAGGTTTTACAGGCTTTATTTTTTTGAAGCGAGGTTTAAAAAAAAATTTTAAAAAAGTCGATTTTTTATAGTTTTTTCTTAAATCATTTCTAGCAATATACAGGATATCAATTTGGTTAATTATTCTTAAATTTTGAAGAATTCTATAAAACAAAAAGGAAAATTTTTTTAAATATAGAAAATATATTTTATTTTTCAAATTTACCGAATCCCAATTTTCTAATTTATAATTTGAGACCTCGCCTAAATTGTCTATGTAAACTTGAAAAATATTTTTTTTCTTTAACATAATATGAATTCTTAAGTGATAAAATTTTGGTGATAAATTATTAATTAAAAAAATGTTATTTGTTTTTAAAAATTTGTTTAGTTCATCATAAGATTTAGGATGAAACAAACGTATATTTTTGTTCGAGAAAATTTTTTTACTATAACTTATTTTTTCTTTATCTACCAATGTATGACAGTTGATGAAATAAAATTTGTCTGATTTACTTGCTAATTCATCATACATTTCTTTTCTCATAAAATACTTTTTAGAGTAACTAGGTATTGAGCAAATTTCAGCAATAATCATTTTTAATTTTTTTATAAATTAAATTTGCATAGTGTTTTTGATTTTTTTTAAAATCATTATAAATAGTAATGTGAGGTTTTTTTGGAATTTCAGCTTTTATATCTAAGCCAAACACTTTATTCTTTAAATAAATTTTTCTCTTATCATGTTTTTTAATTTTATTAAAATCAGCTTTTATATAAATCTCAATGTAATTTTCAAAGTTTTTCCTATTCCATTTGTGAATATGGTGAAATAAACCTACAACAGCTAAAATAACGTTTATTCCTCTATTAGATATAAGTTTACAAAATTTGGCATATTGAAATACATATTTTTTCCTAGATTTGATGTCATATTTTTTTAGATTAAATATTTTTCTAAAATCATCTCCATTTATTAAAACTGTAGGACCAAATTTTTTATTAATAATTTTCAATAAATTCTGTGAAATTGTTGTTTTTCCAACTCCAGATACTCCTGTAACCCAAAATACTGTTCCTTTTTTTTTATTTTTAATTTTTAATTTCATGATTTTTTTTTAAAAATTACTCTGCATAAATGTGGGTCTTCATTATTAAATTTAGATAATCCTTTTCTTTCATTAAAATATAATATTTTAAAATTCATTTTTTTTATCTTTTTTATAAAATCGTTGGTATTTATAAATCTTCTATAGTGGGAAGTCATTCTCTCATATTTAGAAATTTTTTTTCCATGGTTAATTAAATCATCTTTTGATGTACGAAATTCGAAAAAATAAACAATTTTTTTTGACAGTAAGTCAAAATTCTTAAAAAGGTTTTTCTCAGATTTTTCATTTATAGCATGTAAAAAAAAACGAGCATATACAATATTAAATTTTTTTTCTTTAACCAATAATTTGAATTGATTTTTTATTGCAACATTTACGCATAAGAATTTTATATTCTTTATATTATTATTAATTTTATAAATATTGTTTTTTCTTATTATTTCGAGTGAGGAATCAACTGCAACAATGTTTTGAGCAGTTTTACTAAAATAAAAACTATCTCTTCCATCCCCACATCCCATTTCTAAGATATTTGACTTTTTATTGATTATTTTTTTTTTATTTATAAATTTAGAAAAATTGCTTGGTTTAAATAATTTTTTTTTTTTTTTATAATATATTTCCCAATATTTTCTTTTCATAAAAATTAGTCCTTTTTACTTTATTTTATCCTAACCAATTTTTTGTCTGATAAATTATAAAGTTTATTACAATATTCCCAAATATTTGAACTATGTGAAATGGCAATTATAGATTTTTTTCTCGATATAACTTTTAAATCATTAAGAACTTTTTTTTCAGTTTCTTTATCTAATCCACTAGTTGCTTCATCAATTATCAGTATTTTTGGATCATAAATCAATGCTCTAGCAATACCTATTCTTTGTCTTTGGCCTCCAGATAATTTTGCACCATTTTCACCAATCAAAGTATTTTCTTTATTTTCTAAAGACTGAACAAATTCATACAATTGAGTTATCTTAAGTACATCCATAAATTGCTTATCAGAGGTATTTTGCTTTTGATAATTTGAAATAATAATATTATTTTTAATTGTATCATCAAAAAGAAAAGTGGTTTGGGGAACATAACCAAAAATTTGCTTATATTTTGAAATATCAGTTTCAATTCCATCTACATAAAATTTTCCGTTATTTGGGGTCAGTAGACCAATCAAAATATCTACTATTGTAGTTTTTCCTGAACCACTTGGTCCATAAATACCAACAATATCATTTTCTCTGTTAATTTCTAAAGAAAGATTTTTAATTATCTCGCTACTTTTTCCATATGTGAAATTGATATCTTTACATTCAAAATTTTTCTCAAATTGCAGTTCTTTTAGATTTTCTGAAGTTTGATATATATTTTCCGTTTCATTTATTTTTTCTTTAAGCTCCTCATCTATTAAATGAATTGAGGCCTTATAGTTACTAAAAACATTTACTACTCTAATAATAGAGATGAGTGCTGGCATAATCTTAATCATCGCAATCATGAAAATTGAAACAAAAAAAATAAATTCCGTCATTTTATATCCCATAGAAATAAAAATAAAACTCAATAAAAATAAAAAAAATATGATAAAAAATTCTATCCAGATACGTGGTAGTATTCTTAGGGCGGTAGATTTTGATTTAATTGATACAAAATTATAAAATACATTTTGTAATTCTTTACTAAACAAATTCTCCAATTTATAGGATTTTATGAACTTAATGCCCTGTAAAGACTCCATAATAACTTTATTTTGTTGACCTTTTATTTTTTGTTCTGAATGTCCTAACTTTTCAAGAATGTTACCGAACAGATTCTTTGCAATTAAAAAAAAAATTCCTGAAAATACTAAAATAAACAAACTAACTTTAAGATTAATTGTAAACAACATAATCATTATTAACAAAATTATGAATGTTTCCTTTGCTAACATAATTAAGGGGTCAAGCACTCCTGCTGTAAAATTATGAATTTCTGATGTTAAATTTCTAAGTAAAATTGAGGAATTGAAGTTTAAATTTGTCTCATATTTTCTAAAAATATATTTTCTAAATAATTTTAGTGTCATCTCTGCTTTGATTAATTGTGAGAAATTCTGAATATAGAATTCCAATTTTGTTAGATAAATCGACTTAAGGAAATATACAAAAAAAATAGAAACTGATAAAATTTTCAAAATATAAGTTTTGTCATTTCCGCTTAAACCAAAATATTTAACAAAAGAATATTTAGTCATTTCACTATCTAATATTTCAGATATTAATGGTATAATTAATCCCAAACCTAAAGTTTCTAAAACGCCAGCTAACGACAGTAACAAAAAAATTAATTTAAATTTCTTATACAATTTATCTGGAATTAGTTGGGTCGCTTTTTTGACTAAATTAAAATAATTAATCATTAAGAATAGATATTCTTTTTTTAAGCTCTGATGAACTAAGGAATCTATTTTTTCCTGATGAAAATTCAAACTCTTTTTTTACAAATTTTCCTTTTTCTTTTAAGGGACTTGATAAATATATTTTTTTGCCAGGTGCAAAATCTTTAATTGATGGAAGAATTATAAAATAGTCTTTAAATTTTATAACTTGATCAGCTTCATCTTGTGAACACATTAATTCATTTATTTTTTCTCCAGGTCTAATTCCAACGATTTTCATTTTTAATTTTGGATTAATTGCTTTTGCTAATTCTGTAATTTTAAATGAAGGTATTAGTGGTACAAATATTTCTCCACCACGCATTCTTTGAAAAGATTTCATTACAAAATCAACTCCCTCGGATAATGTAATCCAAAATCTTGTCATCCTAGGATCCGTAATTGGAAAAAATTTGTCTTTTTTAGAAATTTCTTGAAAAAGAGGTATAACAGAACCTCTTGAGCCAGCGACGTTACCATATCTTACAACTGAAAAAGAAATATTTTTTTTTCCGACATAATTGTTGGCTGAAACAAATAGTTTATCGGATACTAATTTTGTTCCCCCATATAAGTTTATTGGGTTGACCGCTTTATCTGTTGATAGTGCTATAACTTTTTTTACATCACTTCTAAGAGAGGCTTTAATAATATTTTCTGCGCCATGTATATTTGTTTGTATAAACTCGGTTGGATTGTATTCTGCTGCAGGTACTTGTTTTAACGCTGCAGCATGTATAATATAATCAACATCTTGAAACGCAAAAAATAATCTTTCATAATCCCTTACATCTCCTAAAAAAAATCTTAATAATTTAAATTTTTTATTATTTTTAAATTCATCCTTCATTTGATATTGTTTAAGTTCATCTCTGGAGTAGACCATTAGTTTTTTTGGACTATATTTTTTTAACATTTCAGAAATAAATTTTCTTCCAAATGATCCTGTTCCACCAGTTATTAAAATTTTTTTGTTATTAAACATTTTAAATTCCTATGAATTAAGACTGTTATAAAAAGAATTATATTTACTTAAAATTCCTTTTCCTGATTTATGAGTAATGAAATTTTTCAAAATAATTTTTTTATTTGATTTGCTAATATTTAATTTGTTACGATTTTTTTTAAAACCCATAATTAGTTTAATAACATGTTTTGAATTTTTTGCTTTTTTTATACACTCAAAATCATCAAACCAAGAAGTATCGTTTTTTTTATGTATTTGCAAATAATCTAAATAAATTAGAGGTTTGTTTCTGCATATGCCTTCTAAAATTATAGAGCTTGCGTAAGATATTACTAAATCTGACCAAAATATTAACTCTGACGATTGCATTTCACTTTTGCTTATACTGGAACATTTTGTTGGCCAAACATCCCTAGGTTTATAATTTAACTTAACTTCAATATTTTCAATTTTATCTAAATTTTTTAAAAGGTTTAAAGTCTCAGAATAAGATATAGATGTTGGTCTAACAAAAAAAGCGATTTTTATTTTTTTTCTATTTATAATTTTAGATCTGTTATGTATTTTTTCTAATACATTAAGCCACTCATTGTCAAATCTGGGTGAGCCTAACTGATGATATTTTCCTGAGCGCAAATATGTTTTGTCTAGTTTGTGAGCATAAATTGGATATTTATTAGGCGATAAAAAAAAATCACATTCTTGAAATTTAACATTTTTTTTTTTACTTGTTTTTAATGTGTAAAGTCCTCCATGATTCATTATTAATGGAATATTTAGTTCTTTAGAAATGCTTATTATAAATTTTTTTTTATCCTCTACCAAACTTTCATCATATGAAAATGTTTTAATTCTATTATTTTTAATAAATTTTATTAATAAGTCTCTTGATATAAAATTTACATTTTCCCATATATATTTCCAATATCTATAACCTTTTTTAAGAATTGGCGCAGGTAATAATAATAATAAATTTATTAAAACTAAATAAAAATTCTCTTTTGAAAAAAACTTAATTACATCTCTTACTTCTGATACATTTTTTTGATCAATTATAAATTTATATAATTCAATTTTTTTTAAAGATTGTATCTTATTAAAATTACATAAAAAAACTTTATTTTTTTTTGATAATTTATGGATAATAGGCGCCATCATATCTAAACTTATATACTGATCAACGAAAAATAAATGCATGAAAATTTAAATATTTATTAATTTCCAATCATAAGTATCTTTAAATGTACATTCTTTACAAACAGGAACTGAATCAATTTTAAAGTTTTCATGTAAGTTTCTTACTTTATTTAATTCATCTCCATGCCAAATTTCCTTTAAACTCTCTATTTTTTTTCTGGGTTCATTAAAATTTTTTGGATTTTTTGCATTCTTAAGCAATTCAAAACCTTTTTGGTTTTTTTGAATTTTATTTTGAACGTCTTTCTTAGCCTGATCCTCTTTATAAGCCTCATCACTTAAATAGCCTATTCCATGTCTTGCACCCCAATCATGACAGCACATGCCTACCCTTCCGCTATATGTAACCATTAATCGTTGATAAATTTGTTCACATGGCTTTCTTTTTAATGAAACAAAAATATTATTATCAATATCTACCATGTATGGAGTCGTTAAAGGTAGTTTATTTTCTTTCAAATAACTTGTTATTTTATTTTTAGTTTTTTCATCTAAATCATTTATATTTCCACCTCTTTCATTATATTGGGTAATAGTTACATCATCTACAATATCATTAAAAAGAGAATAAAAATCCTCAACTTCATTTCTAGTATCTTTAGTCATAATCATTTGTATTTTTGTGATTGGAAATTTAGATTTCTTATTTTTTCTAATTTCATGAAAGTTTTTTATATTATTATAAACATTTTCGAAATTATTTTTTTTAAATCTTCCCGGTCTCATTTTTTCATAGGTTTTTTTTGTTCCACCATCAAAAGAATAAATTAATTGGTCTAGTCCAGAATCAATTAATTCATTTGCTTTTTTTTCATCAAGATTTGTACCATTTGTATTGATGATAACCTCTATTATGCCTGACTCTTTAGCATATTGAATAAGCTCTTTTACTTTTGGATGTAATAATGGTTCTCCACGCCAAATTAGTTTTACAGATGGAACATCTAATTTTACTGCTTGATCTATAATTGACTTGTATAATTTAAAATTTATTACCTTATCTGGTGTCACTAAAAATTCCCGGCTGCAATGAGGACAAGCTAAATCACATATCGCTGCTATCTCTATATCTACTGAAAGCGGTTTTGTCTTGTTTTTAACTTTCAAAGAATTTACCCAATTATTTCTGTATTTCTCATACTTATCTTTAAAATTCTTTAATAGTTCATTTTTCTCATTTTCGTTTAATTTTTTTTTCTCAACTATGTTTAAAAATGCCTTATTTGAACTCATATTTTCTATCATGAATTTTTTCTTATCGAAAACAGATCTATTTTCATAATTAAGTTTTGAGGAACCTACAAGTATATCTTGTTTTCTTTTTAAAATATTTTTCATATTTTTAATTCTGTATTAATATCTTCCTTTTTAAATTTTGGAATTAAAAAGTTATTAATTTTTATATATTTTGGCTTTTTCTTTAAAAATTTTAGAACATCTTCTAAAGTAAAATTACATTTATTATTAAAATGTCTAAATATAATATCAAATAGTTTTAGGTCTTCTTTATAATCTAAGGTCAATCGTATTGTTTTATTAAAATGATAATTTGACCTAATATAATTAATTTTGAAACTTCTCTGGTTTTCTAAAAACCATTCTAAATATTCTGTATTATTTATTTCTTTTGCAGTATCATTTACTGTTTTAATTGTATTATAGGATATAATTTCTTTTGCTGTTCCGTAAGGCATATTTTTAATAAACGTGACATCTGCTTTTTTTGAAATATGACTTTTTAAAGCTTTTTCTAGCATAACTTCATCACATAAAATAGCGTCGCCTGTGACTCTAATAAAATGATCTAATTTAAACTTTTTCGCTGTCAGATAATATCTATTTGCAACTTTGTTTAAAGAACCCCTAAAAAATTTAATATTTTCTTTTTTTGCAATTTCTTTTAAAAAATTATCTGATTTATCTGTAGATGTAGCTAATATTATTTCATCTAAGCCTTTAATTTTTTTAATTCTTCTAATTACAAGTGATAAAGAGTATTCGCCATTTATTTTTTTAATAGCCTTTTTAGAGTATCTACTAGATGACATTCTGGCTACAATTATTGCACCAACTCTATTGTTTAATTTGTTTAAATTAATACTCTCATTTTTGTCAATTCTTTTTACTACTTTCTTTCCAACAACATCATGTGAGAAAATAGGTGAAAAATTTTTTTTATTTTTAGTAAATTTTAAATCTTCTGCTTTTATTAACTCTCCGATTTTTTTTTCTTTTGCAAAAGAAATAGATTTTTTAAACATTTTTCTATATTTTTTTTCAAAAATATTCATTTTTTGGCTAGACATAAAAGTTTTTTTAAAATTATTAAATAGATTAATAAATTTATTAATTTTTTCACTGTCCATTGCGGATTGATAATCCGTACGTTTTTTTTTTCTATTATCTGTATAATGTTTCTCTATAACATTTGCGCCCAATGTATAGGCTGCTAGTGGTATAATTGTAGAAAGTTCATCATCTGGATTAAAATGGTCAGCGTAACCAAAAGAAACCTTGAATTTTGAATAGTTTTTAACAAATTTTTTAAATTCATCTAATGAATGACCCTCTAATGGGGTTGGGAAAGTTTGAATTCCCATCATTAATATTACTTTTTTAGATAATTTTCTTTTTTTTTTTAGATGACTTAAAAGATTATAAACCTCTGATTTATATGTGCCTCCAACATTAATGATTACTGGTTTTTTAGTATTTATAACTTTTTCAATGAAAAAAGTATTAAAAAAATCCTCGGAATGAATTTTGAAACCGTCTACCTTAAGTTTTTTTGCTAAATTAAAACTATAATTCCCATAAACATCAGCAAAAACTAAAAGATTTTTTTTTTTTGAATATTTAATTATTAATTTCCAATTTTTTTCACTAATCACTAAAGGCTTAAAAATTTTAGATTCTTTAGTTTTTTCTAGTGCTCTTTCTTTTAGATTAAATATTTGAAATTTAATAATTTTTGCACTAGAGTCTGCTGCTATATTTACCAGTTTTTTCAATACTTTAATATTACCATCGTGACCACATGCTGTTTCAAGTATTATGGGGTGCTGAAATAGTTTCATTGTTTAATAGTTATTTTTTTAATCAAATATTTATACTTCTTAGGAACACTTCTTAAAAAATCACCTTTACCATCACAAACACCATACACAGTGCTAATTTTATCAATATCGTCAACAATAATATCTCCATAATTACCTAATTTTCCTGAATTAAATATGTTTATATCTTGAATTTTTTTTTTTTTTAAAAGTTTGCCTATTTGTCTTTGCATGGAAAAGGTTTTTGAAATTAATCCCTCTAGCGAAGGAAAAATATCCACTCTGAATATCTCTATATTTCTTTCACTTGCTTTTTTAATAGCTTCTTCAGTCATTGTTCCTTTTCCCGCATCAATTATAATTGAATTTTTTTTTAAAAAATTGACCATATTTAAATCTATTATAGGCTTGCCGTCAGTTGATCCAATTAAAACATCCGCATTTTTAGATGCAGATATTTTATTTGCTGCTAAAGCTTTCTCTCTAGTATTAACTGGTTTTAAATAATTTATAGCATTGACTATACAAGATAATTTTTTTTTATTTCTTCTATTTAGATAAACTTTTGCACCTAATTCAGTTAGATAAAGTCCAATTTTAGAGCCAATATTTCCAGCTCCAATTATTCCAATTTTTTTTCCAGCAATTCCTCTTAAATCTTTATTAAAATACTGGCTTAAAATTAATTCAACAGAGTCCACTGTAAGGTCATTGCCTTTATAAATATATATTTTAGATTTTTTAATTTGCTCTCTTACTCGCCTTTCTATATTTCCAGGTGCTCCATTTTTTTTTGGAAATATTTTCTTTTCACCATCTGCAAATATTATATCAACTTTGCCATCTAAAAACTTACACGCTTCAATTACTACAGATTCTTTAAATACAATTATACCAAATACTACCAACTTGTCGGTTACCCTAGGTGGGGTGAAATAATAATTTCCTTTCTCAATTTTTATTGTATTTCCAATTATAAATGATAATTTTTTTTTCTTTTTGTTTGCTAATTTTTTGGCTTCTATATATTTTTTTTTTAAGATTTTAATAAACATATTAATATTAAATACACTCCCATGTAATAGGATGATCTATTGGTATATTTTTCTTTGATACCTTTCCTACAATAACTTCAAAATATTTTGGCATTAAGCCAACAACTGGACCTTTAATACAAATATTTTTTTTTGTAAATAATTCTCCTTTTTTGATTTTTGTCTTTGCATATAAACTTTTTTTCTGTGAATTAATAGTTATGTATTCATTTGGCTGAATTTTTTTTATACCATCGCCCAACAACAATTTCACACTTTCTTTTGTTTTTAAATTTTTAAAAATTTTGTCTTTCAAAAAAGACCATCTATTAAAATATTTTTTATATTTTAATAATTTAGACATTTCATTTTTATCAGAAGATAAAATATGATCAGGTCCTTCCATTTTTTTGTTTAAAGTAAAATGCCTCTCTATCATATTGGCGCCTCTAAGGACGGCTACTTTAGAAGAAAGTAAATCAGTTGTATGATCTGAAAATCCAATTGGAACATTATACATCATTCTCATTGTATCTATAAATTTTAAGTTCATTTCTGAGTAGGTAGATGGGTAGGAAGAATTACAATGCAATAAAATAAGATTTTTATTTCCTGTAGATCTTACAGCTTCTACAGCATCATCTATTTCTGAAATTTTTGACATGCCAGTTGAAATTATTATTGGTTTAAGTTTTTTTGAAACATGTTTGATTAAAGGTATATTAACAAGGTCCGCTGATGCTATTTTAAAGGCGTTAATACCCTGTTTGTCTAAGAAATCAGCACTTTCAAAATCAAAAGGAGTTGAAAATATCATTATTTTTCTTTTTTTTGCATAATTAAATATTTTTTTTTGTGTTTTAAAATTTAAACTTAGCCTTTGAAATAACTCGCTAATGCTTTCTTGTGTTCCAATAATTTTCTCTGCATATTTTTCGGACTTAACAAATTTTGAAACTCTACTATTTGGTAAAAAAGATTGAAATTTAATTGCATCACAATTAATCTTTTTTGCATTATCAATTAACTTTTTAGCAATATTAAAACTTCCATTATGATTTAATCCTGCTTCTGCAATTATAAAAGTCTTATTTTTTCCTCCAATAAATTTATTTCCAATTTTTACTTCTGAATTAAATTTAACAGTATTTATATTTTTTGTTTCGTTTGTAAAATTGTTATGTCTATTCACAAGACTATTTACCAAATCAAATGATTTATGAAATAGTATTTGACTATCTGCATAATTAAATTCTCCTCCTGCACCAACTGAAAATAAATTATCAAAGCTTTCCACAAAACTCTTTACCCTGACTACTTCGTTTTTATAATCAGAAAATTGAACTGGATAAACGTAGGGTTCAAAATTTATGCTTTTATCAATCAATTTTCTATTATCTACTAAACCAGTTTTTCCAATCTGGTCTTTAACCATTTTTATAATATTTTCAGATTTTAATTTTGAAAATTTATCTCCTTGAGAGTAGGTAATTTCTGCAGTTAAATAAGATTTGCCTTTAGGTGCTACAAACTTTGAAAGTTTTTTATTTTCAGTTATTCTGTTGAAGAGTAATTTTTCAGAATCGAAATATAGCCAGTGACAATTTTTTGGTAATATTTTATCTTTCTTATAAAATAAATATACAGAACAAATACCTCTAAATTTTAGATCATTATTTTTTCCTAATAGTTTTGATGTTATACTTATAGGTAATGTAGATATTACAACTTGGTCAGATTTAATTTTATACTTTTTTTTATTAGTCAAAATCTCTATAATTTTATTATCTTTTGATTTGAAGTCTCTAACATTCTGATTAAACAAAAACTTTCCACCCTTTTTAAGTATAAAGTCTTTTATTCTGTCATATACACATCCTGTTCCATATTTGCCCACTGCAACGTATTGCTCATGATAAAATGGTAATATTTTTTTACGAAATTTAATTCTGTTGGGTGCCCAATCAGATGTCATATTTTTTGTATCGATACCCCATATTTTTTTTGGATATTTTTCAAAAAACATCTTTCTTAAGGTGGGTCCAATAAAGGAGTCTATATATTCTTTATAATTTTTAGCTTTATATCTTTGATCTTTTTTATTACATTTTTTTATCTCATTTTTTATTTTTGATTGAAGATTTTTTTCAAATTGTTTAAGTCCCTCATTTGATAAAGGATAATCGTAAAATTTATCAAAATTTTTTCCTTTAACATTCTTACAACTAAATTTTCCTTCGATTAATAAATCGCCAAAATTTTTTTTCCAAAAATTTTTTAACAACTCATCGGGTGTATGAAAAATATGTGGTCCTGTATCTATTATAAAACCTTTTCTTTTCCAAGATCTGCATAATCCTCCTGAGATATTTTTTTTTTCAATTATCGTAACATCCCAATTAGCTTCTAAAAGTTTCCATGCCGTGATTAAACCGGTAGGTCCCGCTCCTAAAATGATTGCTTTTTTTTTCACTATTTTAATTTTATTTCTTTAAAATATTATTAAGTAGATAATATTAGATATAACATTAAAGCAAAATTATGTAGGCAAATTATATCTCTCAGGTTTACTGTGTTTTTTTTGCCTAGTGCTATTAGCTGTAAATTCGTCAACAGGAGGCACAAATCTAAATCCTAATAAATCTTTTTGGTTTTTATTCATTTTATTAAAAATTTTAGTTGGAGTATTTCTCAAAAAATCAAAGGATGGTTTTAAAAACCATCTTCCATATCTAATTAGTATTGCCCACCTTCTCATATTTTCTTTCGTTACTTTGCTACTACCATGCCAAACAGCACTATTAAAAATAATTACAGATCCTGGCGATGTTTCAATTAAAATTTCTTTTTTATATTTTCTTCCATTTTTTGCAAAACTAAGAAATTTATGGCTGCCAGGTAAAACTCTTGTTGAACCATTATTTTTTGTAAATGGATCAAGTGCCCAAATAGTATTAATCATAATTGGAAATTTTGAACCTACAATTCTTGTATCATTATGTATTTGTTGTGCATCACATTTTCCTACCAAGGTTCTGGCCCCAAAATCTTGGCAAATAATTTCTCCTTTTTCTTGATAAGAACCTTCTTGTAAAAATTTTTTAATTATAGGTAGAACTGATTTATTATCTATTAGTTTACAAAATTCATAATCTTTATTGTGAAGATTACTTACAAGTTTAGAGGAATATTCAGATGATAATTTAGAATTTTTTTTATCAGAATAGTAAAAGTTATTATATTTTTTATAACTTTTCTCCAATAAATCAATTAATTTTTTACATTGCCTTTGCGATAGAACATTCTCTAAAACTATAACTCCATCATTTTCAAATTTTTTAGCAAGGTAAGAAAATGTTTTCTTACTTTTTAATTTCTGAATACTTAACCTAAAAATTTTATCTTTCAATTTATTCCTTTAAAATTTTAATTGCATAATAATTTATGAGAAAAAATCATATAACTCAATATATAAATTATATTTTCTCAAGAGAAAATATAATTTCTTTATTAATTTTATTTTTTTTATTTTGCGAAATTTTAATTTTTTGTAATATTTTTGAGGAGTTTTGAAATAAGGAAGATTTGCTTATTTTGAGATTTTTGATCAAAATATGTTCCCAATAATTTTTTCCATAAATACCTTTCGGATTACAGAATAATTGATAACTAACGTTCATGAGATCATTTTTATTTGGATATTTTAAAACATTCCATTTCTTATATAAAAGTTTTTTGTATTCAGAAACGTTTTTCCAACTATTAGTTATATGAAATTGATCGTTCCAAAAAGTTGCTGCAGATGTAATACATTTGAACCCCATAAATAAAGATTCTAAAACTACAGACCCATGATGAGATATTAGTATAGTCTGTTTTGAGATTTTATTTAATAATTGTTTATTTCTTATTGGGTCCTTTAAAATTATAACATTGCTACTATTATAATCTTTAATCAGTTTAAAAAATATCATCCTATCGTGCATTGCCATTTTGTTTGGAAATTTCTCATGAAAAAAACTAGGATGAGCTTTTACCAAAATTTTATTATTTTTATTTTTCAAAAGTTCATTAAGTGTGAATTTAAACCACTCAAAAACATTTAAAAAACCGTCATATCCATAAACTAATTGTGCATCTGTAAAAGAATGAATATACACAACATGGGTTATTTCATTAAGGTTAATTTTTATATTGTCTTTGAAAGCTATATGTTGCATCCATGGAAATTTTTCTGTTTTAAGTAAAGCTTCTCTTAAAGCTTTTGAGGCTTTTTTCTTTTGTAACTGATTTATTTTTTTGGACTTGTTTAGTTGTATTATTTCTTCATATTTTTTTAATTGTTTTTTTTTATCCATTTTGAATAAGAAAAAACCTCTAGGATAACCTAGTGCATATATTGGTATATTTTTTTGAGAAAATACCTCTATTAAAATTCCATTTTTATACATGCAGTGATCTAGATATACCGAATTTATATTTTTTAGATTGATCGCATATTTTGCATAAGACGCAATTAAGTATATGGCCTTTAGTAATTCATAATAATATTTTATCTTGGAAAAATAACACTTAGGATTTCTATAAACTTCTGATATTGCATATCTTCCTAGATTAAGAGATTTGTATTTTAAATTCATGAGAGTTTCTTTTTTAAAAAATTTTCCACATAAAAGGCATTTAACTACAAAAAAAATTATATCTGGTTGTATTTTTTTTACTTTTATAAAAGTGTACTGAAGTTTTTTTTTTAAATTTTGCTCTGAATGTTGTTTTGCTGCTGGTATAATGTATTTGTAAACACCTTTTAATGGTTGAGTAGAAAAAAATAATTTTTTTTGCATATATTATTTAAATATATTTTTAATGGAAAAAATAATTTTATTAAGCTGTCTTTCTGATAAGTCTGGATAAATTGGAAGACTTATTGCCTCTTTAAAATATACTTCATTATTTTGAAATTTATTATTGTTAAATCCTAATTTTTTAAAATAAGGATGGCGGTAAATAGGTATGTAATGAATATTTAACTTGATTTTTTTTTTTAATAGTTTTTTATAAAAAGTGTCTCTGTTAATTTTTTTTTTGTTTTTTTTAATTAAAACTACATATAAGTGAAAAGTACTTAAACACTTTGTATCAACTTCTGGTAATTTAAAAGGTAAGTTTTTTAATTTTTTGTTATAAAATTTAGCAATACTATTTCTTTTTTTTATAAAAATTTTTAATCTATTTAATTGTGAAATACCTAAAGAAGCTTGAATATCATTTAATCTGTAATTAAAACCTAAATATTTTTGATAAAACATCCATGGTCTATTTTTTTCTTTATTCAAATATATAATACCATGTGATCTATATGACTTTAATTTTGCATATAAGTACCTATCGTTACAAGTGGCTGCGCCACCTTCACCAGTTGTAATCATTTTGACAGGATGAAAACTAAATACTGTTATGTCTGAATATCTACAACTTCCTATTTTAGAGTTCAAATAGATTGATCCTAGCGCATGTGAAGCATCCTCTATAATTTTAAATTTGTATATCCTACTTAATTTATAAATTTCTTTCAGATCACATGGATGGCCTGCAAAATGTACTACAATTAAAACATGCGGAAGTTTTTTGTTTTTCTTTGCTATTTTTAATTTTGTACGTAAATTTTTGATATCAATATTAAAATTTTTAAGATTAATATCTACAAGATCTACTTTGGCTCCACAAAAAAGAGCGGAATTTATTGATGAAACAAATGTATTAGATGTAGTCCATACCCTGTCATTTTTTTTTACGCCAAGAGCTAAGCAGGCTATATGAAGAGCGCTAGTTGCGGAATTTACAACAGTTGTATATTTTGCATTAACTATTTTTGAAATTTTTTTCTCAAATTTTAAAACTTCAGGCCCTGTTGTTAACCAATCAGATTTTAAAACTTTTACAACACTTGAAATATCTTTTTTATTTATTGATTGTCTACCGTAACTTATCATTTAACTTAAAAATATTTTAATTTCATTCTACTGCCAGCTTTTATATCAATTTTACTTTTTTTACCGATAATCTTTTTTAAATATCTTGTATTTAAACCAAAAGATGGCCTAATTGATTTTATATTTTGATAACTAAATATATCACCTTTTTTAATATTTTTTACAACATATAAAGATCTTTTTGCAAAAAGATTTTGCCTAGAGTTTTTTGAAATTTTAAAACTTTCTTCTCCTAATGAATTTTCTACATCTCTAATTTGATTTACCATTTTTTTAAACTCTTTAAAATTTAAAGAGAAAAAACCATCTATAGATTTTTTTGATAAACTAAAATGTTTTTCAACAACCTTGGCGCCAAGACTTACTGCTACAACTGGTGCAACTGTATCCATAGAATGATCAGATAGACCAACAGTTAGTTTAAATTTTTCTTGAAATTTTTTTATCATCACTAAGTTCATTTCCTTTAAGGAAGTTGGATAAGCAGAGTTACACTTCATTAAAATTAATTGGGAATGTTTTTTTTTTAATATTTTAACCGCTTCATTAATTTCTTTTTCATTAGCTAGACCAGTGGATATCATTACGTATGGAATTTTTTTTTTAGAAATATATTCTAATAAGTCTATATCATTAATTTCTGGAGAGGCAATTTTTAGAATTTTTGTCCCACATTTTAAAGCATAGTCTACTGAAGATTTATCAAAGACAGATGGAAAAAAAACTAATTTTCTTTTTTTACATTCTTGATTTAATTTATTATACCAATTCCAGGGCGTATAAGCTTTTTTGTATAGAGAATATAAATTTTTATTTTTGCCCCACTTATTTTTTTTTTTTAAAAGGAAATCTCTATTATTTGAATTAAAGGTTATTGTATCTGGTGTATAAAGTTGAATTTTTACTGCATCTGCTCCCGTTTTTTTAATAGAATTAATCATTTTAATTGCATGACGTAAATTCAAATTATGATTTCCAGACATTTCTGCGACTACTAGTGTTTTTTTACCTTTAAAATAATTTGCAAGTATATTGTTTTTCATAATAATAATTACTACATGTCTATAATAAAATTTATAAAATGAAAATAATTTACTTGCTTAATTGTGAAAAAAAAAATGGTTTTGGTCATTTAACTAGAAGTAAGCTGGTTGCTGAAGAACTCAAGAAACAAAAATTTAAGGTTTTTTTTTTATTAATTCGGCCAAATAAATTTTTTGTTAATTCTCTTAAAAGTTTTAAGACTTATTTTTTGCATCAAAGTAATCAAAAGATTATTGCTAAAAAAATTAATAAATTATCTAAAAGTCAAAATTTTGACTCCTTATTTATAGATACTTACAATTTAAAAAAAAGTTTTTTTAAGGATTTATCCAAAAAAATTTATAAGTTTTTATTAAGCGATGGATATTATTCTTATAAAAATCTTAATATTATTTTTGACCAAAGTCTGTCTCTACCTAATAAAAATAATATAATTTCAAATAAAAAATTTGTAATAGTCAATAAAGAAGCTTTTAAAATTAAAAAAAAAAATAATCTATCTAGAAAATATAAGGTAGCTATTTTTTTAGGAGCAAATTGTAAAATAAGTAAGATAAAAAACGTTTTTGATGCTATCAATAAAATTAATGACTCGAGATATGAATATAACTTTTTTATTCTAGGTAAATATTCAAAAAAAATAATAAATTTATTTAATAATAAAAAAAAGTTAAAAATAAAACTTTTTATTAATTTAAACTCAAAAATTTTTTTAAAAGAACTTAATAAGTCACAATTAGCTATTGGAGAAGGTGGTAATTCTGCTCTTGAGAGATATGTAATGCAAATACCATCTTTAAATTTTCTTACAAATAGTAATCAAAAGAAAATTTTAAATTTAAAACTAAATAATAAAATATTTTATACTAATAAGAAAAAGTATAAAAATTCCTATTTATATTATTTTAAAGAAATAAGTTTATTTTTAAAAAATTTTAAAAAATTAAATAAAAGGTCAAAATATAATATAAAATATCCAGACAAATTTGGTGCTAAAAGAATAGCTTTAAAAGTAAAATCTTTTACTCATCTGAACCATCCTCATACCAAACATTCATAGTATTATCTGAGTTTACTTCGACTGAGTCTGGTTTTTCCCAACCAGGGACCCATTTTTGTCTCTCAGTAATATTGTACGAAGTTTTAATGAGAATATTTTTGCTGTCTGGATCCTTTTTAAGTATACTTCCATCATAAAGTACTACTTTTCCAAGATCGGTCATTAAGGTATATTTTGGTTTTGATCTTCCTGAAAAATATCCTGATGAGTTTAATTTCATTGATAATTCTAAGCCTTTTTTAACAGATGTTCTGTGATGTGACATACCCCTCATTGGAATTGCGTGAAATAAGTAATGTGGTTCGATTTTTAATTCTCTCATTTTGTCATACAATTTTATTAATGTTTGAATATCATCATTCACATTTTTTAAAAGAGGATGTTGATTATAAATTTTATATCTAGCCTTTCTTAATTTTTTAATTGCATCAATTGACTCTTTGGTAAATTCTGAATAATGACAAACATTAATACCGAACTCAAAATCAAATTTGTCATATAGTGATAACATATCAATTAATTTATCATTTACTCTTGACGGATCTTGTAACGGAACTCTGGTTCCAATTCTTACGGTGTCAATATTTGGTGCATAAATTTGAATTTGAGATAAGCAGTATTCCAATAAAGACTGTGACATCAAAGGATCGCCTCCGGTTATTAAAATTTCATTAACATCATTTTTAACATAATCTGATCCCATGTATTTAGCTGCTGTAGTAATCTCCTCTCTTGTCATTGTTTGGACTGGATATTGACCTCTTAAGCACCACCTACAATGTGCCGCACAAACTGTTGTGGGTTCAAGTAAAATTGTTCTTTTATATAACCTTTCAACTCCCACAATATTTTTTCCCTGAAACTTAATTTTTACTACAGAATTGTAATGCCTTGATCTCTCTGAGTTAGTAATTTTTTTTTCTTTTGGGTTATAAATATACTGCTGAAATAAAGATTGATACTCTTTACTCTTTTCACCTTTTTCACTTTTATACTTATTCATTAAATTTTTTAAATAAGGTGATATTATTTCTTTAAATTGTCCTGTTTTAGTTCCTGCCATTTTATATAAATATATTTTTTTTATTACTTTGATTGATCTTAAATTTTTTGTAATTTACATTTGCTTTTATTGTAAATATTGCTCTTATTTTTTCCTCTAAAATTCTCTTAATCATTTTTCTGAAATTTGGATCAACTTTTTTTTGAATATCAATATATACATCAATTTGAGAAATATTATCAAAAAATTTTGGTTTTTTTATTCTAAAATCTATGTTTAATTTGGGAAACTCATTAAATATGATTTCACCTATTGACTCAGGGAAAAAATTAACTCCTTTGACTATTAACATTTGATCACTTCTGCCTAAAATATTAAAATAAAGCTCTGATATTTTGTTGAACTTATCTCTTTTAATATACTCAATTTTTATTATATCGTTTGTTCTATATCTAAACAAAGGTTGACCTTGTTTTTTTAAGGTACTTAAAACAAGCTCGCCGGATGTTCCTTTTTTGATGTCTAAAGATTTATTTTTTTTATCGATTATTTCTATATAAAGCATGTCTAGACCCTGAAATTTTAGGCAACCCTTTTTTTTTAGATCTTGACCTCCAATAATACTAAGTATTTCGGAGAGACCGTAGTTAGCATCTATTGCCTTAATGCCAAAAGTAGTCTCTATTTTTTTTTTTAAGTTTTTATGTTGAATAAGACTTTCTCCACCAAAAAAACCTTTTTTTAATTGTAATTTTTTTGGATTAATTCCAAGATCATAACATTTGTTTTCTATAACAGACATATAAGATGGTGTGCAGCTTATAGAGTTTATATTTAAGTCAATTATTGTTTTAATTAGAAGTTCTGTATTTCCTATGCCAAATGGAATACATTTTGCTTCAGTAGCTTCTAATGCTTGATAATCTGTTATACCTCCAGACCACATGTTAAAATTTAAGCAATGAACAATTACATCGCTTTTATTCAAACCTGACTCAATATATGTTTTTTTTGAAACTCTAATTGTGTCCTCAATATCTTTTTTTGTTAAAAAAATATAAAGTGGTTTAGTTGAAGTTCCAGAAGTTTTATGAACTCTTGATATTTCATCTTTTTTAACTGCAATTAATTTTCCAAGAAAATTATTTTTTTGTTGATCTAAAAGCAATTCTTTTTTTGTTAAGAATGGTAATTTTTTTAAGTTGAAATTTTTAAAATTATTTTTGTATAAATTATATTTTTTAAATATGTTTTTCCAATATTTGCTATTTTTAAATGCATATCTTGCTGAGTGAATTAATCTTGCATTAATATCGTTATTAAATTTCATTTTTTTATTTTTGCAGGGTTACCATAATATGTTTTTCCACTTTTAAGATTGCTTACAACATTTGAGCCAATGCCTATCAAACAATCATTACCGATTATAGTTTTTTCTTTTATACTTGATTTAGGGCCTATCCAAACATTTTTTCCAACTCTTACATTTCCTGAAACAATAGTGCCAGCAGTTACAAAAGTTCCAGTGTCTATTACAGAATTGTGTCCAATTTGAACAAAGGCATCAATTTTTACATTATCTTTTAATAAAGTATCATCAATGTGACCACGCTCAATATTGGTAAACGGTCCTATAAAAACATTTTTTTTAATTTCTACATTTCCATAATGATTGTTTGTGAAAATTTTTTTTTTATATTTAATAAAACCAAAACCTGTATTGCCTATAACACAATTATCTGAAATTATTGTGTTATCTGAAATCGAACAATTGTTTATAATAGTATTTGCGCCAATTTTTACATTGTTGCCAACTTGGACATTTTTTCCAATCTTTGCAGAGTTATCAATGACACAATTTTTACCTATTTTCTTTTTATTTAAGAATTTTTCTTTAACAACTTTTTTTTTGGTTAAAAAATCACATATTTTAAAAAAAGTATACCTCGGGTTTGTACTTAAAATTTTATTAGAAAAATAACTTTTATATAATTTTTTATTTAATATTACTACTCCGTTTTTATTTTTTCTCAGTTTTTTTTTTAAAAAATTTAAATCATTATTTTCGTAAAAAAAAATACTATTATTTTTTATTATATCCAATGAACTAAAGTTTCTTATTTCAAAGTTATTTTTAATTTTTGATTTAAGTTTAAATTTTTTAATTAGATCGTTTATTTTCATTTTTTAAATATTTTTATAGCCTTTTTCCAGTCAGACGGATAATTAATATCCACAAATTTATTTGAGGGAACTTTAATCAAGTTACAATTATTATCAAATATGTCCCTTTTTTTAATCCAGGACTCTATCCTGGAATAATAAAACTGACCAGCATCAATGTAAAACTTTGGTAAAAATTGGGAATTTTTTTTCAAAAACATTTTGTTAGTTATCTTTATTTTATTTTTTTTAATAAAAAAAGTTTTAGATAATCCAGACTCTATTTCGGAACATACAAAAGAGAATTTTATACTTTTTTTATTATTTAATATTTTTTTTGATTTTTTTAATTGTTTAATATTAAAAAATAAAGCAGTCGGTAAAATACAACATATATTTCTAACTAAGGGATATTGTTTTTTTATTCTTTTACATTCATAAGACATCAGATCTAATAGCGTAGTTTTGTCTTTCGTATATTTTGAGCTTCTTAATTTAAATGTATCTGCACCATATTTTAATGAAATATTTCTTATTTTTTCAGAGTCAGTAGATACAAAAATCTTTTTGAAACATTTTGATTTAACTGCCTTTAAAATTGCATAAGAAATTATTGGTTTTCCAAAAAATTTTTTAATATTTTTATTTGGTAATCTTCTGCTAAAAGCTTTTGCTGGAATTACAGCTATATCTATTTTGGTCATTTTTTAAATAATTTTGATTTCATCTTTTTTTTACTAGGAATGTATCCATAACTAGATAATCAATTTTATATTTTTTAAAACATTTTATTGCATCTTCTGGATTATTTACAATTGGTTGACCTTTAATGTTAAAAGAAGTATTCAATAAAACTGGTATACCAGTAATTTTTTTAAATTCGTTTATTAAATTCCAAAACCTTTCGTTAAGTTTTTTTGACACACTTTGAGCTCTACAACTATCATCTACATGTACCACCGCAGGTATAAATTTTTTTTTATTTCTTTTTATATTGCAAGCTATTAACATATGAGGACTTGGTTGTTTTATAGAAAAAAAATCATATAAATTTTCCTCTAAAACTGCTGGAGCAAATGGTCTAAAGTATTCTCTAAATTTAACATTTTTATTTATATGGTCTCTCATTTTTTCAGGATACGGTTTACAAAGAATACTTCTATTCCCTAATGCTCTAGGACCAAATTCAGCTGGGCCCTGATACCATCCTATAATCTTTCCCTGGCTGATTAATTTTGCAGTCTGAAAGCATATTTTTTCTTTTAAATCCAGGTAATTCATTTTATTTTTTTTTAATATTTTTTGGATCTCCTTTTTTGAAGTTCGTGAGCCTAAATAAAAATTATAGTTTTTTTTAAATTTGTGGTTTTTATTATATTTTAGGTGACTGTATAAACAGGTGCCATAAGCTACACCTGCATCACCACTTGCTGGTTGGATAAAAATTTTCTTGAACAGTTTCGATTTTTCTATTTTTCCATTTAGTGAACAATTTAATCCAACGCCACCTGAAATACATAAGAAATTTGATCTAGTTTGTCTTTTTAATATTTTTAACTGGAATAAAATAACCTCCTCTATTCTATCTTGAAGTGCAGCAGCGATATTTTTGTGATGTAATGAAATTTTAGTACCACCTTCTCTTTTTTTTCCAAAAATTTTAATAAATTTATCGCTTACCCATTTATCTTTTACTTTATGATAGTCTATCCATTCTTTATTAATAATATATTTAAGAGGATCTTTTTTATCAATTTTTATTATTTCTCTAAAATAGTCTATATATCTTTTTTTTGAGTTTTTTAATTTTTTTTTTGAATCACCATAGGGTGCAAGTCCCATAATTATCCCTTCATCGCAAAAAGTTTTCCACCCCAAATAAAACGTTATTGCAGTATAAAATAAACCTATAGAGTCTGGGTATTTATTATCTTGATGAATAACTTTTATTTTACTTTTATCTCCAATAGCAAATAATGCAGAATGAATTTCCCCTATACCATCATAAGATATAATCAGTGATTTATTAAAGCCACTTGGATAAAAAGTACTAGCTAAATGACACAGGTGATGCTCGTTAAAATCTATTTTTTTTTTATAATTTAGTTTTTTTCTTATATAATTTTCTGTTTCGCTTAGTTTTCTAATTCGCTCGAAATCATTTATGAGAAAGTCTACTCTTTTATTATCGTTAATAGCTAACTTAATATATTTTTCTCTAATTTGAAGATAAGGATCATTAGAGAAAGAAATTAAATCTATATCTTTCATTTTGAGATTAGCAATTTTCAAACAATCTTTAATCGAATCAATAGGAAAATTTCTAGAGTGTTTTATATAGTCATATCTTTCTTGCTCACATGCAGCTATTACCTTTCCTTTAATTGTAATACAAGCTGAAGTATCGTGACCACCATAATTTAATCCCAAAATATTCATTCAATATTTTATTATGAGTAAATCATATTTTTAACTTTTTCCAAAATAGTCAATTTTTGAGTATAGGGACTATCTGATTTTTTTTCATAAATCAAATTTATCATCAAAACTTTCCTGCTAAGTGAATTTATAAACTTAACAGGTTCAACAGAATGATATGAATTTTTGGTTTTTTTAAATCCATAAATTTTATTAGGCGATGGAATTATAGTTTTTATAACATCTAAATTTTTCTTATTTACTCTTTCGTTTCTCCAATTGTTTTCAAACATTGAAAATTTTGGTTTATATAGTTTTACCTGGCCACCGTTTTTTTCACTCCATGTTTTATCTACAAAAAAAAGTACCATTGACAAAAGTTTTCTAGAACTATCGGTGTGTGGTAGGCTATACCCGCCTTCGTCTGAAATATTAAAACAAAAACTTAATTTTACTTTTTTAAATATTCTAATATTTTTTTTCCAACTATTTTCTGAAAAATATACATTTCGTAAACTAAAAAATCTTATTAAATCTTCAACAAATATACTTGAATTTAATTTATCATATAAAATTTTCCACTCCAGATTATTTTCAAGAAAATCATAAAAATTTTCATTTTCATCTGTAAATGATTTAGCAAATTCACTATGGGTTGAAAAGAATTTTGAATCAGGAAATGATAAATTTAACTTAGCAAAAGTATCCTCATCTAAAAAATTAGATATTTCAAACAACGAAAACCTATCTTGCAAGTCAAGTTTGTTTATTCTTTTGCTTAGTTTTAAATTATTATCATCCATTATTTGTATTTGTTAAGTTTAGAATTATAATTATACTAATTAGTCATATAAACAACTATAAATTTATTTTGTATTAAATTTTATCTGATATTAATTCAATTACAAAAAAATTAAATTAATGAAAAAGGTGAATATAAACTTTGTAGACTCTAATAAGTTTAAGGGATTAATTATATTTTTTTCAATTTTAATTTTTACAATACCTATATCATTATTTGGTATTATGGATTTGGAAGATTATTATTATGGTTTCTTTTCATCGTACATATTGTCAGTTAATAAATTAAATCTGTTTTTATTTTTTTCGGATAGTATCGGTCCAGGAATAAGCTTTCCAATGGGTAATGGAATTTTTTTTAATCCTTTGTTAGTTTTTGCAAAAAATCCAAAAATTTTTTATTTTTTAATCACTATTTTTCATCTTTTGCTACAAATCTTTTATTTCATTAAAATAAATAAACTCCTTAAAATAAAACATTATGTTATTTTTTTTGTTCCATTAATTATTTTTTCAAATACTAACTTTAATTCTCATTACTCGGATGATTGGATTACAGCAACCTCAGTTTTTAGTTTTACCTTTCCAGTATCCTATTATTTTTTAAAAATCATAAAAAAAAATTTTTTTAAAGATTATACAAAATTTTTAATATTTTTTTTCCTTTTTATTGAAAATGGACATGTTGGATATAATTTTTTTTCTTGTCTTTTTTTAGCTACTCTTTTTATTTTTTCAGAAAATAAAAAAAAAATACTAAAAAGTTATAAACCTTACCTCTGTTTTGTAATTTTAATATTTCTCTTACTGGAAAAATTTTATTATCTAGGTAGTATCTTTCTGTATTCAAATTTACAAGGGGAGATTAATTCTTCTTTCTATACCGAAAATCCTGGTATCAATGAACTTGCTTCCTCTTTTTTTCCAAGTCAATACTTTAGATCTATTAACAGATTACCTTCAAATCCCTATTTAACAATTTTAAGCCTTTTTCTAATTTTATTTTTCAAAAGAAAAAAAACGTTTATTAATCTCACATATATTTTTTTAGTAGTTTTGATTTTCAACTTTACTGGAATTCTAAGATTATTTAGTTTTATCATGTCTGGAGCTTGGTGGGTAAGAGATTTTACCCTTATTATTTCATGCTTAGTTTGCTTGCAATATTTTGATAAGATAAAAAGCTATTTAAAAGTTTCTTTAATTATTCTTCTTTTATCTTACTCTTTATTTTATTTTGGAAAAAATTTATCGGGTATTAGTAGAAATTCAAATAATTTTATAGTTGATAAACCACAAAGTTTGTCGATGATTAATTTTTTTAAGTCTCTTAAAGTTAACAAAAATTTTAATAGAGTTTATTTGAGCCCAGAGGCATACGAGCTTTTGGATCGTAATAATTCTGCATATTATGGCATATACACGTCTAAAGATTTGGTCAAATATAATTTAATACCATTCAATGTAAATTTTAAAAACAATATTTCAACTATAGCGTTTAAAAAACAGGGAATTAGTTACTATTATTCTCAAATAGTTCCAAAACTAGAGGATCTTAAAAATTTATTTTTTTTGAGTCTATTTAATATCAACTTTACGTTTTTATCAGAGAATGAATTAAATTTGTTAGACTCTAATAACTACAAAATTATGGACAAAATAGAAGTACAAAATAAAAAATTTTATTTTATTGAAAATAATATAAGTTTATTGGCTATAAAAGATCCAGAAGATTTAAGACAGAAAGTCAAAAAATGTCAAAAATTTATAATAGAATGCTTAAACAATGAGAAAAATTCTTTTTACAAGACTAATGCAAAATTTATTAAGAAAGAAAACTCTTATTATAAGATAGAACTTGATAAAAATTCTACTTTATATCCTGTCCTTCCATTTATTTATGATAAAAATTGGAGGTGCAATAATACTTATTGCCAAAGTATAAGTAATTTTTTAACTTTTGCTGAAAATAATAATAAAGTAGTTGAAATTAGATATAAAGATACAGTTAGAGCTCTCCTACGCTCTATATCTTTATTTATTCTGACGATCTTATTAATATCCCTTAGATTTAATTTTAAAAAAAAACTTAAATTTTAATTATTTTTAAGATAATGGTTGTAAGTTTTCCAAAAACCTGTTTCTAAATCTGTTTTTGGTTTCCAACCATACTTCCTAGCTAAAGAAACGTCCAACAACTTTTGTGGAACGCCATTAGGTTTGGAATGATCAAATTTAATTTTCACTTTATAATCAAGCATTTTCATCACAAATTTTGCATAATCAATTATTCTTTTATCTTTACCAGTTCCTATATTTATTAGACTTTCTTTTGTCTTTTTATTTAAAAAAAATACACAAGCATTAGCAATATCTTCATTGAATATAAGTTCTCTTTTTGACTTTCCATTTCCCCATAATTTAATGAATTGCTTTTTTTTCTTTTTTGCTTCTATAACTTTTTTAATAAGTGCTGGAAAAAAATGTGAATTAAGTTTGTCGTATTTGTCTCCAGGTCCATATGAATTTGCTGGCATTATACATCTGTAATTGGTCTTATATTGATGGTTATAACTCTTACACATTAATACTCCTGATATTTTTGCTACAGCATAACCTTCATTGGTTTTTTCAAGACTTTTAGATAAAAGATATTTCTCTTTAATTGGTTGTGGACATAGTCTTGGATAAATACAACTCGAGCCTAAAAAAATAAGCTCTTTTACTCCACTTAAATATGATCCGTGTATCAAATTATTTTGTATTGCTAAATTTTCATAAATATACTCACCTCTGTAAACATTGTTTGCATATATACCCCCAACTTTTGCTGCTGCAATTATAGTTGCTTTTGGTTTTATTTTTTTTAAAAATTTAAAAACACTTGCTTGATTTAATAAATTTAATTTTTTTTTACTTATAGTTATTATATTTTTATAACCTTTGAATTTTAGCCTTCTAACTATTGCAGAGCCGATCAAACCTTTGTGACCAGCGACAAAAATTTTATCATTTTTTTTTATCATATTTTCTATTCACAGATTTTTTTTACAATACTCAGTAAATTACTATTATTATTAACAGGTAAATATTTCAATTTTGCATTTCTAGCAAGATTTTTATCTACATCCGAATCTCCAATAACATAAGATTTTTTAATATCTATGTTCCACTTTTTTTTTGCTTTATTTATCATTCCAATATTTGGTTTTCTAAGAAAACTACCTTTTCTAAAAAAAGATTTTTTTGATTTTCTATAATAAGGTGCATAAAAAATATCATCTAAAAATGCTCCGTTATTAATTAGTATACTTTTAAACCATTTGTGCAAATTTTCTACATCCTTTGTAGTATAGTATCCCCTTCCAATACCAGATTGGTTTGAAACTACAAAAACATAATAATTTCGATCATTTAAATACTTAATTGCTTCAACAACTTTTTTTTTCAAAACAAAGTTTTTTTTTTTATGAACGTAACCATAATCGTAATTTATAACTCCATCTCTATCTAAGAAAATTGCTGGTTTTTTTGTAAAATTTTGAAAATTTTTCTTTAGAAATTTAAGATCATTTGGGACTCCTATATCTATAAATTTTTTATTATAAATCTCGACTTGTACTTTTTTTGTTGGAATTAAAGATTGAATTAAATTTTTATCAAAAGAAACACCCTTTTTATTTACATTTTTTAAAATTTTTTTATTTACTATGCATAATCCACTATTAATTACTTGATTTTTGTTGGTTGAGTAAAAAATTTTTTTTAATATTCCTCTTTTTATTAAAAAATTTTGATATCTATATTTGTCACCTGTTTTTATTTTTCCTGCTGCAAGTAAAAGTAAATTTTTCTTATAATTAAATTTTTTATATAAATCAGAAATATTGATATCAAAAAAAGTATCCCCGTTGGTTAGCAAAAAAAATTGATCTAATTGTTTTTTTGCATTTAATAAACTTCCTAAAGTACCTAGAGCTTTTTTTTCAATTATACATTTTACATATAAACCTTTTATTTTTTTATTATGATATTTTTTATAAAATATAGAACCCTTATAATGACAAAGAAGAATAGCTTTTGTAAAATTAAACCTTGATAAATTTTTCAATAAAATTTCTATAAAATTTTTATTATTGATTGGGATTAAAGACTTAGGTACCCCTTTTGAAACAGTTTTTAATCGAGTACCAAAACCCCCACAAAAAATTACAATTTGATTTAGCTTATACAATTTTCTACTGCCTCACATATTATGTGGCCAATTCCAATATGCATTTCCTGAATTCTATCAACTCTTTTTGAGGGTACAGGAATTAATAAATCAACTTTTTTTTTTAATTTTTTTTTTGCTTTTATACTAGTTAAAAGAATTATTTTTATTCCTTTTTTTTTTGCAAGTTCTAAAATTTTTAAAATATTTTTACTTTTTCCAGAAGTTGTTATTGCAAACAAAATGTCACCTCTTTTACCGATTGAGTCTAATTGCCTATAGAATATATTTTCAAATCCGTAATCGTTTCCTAAAGCTGTAATTAAAGAAGAATTACTTGTTAGTGCTATTGCTGGATAAGCTTTTCTTTTCCTAAGGTATCTTCCTACTAATTCTGCACACAAATGTTCACCATCCGAAGCTGACCCACCATTTCCACAGAAAATAATTTTATTTTTTTTTTTTACTGCAGTTGCAATCATAGAAGTTGCATCGTTAACAAGTTTATGAAAAAAATTTTCGTTAAGTAGCTTAAAGTTACTCTCAATATTTTTTAATCTTTTTTTAATTAAATTTTTATCAAATTTCATTGTTATCTATTAATATATTCGTCTGGATTCTTCTTTATTTCTTTTCTCCAGTAATTCATCAAATCATTCATTGTAGTCTCAAATTTATACTCAGGCTTCCACTTTGTTTGATTATAAAATTTTTTAGTACTTGGAATTTGTAGGTCTGCATCAAGTGGACGAGATCTATTTTTGTCAAATTTCTTTTTTATTCCTTTTTTTCTAGAAATAGAAATTAAGTAATTTAATATGTCTCCTACTTTACAAGAATAAGTACCGCCAATATTATATACTTCTCCCTTTCTTGGTTTTTTTGTTAAGAGAAGATAATAAGCTCTTACCGCATCTCTCACATCTGCAATTGTTCTTAAGCTTTTCAAATTTCCATGATAAACAATGGGCTTAATCAAATTATTCTCAATCATTGCTATTTGTTTTGCAAATGAAGATTCAGCAAAAAAATCTGATCTCCTTGGTCCCGTGTGAGTAAACATTCTTGTAATCATTATATTCATATTATAAGCCTCTGAATAATGTCTACCTACAAGGTCTGTTCCAACTTTAGATATTGCGTATGGAGACGCCGGATGAAAAGGACAGTTTTCTTTTATAGGTAAAAAATTTTTTTTAACTCTTCCATAAACCTCTGATGAGGAACAAATATGAATTAATGATTTTGAAGCAAACTCTTTACAAGCCTCCAATAACCTAATAGTGCCTTTTACATTCACTTCATTAGTTTCCAAAGGAATATGAAAACTAGTTTTAGGATCACTTTGTGCAGCTAAATGATATACATAATTTGGCTTTGTCTCTTTGATAGCTTTGTTTATTGAAATACTATCTTTTAAATCAGCATAAACAAGTTTAACTCGGTTTCCCTCATTAATATTTTTTGTCAAATTAGCTAAATTTTTTAAAGTGCTGCGTTTTCTTATCATTCCAACTATATTGAAATTCGTATTTTTAATTAAGTATTCTGCAAGATGTGATCCCACCATTCCAGAAATTCCTGTAATGAAAGCAACTTTTTTTTTCATATTTAATTTTTAAAATAAAAGTATATCAGATGAGATAATTTAAAACACTAGATGTTTAGATTTATGTTATTTTATAGTCTTGTTCATTATTTTTTCAATATAAATATCTGTATTTTTGACTATAAGGTTATATAAATTGTTTATTTAAACTTTGAGTATTTTAATTAATTAAGATTTATAAATTATGATCATTTGTAGAACTCCTTTTAGAATATCATTATTTGGGGGAGGTACTGATTTTCCTGATTGGTATAAAAAAAATAATGGAATGGTAATAACTGGATCAATCAATAAATATTGTTATATAAATGTTAGATATTTACCATCTGTATTTAAATTTAATTTTCGATTGAGATATCATGATACTGAGCAAGTAAAAAATATAAACAAAATTAAACATGCTCCATATAAAGAAATTTTAAAATATTTTGAGTATCAAAAAGATCATATAGAAATTATTCATTCTGCAGACTTACCTTCTTTATCTGGTCTTGGAGGGAGTTCGAGTTCTACTGTTTGTGCAATTCATGCGGTTTCTGCTATGAGGGACCAGTTACTGAATAAAAAAAAAATTGCAAAACTTGCATTGTTTATTGAACAAAAGAAATTGAAAGAATCTGTTGGTTCTCAAGATCAAATTACTGCAGCTTTTGGTGGCTTTAATTTAATAGAATTTAAAACCTCTCAAGACTTTAGTGTTCAAAACATAATTGGTCAAAAAAAAATAGATATTCTAAATAAATCTTCGATACTTCTCTATACAGGGATTAGAAGGTTAAGTGAAAAAATAGAAAAAAATAAAATAGATAATATTAATAATGGTAAAATTGAAAATTACTTGCATGCAATAAATGACATTACCAAGGAAGCTCTCGGTGAATTTACAAAAAAAGAAATGAATCTAAAAAAAATAGGTAAACTAATGAGCTTGTACTGGGAAGAAAAAAAAAAATTAACGAAAGGTGTAACCAATAAATATGTTGATAAAATTTGTAATATAGCTAACAAAAATGGGGCTTATGGTTATAAGTTATTAGGTTCAGGTGGAGGTGGATTTGTATATATTTTATGTTCACCTAAAAACAAAACTAAAATTGAAAAAAAATTATCAAAATATAAAATAGTTAATTTTGCGTTTGAAAATTCAGGGAGTACAATTATTTATAATCAAACCTTAAAATAATATAATTAATTGTGAAAAATAAAATTTTAATAGTTGGTGGTTCGGGTTTTATAGGAACAAATATTCTAAAAAAAATAAACAAAAATAAATATCAATCATTCGCAACAACTTTTAAAAATAAAAAATTTTATAAAGTAAAAAACGTAAAATATTATAGAGGTAACTTAAAAAATATTAATTTTTGTAAAAAAATTACAAAAAAAATTGACACTGTAATAATGTGTGCAGCAGTTTCATCTGGTGCAATGGTCATGCAACAGAATCCTATGTTTCATGTGGATGATAATGTTTTAATGAATTTAAATATTTTAAAAGCAAGCTCAGAAAATAAAGTAAAAAAATTTGTATTTATAAGTAGTAATACTGTTTACCCAATAAGCACAAAAGCTATGAATGAAAATAATGTCAACTACTCGCTTTTTGACAAATATTTTAATGTTGGTTGGATGAAAATTTTTTCTGAAAAAATTTGCCAAATGTATCAAAATAAAATGAAAATTTTGATTATAAGACCAGGTAATATTTATGGGCCTCATGATAAATTTGACCCGGTAAAATCAAAAGTAGTTCCATCTTTAATAAGAAAGTTTGAAAAGAAAAATAAAATTGAAATCTGGGGAGATGGGAAAGATATCAAAGACTTTATATACGTGGAAGATTTTGTACAAATAATTTTAAAACTTTTAAACCTACCATTTAACTTTTTAACTCTTAATGTAGCCTCTGGAAAGTCTATCAGTCTAAAAAAAATAATTAACTTTATGATGAAAATATACAAGAAGAATAAAAAAGATATTAGATATAATTTAAATAAACCAACCATGCTACCAATAAGAAAAATAAACGTTGATAAAGTTAAAAAATTAATAAAATATAAATTAAATTTTACTTTAGAAAAAGGAATTTTAAAAACTATCGATTGGTATAAGCAAAATTATATAAAAAATGAAAAATATAGATAAGCGCGATATTAAAAATATTTTTTTACCTTATTTTAGAAATAAAAAAATTCTAATTACTGGAGGAACTGGTTTAATTGGAAGAGAATTAGTCAATTTATTATCGATGTGTCAAACAAAATCAATTAAAATTATTTCACTTGATAAGATAAATAATAAAAATAAAAATGTTAAATTTATTTTTGGAGATTTATGTGACTTTAGTCTGTGTAAAAAAATTACAAAAAATATTGATATTGTTTTTCATTTAGCTGGAGTTAAAGGGTCTGTAAAAGTAACTATAGAAAAACCATCGTCATTTTTAGTTCCCTTGCTAATGATGAATACAAATATTTTAGAAGCCTCTAGGTTAAATAAAGTCAAAAGATTAGTATACACCAGTTCAATTGGTGCCTACTCTGAAGGTAGTATTCTCTCCGAAAATGATAAAAAATTTGGTGAACCGATGGATAAATTTCCAGGTCACGCTAAACGAATGGCTGAACTTCAAATAAAAGCATATAAAAAACAATATAATTTAAAAAATTATTTTATTGTTAGGCCTTGTAATGTTTATGGTCCAGGTGACAATTTTGATGAAAGAAATGCAATGGTAATACCAAGTCTAATGAATAAAATAATTAAAAGTAATAAAGACATCAAAGTTTGGGGTGACGGAAAAAGTTTAAGAGATTTTGCCTTTTCTAGAGATGTTGCTAGGGCTATAATGCTAACTTGTATAAAAGGTACCAAAAATTTTGATTTTTTAAACATCGGAAGTGGTAAGGCAATTTCAATTAAAAAATTAGTAGATACATTAAAAAAAATCGTGTCTTTTAAGGAGACTTATGACACCAAAAAAAGTAAAGGATTTTCCAAAAGAGTCTTGAATATGGCAAATACTAAAAAAACTTTAAATTTTACACCCTATTACTCTTTATACGATGGTTTGAATGAAACATGGAATTGGTTTTTAAAAAATAAGAACGAGACAAAGAAAAGAAAAAATTATTTTTTATAAGAAAAATAATATGTTAAAGGATTTGTTTAATATAAATATTTAGAAGTTATGAAATTCGATTTTAGAGGAAAAACAGTCTTAATAAGTGGTGGAACACACGGGATTGGATTGTCTTGCGTTGATCAATTTTTAAAATTGGGTAGTAAAGTGATAACTTTTTCAAGAGATAAAAGAAAAATTGATTTATCAAAAAAAAAATTTAAAAAATTTAATAAGAATTTTTATGTAGAAAAAGGGGACATACTTGACGAAAATTTTCTATCTAATTTCTCAAAAAAATTAATAAAAAAATTTAAAAAAATTGATATATTAATCCATAACGTTGGTGGAGGTGGAAAATGGGGCAACGAAGATCTGACTTTAGTAAATGCCAAACTTTGGGAAGATGTATACAAAAAAAATATAAATGGGATCATTTTTTTTAATAAATTTTTTTTAAATTTAATGAAAAAAAAAGGTTGGGGCAGAGTGATAACTATTTCATCAGTAAGTGCTACAGAGTTTCATGAAAAAGATAGAGCTTGGTTTAATGCTGCTAAGTCATCTCAATTATCAATTATGAAAAATCTTTCAAAAAATAAAAAATATACCAATTTCAATATTACATTTAATACTGTGTCTCCTGGACCTGTATTCATCAAAGATACTTACTGGCATAAGATAAAGAAAAAAAACCCAAAACACTTTAAAAATTGGATTAATAAGAATATTCCAGTGAACAGATTTGGTAATGTTGAAGATATTTCAAATTTAGTCGTATTTCTAGCAAGCAATAACGCATCATTTATAAATGGTGCAAATTTTATTATTGATGGTGGAAAATCAAATAGTTTATAATTTATTCAATCTTTTTTTAAATATTTGAAAAAATAGTTCTTATTAAAAATTCTTATTAAAAAAAGAGATATAATTGTATAAGATTCGTAGGCACCATTATACCAGTGGTTTTGTGTTGTCTCACCGCCTATACGAGCCGGTTCGTCTCCTGATATCTCACAAATTTTTTTGTTTAAAACTCTACACCATATCGCTAAATGAGTATTTATTGTAAGCACTCTTTTAATACCTGTATTGAAGAAAATTTCTTTTTTGACTGCATAATAAATACCTAATACATCAGTATATTTTGCATTAAATAAAATATTAACTGCAGTAGTAAACATCCAATTTCCAAATGCAGTCATCAATGTATCATCAGCACTTTTTGCATCACCTAAGTATCTTGAAACCTTTACCATATCATAATCGTCTTCTTCTAATTTTTCATAAATCTCAGATATTTTTTCAGGTATGCAGTTATTGTCCGGAGAGAAAAATATAATGTGAGACGTATTGCAATTTTCTATTGCCATATTATTTGCATTTAACATTCCTTTTTTATCGTTAGGCTGAACTAGTACTTCCCACCCAAGTTCTTTTGCATAATCGATGGAACCATCTGTAGAACCCCCATCAATCATTATTATCCTCTCTAAAAATTGCTTTTGCTTATTAATTCTAGGGCCAACTACTTTTAGGCCTTCAATCTCATTAAGGGAAAAAACAGCTAAAGTAATGGTTCTCTTAGACATTATTTAAATTTTATTTAATAGAGATAATATGCTTTGATTAAGTGAGTTTTGATTTTTAAAGTCCACCTTATGTATATTGGATGTAATGTCAAATTTATTATTAAATGTAAAATCTACATGCATTCCATAATTTAATATGACAATATTTCTATCTTTCTTTGTAGGTTTTAAGCCTCTATGAAAAGCTACTGTATTAGCTATAATCACATCTCCTTTTTTTGCTAATATCGGTATAAAATTTTTTGAGCTATATATATTCTTTAGATAATCATCTTCCCATCTTGATCTTTTTCCCCATTTTTTTTGAATATTCTTAAAAGAATTTTTCACGTAATAAAAAGGACCATCACCTTTTGAATTTACATCATTTAGGTAAATAAATACTTTTAATAATTTAGTAGCGTTCACATCAATATGAAAATATTGGGTGTCATGCTCTTTAATTTTATTCTTATAGGTTTTTACACACTTCAAAAATGTTAAATATGGTACACAACCAAAATAATTAGAGGTCAAAGATAAAATTCTTTTATTTAATGAAAAATTAATAAGCTCTGGAAGATTTACCAATGGATCTTTTAGCTTAATACTATCAGTTAAATTCCTAAATTTTCTTTCTCCTGCAAAAAAAGTTTTTTTATCAATTTTCGGTAAATAAATATGTTCTATATCCTTTTTTTGAGTTCGGAGATTTCTTGGTATTGAGATATTTTTTAAATTCTTAATTTCTTTTTGAAATTTTGAGTTTAAATTATTAATAATTTTTTTGGAAAATACATTTCTTAAAATACAATATCCATGATTGTTTAAATTTAAAAGATTTTTTTTGTCTTCAGGATAGAGACCTATCTTCTTATGAAGTTTTTTTTTTAAAGTCTTTTTTAAACTTTTATTATAAAAACCTTTTAGATAGTTATAGTCTGAAACAACTAACATATGTAAGTAATAACTTTATTTAATTTTTTTTTTAATATATAAATTTTCTTGTGCATAAATCAAGTAATAGGTTAAAGAGTCAAAAAGGACCAAAAAACTTTCTTTCATGAGAATATAAGTCAATACTTTTTGTATCAAGCTTTTTATTAAACATTTTGCCCACACAATCAATAATATCTTTAGCGTTGGGATAAAAGTTATTTTCTAAATCTCTACTAGTAGGACAAGGTATAAATTTAAAACCTATTCTTTCAACTTTATATTTAAGTTTCTTAAAAAGACTATTATTTACTATATGGCTTACTTCTGATGCAACTCCAAAAGGTAGCCAGTCATAGTCAGCAATGATGCATCTTTTTGTTTTTTTTACTGAATTTAAAATAGTTTTTTTATCTAAAGGACTGATGCTCCTCAGATCAATAATCTCACAACTAATACCTTTTTTCTCTAAAAACTTCGCTGCTTGAAGTGCCTCAATATTCATCCATGAGGAACAAATCAACGAAACATCTTTACCTTTTTTTAAAACATTTGATTTGTTTAAATCAATTGAATATTGGTTTTTTGGTACATGGCCCTTCTGCCAATATAACCATCTGTGTTCAAGACAAATCACTGGAGAACTGCCTCTAAGCGCTGAAGTTAACATGCCTTTTGCATCTCTTGGTGTTGAAGGCATAATAACTTTAAGACCTGGAATGTGAGAGAAAATTGATTGTAAACTTTTGCTATGTTGGTAGCCTTGCCCCCATCCTCTACCAATAACAGCTCTAATCAATATAGGCACTTTAGACTTTCCATTTGTAGAAAACCTGTAACTAGAAATCATGTTAATGAGTTGATTCATGCCTAATAGTAAAAAATCTACTCTAATATGATTGAAAATTGGTATTTTACCTGAAATAGCAAGACCCAAAGACATTCCAGTCAATAAATCTTCAGATAAAGGAGTAAAAAAAAATCTTTTTGATCCAAAATTTTCAGATAAATTTTTTGTTGAACCAAAAACTTTATCTTCTAAACCATAAACTAAAATATTTCTATTTTTTTTCATTTCTTGATTTAAAGATTCATTTATGGCCTCACAATATGTAATCATCCTTTTTTTTTTAATATTTTTCATTTATTTATGATTAATTAATATTTTTTTAAAATTTACAACTTTGCTTTTTTTTACTTTTTGAATAATTTTCGCAATTGTTTTTTCTTTTTTTGAGATATAATTATTTATAAATTTTTCACCATATATTTTTTTTATTAAATTGATGATTAAAAGGTAAGGGTCTTTTTTAAGATTCTTTTTATGTTCGTTTATTGATCTATAATTTTGTCTTTCAAATATATTACTATTTTTTTCAAAATCAGTTTTCAATCCAATGTGTTGCAGATGTCTGTGGTAATGTGCTTCAATGAAAACAGGTTTTTTATTTTTAAGGATATATTTTTTAGCATCTAAATAGGTTTTGGAAACTTTATTAATTTCAAATGATTTAATTTCATAATACTTAATATCATATGATTTTACTAATTTTTTTATTTTGTAAGATTGTCTTTCTTGCAATTTTACATCAACAGCAAGTTTATTATTTAAACAAATAAATATTATTGGTAAATTTTTTAAAGAAGAAAAATTTAAAGCCTCATGAAATACTCCTTGCTCAGTTGCTCCATCTCCAAAAAATGATACAATTATATTTTTAGATTTGTTTAAAAATGATGCATATGCACTTCCTACTGCGGGTCCAATTGTCGATGAAACAATTGCAGAAACTGACATTAAATTTTTTTTAGGATTTAAAATGTGCATTGATCCAGTAATTCCTGAATTCTCTCCTATTGATTTACCATACATTTCACCAAAAAAGGATTTAATATCGTTTATTAAAGATAGATATAAAGCATGGCTTCGGTAATAGCCAAAATATTTACTTTTTTTTCCAAAAATTAAAACTGCAGAACTTATGACAAGCTCCTCCCCTTTAGACATGTGCATTGGAGTTTTCATTTCATTTTCATGATAAAATTTAGAAATGAAGTTTTCGCAAATTCTAATAGATGAAATTCGATCTAATAGGTCTAGGTAAAATTTTTTAGTAAGTAAATTTTTTTCCATTATTTATGTTTATTTATTAATGAATTAACAACTATAAATGTTAATTTGATATATTGTAAATTAAAATAATGAAAATATGTTAAATAATTTTTGTTTTACCAATATCATTGAGAACAAAATATCTTAAAAAATTTTTTTCAGTGCATAAATCAAGCCAATTGAGCTATTAGTACTGGTCAGCTGCACGCATTACTGCGCTTCCACATCCAGCCTATCAACGTGGTGGTCTACCACGGCTCTATAGGAAGAACTAGTTTTGAGGTGAGTTTCCCGCTTAGATGCTTTCAGCAGTTATCTCGTCCGTACTTAGCTACCCGGCACTGCAGCTGGCGCTACAACCGGTCCACCAGTGGTACGTCCATCCCGGTCCTCTCGTACTAGGGACAGCTCCTCTCAATTCTTCTACACGCATAGCAGATAGGGACCGAACTGTCTCACGACGTTCTGAACCCAGCTCACGTACCACTTTAATTGGCGAACAGCCAAACCCTTGGGACCTGCTCCAGCCCCAGGATGTGATGAGCCGACATCGAGGTGCCAAACACTGCCGTCGATATGAGCTCTTGGGCAGTATCAGCCTGTTATCCCCGGCGTACCTTTTATCCGTTGAGCGATGGCCCTTCCACTCAGAACCACCGGATCACTATGACCGTCTTTCGACTCTGCTCGACTTGTCAGTCTCACAGTCAGGCAAGCTTATGCCATTGCACTCTACGAACGATTTCTGACCGTTCTGAGCTTACCTTCGCACGCCTCCGTTACTATTTGGGAGGCGACCGCCCCAGTCAAACTACCCACCATACAATGTCTTGATACCGGATAACGGTGATCAGTTAGATGCCAAGAAAAACAAAAGAGGTATTTCACTGGTGACTCCACAATGGCTGACGCCATTGCTTCAAAGTCTCCCTCCTATGCTAAATATGTTTTTCCTAACACCAATGTAAAGTTGCAGTAAAGGTGCACGGGGTCTTTCCGTCTAACTACGCGAACTCCGCATCTTCACGGAGAATTCAATTTCACTGAGTTGATGTTGGAGACAGCGGAGAAATCGTTACGCCATTCATGCAGGTCGGAACTTACCCGACAAGGAATTTCGCTACCTTAGGACCGTTATAGTTACGGCCGCCGTTTACTGGGGCTTCAGAAATGAGCTTGCACCCATCGCATTAACCTTCCAGCACCGGGCAGGCGTCAGACCCTATACATCCACTTACGTGTTAGCAGAGCCCTGTGTTTTTGATAAACAGTCGCTTCTCCCTGGCTTGTGCCACCTCATTCTAGTTGCCTAAAAAAAGGTCTTCTTTATTCCGAAGTTACAGAAGCATTTTGCCGAGTTCCTTCAACATCATTCTCTCAAGCGCCTAAATATACTCTATTAATCCACCTGTGTCGGTTTAGGGTACGGTCTAATGATGGAGCTATTTCTTGGGACTTTTTCGCGGCGAGCTCAATCCATTAAGAACTCACAACTTACAAAATCCGTCACTACCATCTGGTTAAGGAATATTAACCTTATTTCCATCGACTACGGCTCTCGCCCTCGCCTTAGGTGCCGACTAACTCTGCGCGGATTAACCTTGCGCAGAAACCCTTGGATTTTCGGCGACGAAGTTTTTCACTTCGTTTATCGTTACTTATGTCAGCATTCGCACTTCTGATACCTCCAGGATCTCTCACGAGTATCCCTTCGCAGGCTTACAGAACGTTCCGCTACCAGTTATAATTTCCGAAGAAATTATAAATCCACAGATTCGGTATATGATTTTAGCCCCGTTACATCTTCGGCGCAGAAACTCTATTAGACCGGTGAGCTGTTACGCTATCTTTAAAGGATGGCTGCTTCTAAGCCAACCTCCCGGCTGTTAAGGAATTTCCACATCCTTTCACACTTAATCATAATTTTGGGACCTTATCTGGTGGTCTGGGCTCTTTCCCTCTCGACCATGGACCTTAGCACCCACAGTCTGTCTGTTGAAGAACTACGTTTAGCATTCGGAGTTTTATTAGGTTTGGTAGGAATCTCTTCCCCCTAGCCCATTTAGTGCTCTACCTCTAAACGCATATTTATTCAACGCACTACCTAAATAGTTTTCGCGGAAAACCAGCTATCTACGAATTTGGTTGGCCTTTCACCCCTTACCACAAGTCATCCAAAGACTTTTCAACGTCAACTGGTTCGGTCCTCCGGCAAGTGTTACCTTGCTTTCAACCTGCTCATGGTAAGCTCATTCGTTTTCGGGTCTAATTCATTAAACTAAACGCCCTATTAAGACTTGCTTTCGCTGCGCCTACACCTAGATGGCTTAAGCTTGCTTAACAAATTAAGTCACTGACCCATTATACAAAAGGTACGCCGTCACTCTAAAAAGAGCTTCGACTGATTGTAGGCATGCAGTTTCAGGTTCTATTTCACTCCCCTAATAGGGGTTCTTTTCACCTTTCCCTCACGGTACTAGTTCACTATCGGTCACTGAAGAGTATTTAGGCTTAGAGGGTGGTCCCCCTATATTCGAGCAAGATTTCACGTGTCCCGCTTTACTCAAGAGTTTTATTAAACATTACTTTTACGGGACTATCACCCTCTGTGGTTAGTTTTTCCAAACTATTCAAATTTTTTTAACAAAACTACTGGCCTTTTCCGTTTTCGCTCGCCACTACTAACGGAATCTCAATTGATTTCTTTTCCTCTGGTTACTTAGATGTTTCAGTTCTCCAGGTTGTCTATTCAAACCTATGAATTCAGTTTAAATTTCCACATAAAGTGGAGGGTTTCCCCATTCGGAAATTTTCGGATCAAAGCCTGCATACGGCTCCCCGAAACTTATCGCAGTATACCACGTCCTTCATCGTCTTTCAGTGCCAAGGCATCCGCCACACGCCCTTAAACCCTTGATTTATGCACAGAAAAAAATTCTGTGTTGAATCAAATTTTGTTGGAATGTTCATCTATTCGAACATTCATTGATTGTTCATCTTTTCGAACAATCGGATATAGATATTGATAATAATTTTTTTTACAATTTTAATAACTAAGTATTTCTTTTTGGTGGAGGATAGCGGGATCGAACCGCTGACCTCCTGAATGCAAATCAGGCGCTCTCCCAGCTGAGCTAATCCCCCATAAAATTTGGTGGGCCGAGAAAGACTCGAACTTTCGACCCCACCCTTATCAAGGGTGTGCTCTAACCAACTGAGCTACCGGCCCCCATTCAGAAGAGAAACACTGCTTTAAGAAGAGAAATGCGGGCGGTCAACATTAGCCTGTAAATTATTTTAGAATGAAATATCAATTTCATTCATCCTTAGAAAGGAGGTAATCCAGCCGCAGGTTCCCCTACGGCTACCTTGTTACGACTTCACCCCAGTCGCTGACTATACCGTGGTCAAAGGTTTTAAACTTTGCCTTAAGGTAGAACCAACTCCCATGGTGTGACGGGCGGTGTGTACAAGACCCGGGAACGCATTCACCGTGGCACGCTGATCCACGATTACTAGTAATTCCAGCTTCATGCACTCGAGTTGCAGAGTGCAATCCGAACTGAGGTATCTTTTTAGGATTTGCTTAATGTTGCCATTTTGCTTCCTGTTGTAAATACCATTGTAGCACGTGTGTAGCCCAACACGTAAGGGCCATGAGGACTTGACGTCATCCCCACCTTCCTCCAGCTTATCACTGGCAGTTCTTTCAGAGTGCCCAACTAAATGATGGCAACTAAAAGTGAGGGTTGCGCTCGTTGCGGGACTTAACCCAACATCTCACGACACGAGCTGACGACAGCCATGCAGCACCTGTGTTTCGTCCGGCCGAACCGAAAACTTTAATCTCTTAAAGTCGCGACGAACATGTCAAGTGTTGGTAAGGTTCTGCGCGTATCTTCGAATTAAACCACATGCTCCACTACTTGTGCGGGTCCCCGTCAATTCATTTGAGTTTTAACCTTGCGGTCGTACTCCCCAGGCGGTGTGTTTATTGCTTTCGCTGCGACACTGAAAATAAATTTCCAACGTCTAACACACATCGTTTACAGCATGGACTACGAGGGTATCTAATCCTCTTCGCTACCCATGCTTTCGTTCCTCAGTGTCAGTAATGATCCAGAAAGCTGCCTTCGCAATCGGTATTCTTTCTAATATCTACGAATTTCACCTCTACACTAGAAATTCTGCTTTCCTCTATCAAACTCTAGCTAAAAAGTTTTGATGGCAGTTCCAGAGTTAAGCTCTGGGATTTCACCACCAACTTTTTTAACCACCTACGAACTCTTTAAGCCCAGTAATTCCGAACTACGCTAGGTCCCTTCGTATTACCGCGGCTGCTGGCACGAAGTTAGCCGGACCTTCTTATTCGGGTACAGTCATTTTCTTCCCCGACGAAAGAGCTTTACAACCCAAAGGCCTTCTTCACTCACGCGGCATCGCTGCATCAGAGTTTCCTCCATTGTGCAAGATTCCCTACTGCTGCCTCCCGTAGGAGTTTGGGCCGTGTCTCAGTCCCAATGTGGCTGATCATCCTCTCAAATCAGCTATTGATCAATGTCTTGGTAGGCCATTACCCTACCAACTAACTAATCAAGTGCAGGCTCATCCAATGGCGCATAAAGCTTTCTCCGTAAAGACTTATGAGGTATTAGCACAAGTTTCCTCGTGTTATTCCTCACCAAAGGGAAGATACCTACATGTTACTCACCCGTCTGCCACTAAGTATTGCTACTTCGTTCGACTTGCATGTATTAGGCGTGCCGCCAGCGTACGTTCTGAGCCATGATCAAACTCTCAAGTTTAAAAACGGCGCACACTAGCTTCTATATAAATTCTAAGAATAAAATTTATATAATGTTGAAGTGTGTACGACAAATTTTGGTAACCTTAACCGCCCACACTTCTCTTCTTAAATTTCACTTTTTAAATAGCTAATTAGGACCGAAGTCCTAATAATTCACAATAATTTTATTGAGAAAGTGTGACGCTTATAGTCTAAAATATAAGTAAATCAAGGTTTTAACGTACAAAAAAAAGGTCAAATAATCAGCAAAATATAGGGTTTTTTTTGATTTTTATAAATTACTAAATTATTAATTGATAAATTATATGAAATTTTATCTAGACAAAATTCAGAAGGCAGTACTTAAAAACATTGAGTTTTTTATACTTTTTTCACTGGTCACCTTTGCAATTTTGAGCACTCATATTTACAATTTAAACAAAGAACAGACCGTAAGAAACTTAATTTCTGTAACAGAAAATCTTTACTTCCAAAAAAACTTAGAACATATAATCAGCAATCTTGAACCTAAATATAAAACAATACAACATATTGTTTCAAAAGGTGAAAGTCTAAATAGTATTTTAAAAACTTATCAAGTATCAAATGAAGAAATAAAAAAAGTAAATACTACATTATCAAAAATTCAGAAGACAAATAAACTCAAAATAAATCAAATGATCAAGCTAACAATCGATCAATCAAAAGACAAAAAGGTTATTTATTTGCTTTATCCTATTTCCAAAACTAAAAAAATAGAAATATCAAGAAATTTAGAAAAAAACGAATTTAAAAAAAAAGAAATTATTACTAATCTAAATAAAAGAATAGTTGTAAAAGAGGGTAGAATAACTCATAGTTTATATAAAACAGCTGAGAATTTAAAAATTCCGATAAATTTAATTGTCGAGTTTGCTAGAATTTATGGCTTTCAAGTTGATTTTCAGAGAGACATAAGAAAAAATGATTCTTTTCAAATAATGTATGAAGTTTTTGAGGATGATAACAAAAATATATTTGAAACAGGCAATATAATTTTTGCTGACTTAATTTTAAGAGATCAAAGTAATGCTTTATATTATTATAAAGAAAAAAAAAATGAGGGGCATTATGATATTAATGGAAAAAGTATAAAAAAAGCTCTAATGAAAACTCCAATAAATGGTGCACGACTTTCATCAAGTTTTGGTATGAGAAAACATCCAATAGATGGTTTTAATAAAATGCATAGAGGTACAGATTTTGCTGCACCAAAGGGAACTCCGATAATGGCTTCTGGAGATGGAGTAATAATTAGAGCCAGATGGTGCGGTGGAGGTGGAAACTGTATTAAAATAAAACACAATTCAACTTACTCTACAGTTTATGCACATATGAGCAAGTTTGCATCTGGAATGAAAGTAGGAAGAAGAGTTAAACAAGGACAAGTGATTGGTTATGTAGGATCAACTGGGAAATCAACTGGACCTCATCTTCATTATGAAGTAATTGAAAATGGAAAAAGAATAAATTCACAAACCTTAAAATTGCCATCTGGAAAAGTTCTAAAAGGAAAAAATAGAAAATTATTTGAAATTAATAGAATTAAACTAGATGTATTGAAATCTGAATTAATATTAGGGTTAAAGTAGTCTAACTAGTGACAGATTGTTTTTCTTTATCTTGACTATCTTCTAAATTATCTTTCTTAATATCGCTCGAATGACTATTTTCTGAAACTTTGAACGTTTTCTTTTTTGATTGTTCCTCCATAATTCTAGTAAAATGATCTGCGTGTTGAAAATAATTTTCTGAAAGTATTTTATCTCCATTTGCAAGAGCCTCTCTTGCTAAATCATTATATTTTTCTATTAACTTGGGAGCGTTATGATTATTTCGTCCTGGAGATTTTCTCTGAAAATTATTATTTGTTGAAAAGTCAGATTTAAATTTATTAGAGTCTCCATTATTTCTTTTGTAATTACGATCTCCCCCTCTAAATCTTCCTCTTCTGTTATTTCTAAATGTTACCATTAAATCAGTTAAATTAAATTTTTGTGCTTATTATACAGCGATCTTTTTTTGCGTAATCCTTGACTATTTTATTAATATAAAAATTTTTATCCTTCAATTTTTTCACAATTTCATTTTTTTGATAGCAACCTATCTCTAAAATAAACTTTCCATTTTTTTTTACCAAAGATGATGCCTTGTTAATTACTTTAGTAATTTCTGAAAGACCATCACTACCACCATCTAAAGCAATTTTTGGTTCATAATTGACAATATCTCTATCCAAATATTTTAAATCAAAATTTTTAATATATGGTGGATTAGATAAAATTAGATCATATTTACCTATAAAAAATTTGTCAATATCTGAATTGTAAAATTTAACTCTATTGTTTAGTTGTTGCAATTTTGCATTAAAATTCGCTACTTTTAAAGCTTTTTTTGAAATATCAATACCTATACCCGAAAAATTTTTTCTCTCTTTGAGGACTGATATAAGCAAACAGCCAGACCCAGTTCCAATATCCAATACTTTCAAACCTTTTTTTTCATCATAAATTTTCAAGGTTTCCTCTATTAAAACTTCAGTATCTGGCCTTGGAATTAAAACATCTTTATTAACGAAATATTTATATTTCCAAAATTCTTTATAATTTACTAAATAAGCGCATGGCTCCCCTTTTGATCTTCTATAAATTAAATTATTAAAATCATATAAACATTTTTTATCTAATATTTCTTTAGAATTTAAAATAACATAACTTCTATCTTTTTTAAGTACTTCGGAAAGTAATAATTCACTATCTAGATAAGCTGTTACTATATTATTTTTTTTTAATACGTTAGCAGCTTTGTTAATTGTTTCTTGAATATTCATTTAATTTAAAGAACTCAATTTTTCTTCCTGTGCCTGTAGATTTAAATTTTCTACCATTTCATCAAATATTTCTCCCTCTAAAAATTTATCTAGTTTATGTAATGTCATATTTATTCTATGATCTGTAACCCTGCCTTGAGGAAAATTGTATGTTCTAATCCTTTCAGATCTGTCACCAGTCCCTATTTTACTTTTTCTATATTTAGATCTTTCGTCTTCTTTCTTTTGTCTTTCAAGTTCATAAATTCTTGATCTTAATATTTTTAAACCTTTTTCTTTATTTCTAATTTGAGATTTCTCATCTTGTTGACTTACTACTATACCTGTAGGAATATGTGTTATTCTAACTGCGGAGTCAGTTGTATTGACACTTTGTCCTCCTGGTCCGCTACTTCTAAATACATCAATTCTTAAATCTTTTTCTTCTATTTTAACATCAACTTCTTCAGCTTCAGGCAGAACTGCAACTGTTGCTGCAGAAGTATGAACTCTTCCTTGTGTTTCTGTATCAGGTACTCTCTGAACTCTATGAACTCCGCTTTCATATTTTAGTGTTGAATAAATATTTTTTCCCTTTATTGATGCAATCACCTCTTTGAGTCCTCCCGCCTCACTTTTTGAGATACTTATTAGTTCTAATACCCATTTTTTTTTATGACTTACTTTTTCATACATTTTAAAAAGATCTGCAGCAAAAAGGCTTGCTTCTAATCCTCCTGTTCCTGCTCTTATTTCAATTATAGCATTTTTTTTATCTGCATCATCTTTCGGCAATAAGAATAACTTAATTTTTTTTTCATTGTTTTCATTATTAGTAATTAATTGATCTAATTCCTTATGAGCTAATTCTTTCATGTCTCTATCGCTATCTGCATCATCGATAATTTTTTGTAAATCTTTTTTATTTTTTTCAAATAAATAATATTCTTTTATTTCTTTTATAATTTCATTCAAATCTGAATACTCTTTTGACTTTTCTGCAAACTTTTTCTTATCGATATCACCTGAAGATAATTCTTTTTCAAGCAACGAATGCTTGGATATTAAATCGCCTACTTTATTTTTGGGTATCATTATTTGCTATTTTCTAGCTCTCTAGCTTTTTTTTCTACACTATCTACTACTTTTGTAATTATATCATCCGATAAAACTTTTTCAGATTGAACACCAGATAGGTAAAGCATATTGCTTCCTTTTCCACCTCCAGTAATTCCAACATCGGTCATAGCAGCCTCACCCGGACCGTTAACTACACATCCAATTACTGATAAAGTAATAGGCGTTGTTATATGAGATAGTTTTTCTTCTAATATTTTAACAGTATTTATAACTGGAAATGCTTGCCGTGCACATGAGGGACAAGATATAATTTTAACACCTCTATTTCTTAAATTTAAAGATTTTAAAATTTCGTTTCCAATTCTTGCTTCTTTTGGTGGATCATCTGACAAAGATATTCTTATTGTATCACCGATGCCATCCATCAAAAGTGAACCTAATCCTATTGATGATTTAACACTTCCAGAAATAAAACTTCCTGCTTCGGTGATTCCCAAATGTAAAGGATAATCACATACTTTTGAAAGTTGTCTATAAGCTGCTACAGATAAAAAAACGTCGGAAGATTTTACGCTTATCTTAAAATTAAAGAAATCTTGATTTTCTAATATCTCAATATTTCTTAGTGCACTTTCTACTAAAGCTTCAGGACAGGGCTCTTTATACTTTTCTAATATATCTTTTTCTAGAGAGCCTGCATTTACGCCTATTCTAATTGAACAGTTGTTATCTTTTGCTGAATATATAACTTCCCTTATTTTTTTTTCATCTCCAATGTTGCCTGGATTAATTCTTAGACACTTTGCTCCGTTTTCAGCTGCTTCAATAGCCCTTTTATAATGAAAATGAATATCTGCAACGATAGGTACTGATACATGTTTTATTATTTCTTTTAAAGCAAAAGTTGACTCTTTATCTGGGCATGAAACTCTTACAATATCAGCTCCTTCTGCTGAAATAGCATTAATTTGATTTATTGTAGACTTTATATCTGTTGTTAAAGTATTTGTCATTGATTGAACTGAAATAGGATTATCTCCACCTACTTTAACATTGCCAACATTTATAACTTTGGTCTTTCTTCTTTTTATGTCTCTAAATGGTCTTAGGCTCATTTTATTTATTTATCAAGTTTAAACTCCGTATGTAATGCCAGTAGAGCTTTATTTATATTTTTTTTATTTACCAAAACTGATATTTTTATCTCAGAGGTAGATATAACTAAAATATTAATATTTTTTTTTGCTAAAGCTTTAAACATTCTATATGTTACTCCTGGAGTTGCTATCATTCCTACGCCAATAATGGATACTTTAGAAACATTCTTATCAACTAATAAACTTCTGAAACTAATTTTTGAATTTTTTTTTATTAATCTTTTTGTTTTCATTAAGTCTTCAGACTTTATTGTAAAAGTTAAATCGGTTTCTTTTCCATTTGCAGATATATTTTGAACTACCATATCAACATTTATTGAATTATTAGATAGTGGCTCAAAGATAGAGGCTGCTATACCTGGTTTATCTTTCACTCCAATAAGAGAAACTTTGGCATCGTTTTTTGTAAATGATATACCTCTAATGATTTTATTACTTAAAATATTTTTTTTTTTCGTGATTTTAGTGCCCTCTTTTTTTACAAATGACGATTTTACTTCAATATCAATTCTATTTAATCTTGCATCTTGTATAGAAGCTGGTTGCATAACTTTTGCACCTAAAGATGCCATTTCTAACATTTCTTCATAAGAAATAACTTTAATTTTTTTTGCTTTTTTTAATGTATTTGGATCTGTAGTATATACACCTTCTACATCAGTATAGATAATACATCTCTGAGCTTTAAAAAACCTAGCACACATGATTGCAGAAGCATCAGAGCCTCCTCTTCCTAAAGTGGTTATTCGATTAACAGAATTTATACCTTGAAAACCTGCGATAACTGGTATGCCATCAGATCTAATATAATTTAGTATTTTTTTTTTATGGATATTAACTATTCTTGAACTGCTATGTACACCTTCAGTCAAGATTGGAATTTGCCAACCCATCCAAGATTGCGATTTATGTCCCAGATGATTTAGTCTTCCTGCTATCAAAGAGCACGCCACCTGTTCGCCAGCTGATACTAACACATCGTGCTCTGAGGCACTAAAATTATGACTGATTGCTTTTGATTTTTTAATCAAATCGTTTGTAGTTCCACTCATGGCTGATGAAACTATAATAGGTTTAAAGCCCTTTTTTTTATAACTAATAATAATACTAGCTATTTTTTTAATCCTTTCTATAGTTCCTACAGAACTTCCACCAAACTTTAACACTAATATTTTCATTGATAATATTTTTTATAAAAAATTAAATATATTGATAAAATACATCTTAATTGTAATGTCAATTAACAATGAAAAGTAGCACAATAAATAAAAAAGAAATAGAAAAATTTTCTAAAATTGCCTCTCAGTGGTGGGATCCTAACGGAAAATTTAAACCATTACACAAATTCAACCCTATCAGAATAGAATATATTAAAAATAGTATAATTAAACACTTTAAAATTAAATCAACCATAAGACCTTTAAAAAAAATTGATTTATTAGATATTGGTTGTGGTGGTGGTCTTCTTTCTGAGCCAATTTACAGATTAGGAGCCAATGTAGTTGGAATAGATGCATCAAAAAAAAATATTGAAGTTGCTAAATTCCATGCAAAACAAAATCATTTAAAGATTAATTATATTTGTTCTTCGCCAGAAAAATTAAAAATTAAAAAAAAGTTTGATGTCATTTTAAACATGGAAATAGTTGAGCATGTAGAAGATATGAACTTTTTTATTAAAAAAAGCTCTGAATTATTAAAAAAAGATGGATTAATGTTTATAGCAACTCTTAATAAAACTCTCAAATCATATACATTTGCAATTATTGGTGCCGAATATATTTTAAGATGGCTGCCAATTGGTACACACGATTGGGATAAGTTTGTTACACCAGATGAATTGATTAAAGTATCTAAAAATAATAATTTAGAAATTAAAAATTTAGATGGTCTAAAGTATAATTTTTTAACTGATAAGTGGAAAATCAGTAATGATAATTCAGTAAATTATATTGCAAGCTTTAAAAAAATTTAGTTATCATTTTCATTGATCCACGGAATCATCTCCGTTTCAATTCCCTCTTCCTTTAATTCTTTAATTTGTCCCAATGAAGCATTTCCATATATACCTTTTTTCATTTTCTTTTTATTATTATAATGAATTGACCTTGCTTCATAAGCAAAGTTCTCGCCGACATATTTGAAATTATTTTTAATAAATTTTTGATATTCTTTTATTGTTTTTTTAACATGTTCATATTTTTTATTTTTTATTCTTTCAATCTTTTCCTTTTTAGAATTTAAAATATTAGGAGACATCAAACTTTTTTCAACTTCCAAAGAGTTACAATTGTAACAACTTAAATGTTTTAATTTTTTTAATTTTTCATACTCCTTTGAGGATGAAAACCAGCTATCGAATGATTTATTGCACTTTTTACAGATTAAATTATATTTTATCATATTTATGAGATGGTAATTAACTTTACAAATTCAAGATGCATTATGTTCTATAATCTGCATTAATTTCTATATATTTTTTTGTTAAGTCCATAGTGTAAGCTGTAAAAGATTTTTTTCCTGTACCTATTTCAACATATAATTCAATTTTTTCATTTTTCATATATTCTTTAGTTTCTATTTCATTATATGAAGTAGATAGCTGACCTTTTTCAATTATTTTAATATCACCAAATTTTAATATAAGTTTATTTAAATTAATATTTACTCCAGATTTTCCTAAAGCCATTATTACTCTTCCAAAATTACAATCTTCGCCAGCAATAGCAGTTTTCACTAATGGAGAATTTGCAATAGAAAAAGCTACCTTTCTTGCATCGTCAAAACTTTTTGCATTATTAATTGAAACTGTAATAAATTTAGAAGCCCCTTCTCCATCTGCCGCTACTCTTTTTGCAAGATTTAACATCGTTGAGTGTAAGGCTAAATCAAATTCCTTAATTCTTGGATCATTTATATTTTTTATTTTGAGATTTTTAGACTTTGCTGTAGAAAAAACTGAGACCATATCGTTGGTACTGGTATCCCCATCACAGCTTATTGCATTAAAAGTAGTATCAATATTTTTTTTTAATAATTTTTGTAATACGTTAGATGAGATATTTGCGTCTGTAAAAATAAAGCCTAAAGTTGTAGCCATGTTGGGAAATATCATTCCTGAACCTTTTGCAATCCCATAGATTTTTACATTAGTGCTTCCAATCTTACATTCTTCCATTGCAAGTTTAGGTATTAAATCAGTCGTCATGATTCCCAGTGCGGCCTTGGTCCAGATATACTTATTTTGAGTATATTTAATTTTTTCTACTAGCTCAGGAATATTTTTTATAATTTTATCAGTTGGAAATTTTTCTCCAATTGTGCCTGTACAACCGAAAATTATTCTGTTTGGCTTAATTTTTAATGGCTTCTCTTCATCTTTTTTTTGTTTTTCAGTAAGACAAGCTGATAGTTCATCGGCAATTTCTTTAATGCCTTGATAGCCCTTTTTACCTGTAAAAGAATTTGCATTTCTTGTATTTATTAACAAAGCATTAATTTTTTTATTTTTTAAATTTAAATTCCATTTAATATTTTCTGAAACTATCTTTGACTGAGTGTAAACTGAGGCATACTCTGCCCCATCTCTAAAATAAAAAAGAACAAGATCATCTCTTTGACTATTGTAAAGATTAGCCGAAGTAGTAGATATCGAAACTCCATCAAGATGATCAAGGTCTTGAAAGTCACCTAATTTAGACTTCTTGCTAACTGAATCAAAGAAATTACCAAAGTTTATTGCCATACTATTTAAATAAGTTATTTAATACCTATATTTAATATATTAAAATTTATACCAGAAAACAAAAAATAAGATGCTGAATCCTGTAAAATTTATATCAAAGTTTTTTAAATCAATTAATCAAAAAGAATTAGATAGAATCCAGAAAATTGTTGAAAAAGTTAACAAATGCGAAGAGGAAATAATTAAACTTAAAGATGAAGAATTTCCAATAAAAACTGAAGAATTTAAAAAAAAAGTAAAAAAAGGTGAAAGTTTAGAGTCAATTCTTCCTGAGGCATTTGCCTTAGTTAGGGAAGCATCAAAAAGATCAAGAGGCGAGAGACACTTTGACGTCCAAATTATTGGAGGGATAGTTTTGCATGAAGGAAAAATTGCTGAAATGAAAACAGGAGAAGGTAAAACATTAACAATCACTCTCGCAGCTTACTTAAACGCGCTAAAAGAAAAAGGAGTACACGTTGTAACCGTCAATGATTATTTGGCAAAGAGAGACTGTGAAAGTATGGGTAAAATTTATAATTTTTTAGGATTGTCTTCTGGTTTTATAAATAATGATCAAGATGATTTTGAAAGAAGAAAAAATTATAATTGTGATGTTACTTATGCAACAAACAGTGAATTAGGATTTGACTATCTTAGAGATAATATGGCAGTTCTTAAAGAACAAATTGTGCAAAGAGAACACTATTTTTCTATAGTTGATGAAATTGACTCATGTTTAATTGATGAAGCTAGAACACCACTAGTTATTTCAGGGGCGGCAGAGAATAAAACCGATAAATATATGGCTGTTGATAAGCTAGTCAAAAAGCTTAAGCCTGAGGATTATGAAATTGATGAAAAGGATAAAAATATTTTGTTAACTAACAAGGGAATAGATAATGTAGAAAAAATCTTTATAAATGCAGGTGTCTTAAAAAATGAAAATTTTTATGATCCTGAAAATTTAAATTTAGTTCATCATGTGAATCAAGCTTTAAGGGCTAATCATTTATTTGAAAAAGGGAGAGACTATATAGTAAAAGATGGATCTCTTAAAATAATTGATGAACTTACTGGAAGAATTCTTGAGGGGAGAAGATATGGCGATGGTTTACATCAAGCTCTCGAGGCTAAAGAAAGAATAGAAATCCAGGTAGAAAATCAAACTCTTGCTTCAATTACTTATCAAAATTATTTTAAACTTTATACCAAAATTTCAGGGTGTACTGGAACAGCTTCAACAGAATCGGAAGAATTTTTTGAAATATACAATTTAAATGTAGTAACAGTCCCCACTAATAAAAAAATGATTAGAAAAGATTGGAATGATATAATTTTTAGAACATTAAAAGAAAAAGACACTGCAATTATAAGTAAAATTCGTGAATGTAATAATAAAGGGCAGCCGCTTTTAGTTTTTACTGCTAGTATTAACAAATCAGAACATTATTCAAATCTTTTAAAAAAAAGTGGAATTAAACATATAGTGCTAAATGCTAAAAACCATGAGAGTGAGGCAGAAATAATAGCAAATGCTGGAACGAAGCACTCGATTATAATTACAACTAGTATATCTGGAAGAGGAGTTGATATTAAATTAGGAGGAAAAAATAATAAAAATAATGAAAAGAATGAAATTAAGTCCTTAGGAGGTCTATTTGTGATAGGCACAGAAAGAATGGAGTCTAGAAGAGTAGATAATCAAGCAAGAGGTAGATCTGGACGTCAAGGAGATGAAGGAAATTCTATTTTTTATGTGAGTTTAGAGGATGATCTAATGAGAATTTTTGGTTCAGAGTCTATGAATAATATCTTAGAAAAACTAGGATTAAAAGATGGAGAAAGTATTGAGCATACATGGATAAATAAAGCTTTAGAGAGAGCCCAGCAGAAAGTCGAGGCAAGAAATTTTGACATTAGAAAAACGCTTTTAAAATTTGATAATGTTTTAAACGACCAAAGACAAGTAATTTTTACACAAAGAAGCGAGGTAATAAATAGTAAAGAAATATTTAGCTATTCAGATAATTTTTTATCAGAAATAATTGATGAATTAAAAAAAATTAATATAAAAGATGTTTCTCCTAAAAAAAAATCAGAGTTTAATAACCAATTAAGATCCTTGTTAGGAAAAAGTTTTGAAGAAAGTGAATTTCAGGATTTATTAAAAGGAAATAATGAAGAATTTGAAAAAAAAATTAAAGAAAAATTTTTAAAAACTAGAAATGAGAGAATTAAACATATTTCAGAAGTCCAGACCGCAGAACTAGAAAAAAGAATTTTTTTACAAACGATCGATTTAAGTTGGAAATCACATATTCAATATCTTGAACAACTTAGACAGGTTATAGGTTTAAGGTCTTATGGTCAAAGAGATCCCTTAATTGAATACAAAAAGGAAGCATTTAATTTGTTTGAAAACTTATTAACAAAACTTAAAAGGGATTTTGTAACAATTTTAATTAATTTGAAAATTGAAGGAAAACCCAAAGAGGATTTGGCTCAACAAATTAAACCGGCTAAAATAGATCCAAAATACATTGGGAAAAAAATGAGTAGAAATGAGCCATGTTTTTGTGGATCTGGAAAGAAATATAAATATTGCTGTGGATCTCTATAATACAGAATATAGAATAAAAAATAAAACAAATAATCCAAAAATTGCTAGTTTGTTTTTAAATCTGAAAACAAATTTTTTTACATCATCCAGTAAATTTGTTTTCATGCTTAATGAAGTTTCTTCACTTGATTGTTTAATAAAGCCATCACTTCTTCCAATGGATAAGAATTTATTTTTACGATGATTAATAAGTTCATCTTGATTAAGTTTTTTAAGGTCATTTAAATTTTTTTTAATTGAATTTTTTGTATTTTCTAATATTAAATCTCTATCTCGATGAGCCCCCCCATCTGGCTCTTTAATGATCTCGTCGATTACCCCTAAATTTAATAAATCTTTTGCAGAAAGCCTCATGGCTCTAGCGGCTTCTAAAGTTTTGGTTGGGTCTCTCCAAAGTATCGTCGCGCATCCCTCTGGTGAAATAACTGAGTAAATTGCATTTGAAAACATAACAACCTTATTTGAGGAAGATAGTGCTACAGCTCCACCAGAACCACCCTCACCAATTATAACTGATATAGTTGGAACTCCCAATTCCATACTACACTCAATAGTTCTTGCTATTGCTTCGGCCTGGCCTCTTTCCTCTGCGCCAACTCCAGGATAAGCTCCTGGTGTATCTATGAAAAAAATAATTGGGATTTTAAATTTATCTGCTAGCCTCATTAGTCTTATAGTTTTTCTATAACCCTCAGGCCTCATCATGCCAAAATTTCTTTTAATTCTTGTATCCAAGTCTTCACCTTTTTCCTGACCAATAACTAATACTGAATTACCTTCAAATTTCGCAAATCCTGCTAATACTGATTTATCTTCACCATAAAATCTATCTCCTGATAATGGGATAAATTCCTCAAACAAATTATCTATAAAAAATTTTGATTTTGGTCTATCTTCATGTCTAGCAACTAAAGTGGTTTGCCACGGATCTAATTTTGAATAAACCTCCTTTAACTTTTGATCTATTTCTTGCTGAATTTTGGAAATTTTATTTGTATCCACTTCAGATAAACCCTCATTATTAAATGGATCTTTTAGTTTATCTATTTCGTTCTCTAAATTTTTTATTTCTTCTTCAAAGTTTAAATAGTTTCTCATTTTTTTACCACTTTATAGAGGAAAAAAGGGCAATAAAATGGTAAATTTTATAAGATACTTTTGAAAATTGACTGATTTGATTACAAAAAGCTATATTATTTAATAATTTTAATTTTATGAGTAAAAAATACGTAAAAATCAAAGATCTTTCAGTGTCAAAAAGATTGGCAAATTTTATAGAAAGAGAACTTTTGCCAGGCACAATGATAAGTAAAAATAAATTTTGGACTGGTTTTAATAAATGTGTGCACGAGCTTTCACCATTAAATAAGCAACTTTTATTAAAAAGGGAAAGCTTACAAAAAAAAATTGACTCATGGCATTTAGACCATAGAGGAGAAAAAGTTAATCTTAAAAAATATAGAAAATTTTTGAGAGATATTGGATATATTTCAAAATCATACTCTAATTTTAAAATTAAAACAAAAAATGTAGACGAAGAAATAGCTGATATATGTGGACCACAACTAGTATGTCCTGTTTCAAACGCAAGATTTCTACTAAACGCTGCAAATGCTAGGTGGGTAAGTTTATATGATAGTTTATATGGAACTGATATAATTCCAGAGACCCTTGGTGCTGTAAAAGGTAAAACCTATAATCCAATAAGGGGAGCAAAAGTGATAAATTATGCTAGAGATTTATTGGATAAATATCTTCCCTTAAAAAATAAAAGTTGGAAAACTTTGACAAAAATACCAGAAATAAAAAATCATAAATTAAATTTAATTTTAAAAAATCCAGAACAGTTTGTTGGATATACAAAAAAAAATAATAAGCTCTCCTCATTATTGTTTAAAAATAATAATCTTCACTTAGATATTGTATTTGATCAATCGGGAAAAATGGAAGTTAATAATCCAGAGGGTAACCAGGACTTGCTCAAAATACATGACATAATTTTAGAATCTGCAATCTCAACTATTTGTGATCATGAAGATAGTGTTGCTGCGGTTGATGCTGAGGATAAAGTCTTAGGTTATAGAAATTGGCTAGGACTAATGAAATTAACTTTAAAATCAGAATTTATTAAAAACGGAAAAAAAGTCTTTAGAAAATTAAACTCTGATAGGAAATATACTACATCAACTGGTAAAAAAATTAAGTTACATGGAAGGTCTCTATTATTAAATAGAAACGTTGGTCACCTAATGACTAATCCTGCAATCCTATTAAAAGATGGTTCGGAATGTCCTGAGGGAATTCTTGATGCATTTATTACTTCAACAGCATGTTTGCATGATTTTAAAAAAAGAGGAAATTCGAGATTTAAATCTATTTATATTGTTAAGCCTAAAATGCATGGTCCTGAAGAGTGTGAATTTACTGATTTAATTTTTGAAAAAGTTGAAAAAGTTTTGGGTTTAAAAAAAAATTCAATTTTGTGTGGAATAATGGACGAAGAAAGAAGAACTTCTGTGAATTTAAAAGAATGTATTAGAAAACTTAGAAATAGAGTTTTTTTTATCAATACAGGTTTTTTAGATAGGACAGGTGATGAAATTCATACATCAATGGAAATGGGACCTATGGTTTTAAAAGGAAATATGAAATCAACAAAATGGATATCAGCTTATGAAAATAATAATATAGATGTTGGGCTTGCTTGTGGTTTTTCTGGAAAAGCACAAATTGGAAAAGGCATGTGGGCAATGCCAGATTTAATGAAAGATATGATGAAACAAAAAATTGTACATCCTCAGGCTGGAGCTAATTGCGCTTGGGTGCCATCTCCAACAGCGGCTGCTCTTCATGTTCTGCACTATCATGAAGTCAATGTTTTTAATATACAAAAAAAACTTTTAAAAAGAAAAGCGGCTAAAATTTCTGATTTATTAACAATACCAGTTGCAATTAAATCAAATTGGTCAACACAGGAAATAACAAAGGAACTTCAAAACAATGCTCAAGGAATTTTAGGTTATGTTGTAAGATGGGTAGACCAATCAGTTGGTTGTTCAAAAGTTCCAGATATTAATGGTATAGGTTTAATGGAAGATAGAGCAACATGTAGAATAAGTAGTCAGCATATCACTAATTGGCTATACCACGGGATATGTAGCAAAAAACAGGTCTTAGAAATAATGAAGAAAATGGCAAAAATTGTTGACAACCAAAATCTAAAAGATCCAAGTATGAAAGGACAAGCTCCATATCAGACAATGTCAGATAATTACGACAAATCTATTGCCTTTAAAGCTGCTTGTGAGCTTGTATTTCATGGTAGATTTCAGCCCTCTGGATATACTGAACCAATACTGCATCTTAATAGACTTCTTAAAAAAAATTAATCGGTATTGTTTTCTCCAACTCCATTACGGTTTTTAAATGCCGAAAATAACGTTCCATCATCTAGGCTCTCAATTTCTCCACCAACTGGTAAACCTTGAGCAAGTTTAGAAATTTTAACATTTAAACCTTTAAGACTATCAGTAATGTAGTATGCTGTTGTCATTCCTTCAACAGTAGCACTTGTTGCTATAATTACCTCTTCTATTTTTTCCCTTTTAACTCTATCAACTAAAGAATTTATCAACAAATCTTCTTTTCTTTGTCCTACAGATGAAACTGTTCCTCCTAGTATATGAAAATAGCCCTTAAAAATATTTGAATTTTCGATAGACCATTGATCGCCTATTGACTCAACTATACAAATTTTATTAAATTTTTGATTTGTGTTTTCACAGTTATTGCAACCCTCTATATTTGATTTTAAGGCTCCACAAAAATTGCATCTTGATACGTTTTTAAATAGTTTGGCTAAAGCATTAGCAGTTGGCTTTAATATTTCCTCTCTATTATTTATAAATTTCAATACTATTCTTTTTGCTGATTTTGGGCCTAATCCAGGTAACTTTGATATTAATTTAACTAATTCTTCTATTTCATTTATATCTTGCATTTTTTAAAAGGGAAATTTAAATCCAGGTATACCCATTTCTAATGTTGCTTTTGATATTTCTTCTGAAGTTTTAGATTTCAGTTTTGTTTTTGCATTATTGTGAGCAGCCATTATTAAATCTTCAATTATCGTTTTTTCCTCCTTTAAGGTTTCTGGGGAAATATAAATTTTTACTATCTCACTATTGCCATTCAAGGTAACTTCAACTGAATTTGTCCCTGAAACACCTGCCACTGTAATATTTTTAATTTTTTCTTGGCTTTCCCTCATTTTTGACTCTAGCTCCTTGGCTTGAGATAAAATCTTAGAAAAATCATTCATCACTTTCACCTTTTATTACTTTAACATCTGTCATTTCTGCATCAGGAAAACTTTCAAGAATTTGTTTATAAATTAAACTATCTTTATTTTTTTCAAATATATTTTTTTTAATAATTTTTTCTTTTTCCTTTATTGAAGGACTGCCTTTTTCTTTTGAAAATGTAATTATCCACCTTTTATTAGTCCAATCATATAATTTTGAGGATAATATTTTTACAAATTCTTTATCTAAATTAGCATTAAAAGAAATTTCTATTCTTTGCTGCTCAAAATTAACTAAATTAACGTTTTTTTCTAATTCATATTTTAACTTAACTTCTTTTTTTAAAGTACAAATTTTTAATAAATCATTAAATGAATTAATTGATAAATCATTTAATTTTTTTTCTTTTTGTGTTTCTTGATTTAATCGTTTTTCTTGCGAAATATTTTTTATTTGGTCAACAGTTTTATTTTTTAAATCTAAATTGCCGTCAGTTTTTATTTCAACTTTTTCGCTCATTAAAGTTTCTGTTTCGAGCACTTCATTACTTGAGTGGGATATTTTTCCAGATTTAGTATTAATTTGTTTTAAATACATTAGTCTTATTAGAAACATTTCAATAGATAAATTTTGGTTTGCTACAATATCTAACTCTCCAAGTGTTTTTATAGTGAATTGCCAAAATAATATAAGAGTATTTTGTTCAATTTTATTTGATATTTTTTTTATCAGATTATATTCTTCATCATTTAAAGAAAAGTTGTTCCCATCAATAGAGAGAGACTCAATATTTTTAAAAAAGTATAAAATCTCTAAAAAATCATTTAAAAAAACCTTAGGTTCAATCCCTTGGTCAAATATACTTTTATATACATTCAAAACTTCATTTTTTTTTCCTTCAAATATTAATTCGAATAGATTTATTAACTGAGATTTATCAAAGTAACCGAAAATTTTTTGTGCTTTTTTTAAATTTAATTCGTCATTCTTATCTAGGCTTAGGAGCGCTCGATCTAACAACGAAAGAGAGTCTCTAACTGAACCTTCTGAAATTTTAATTATTAACTTAAGAGCATCATCTGTAATTTTTCCATTTTCTTTATCCTTAATTTTTTTTATATAATCAAATAACTCAGCTGATTTTACTCTTGGTAGATCAAATCTTTGACATCTAGATATGACTGTAACTGGTATTTTTTTAATTTCTGTTGTGGCAAAAATAAATTTTAAATACTCTGGTGGTTCTTCTAAAGTTTTCAATAAAGCATTAAAAGCTTGTTTACTCAACATATGTACCTCATCAATTATAAATATTTTATATTTTGCTATTGACGGCCCATATCTTGAAAACTCTATAAGTTCGCGAACATCATCTACACCTGTACGACTTGCAGCATCCATCTCTAATACATCAATATGATTTGAGTTTGTTATTGCTTTACAATTCTCACAAAGGTTATCAGAACAAATATTATCAAAACCTTTTGAACAGTTTAGAGACTTAGCAACTATTCTTGCTAAAGTAGTTTTTCCAACTCCTCTTATGCCGGTAAATAAATATGCATTTGGGACTTTATTAAATCTTATTGAGTTAATAATTGTCTCTACTACAATATCTTGACCTATCAAATCACCAAACTTTTGCGGTCTATATTTTAAAGATAGTACTTTTAAATTTCTGTTCATATTTTCTAGGAGACTAGAACCTGAATAACTGTCTCTACGATTGCTTCCGTTAAGATCTGATCGGGTTCAAGCAGCATTCACCTCTAGCCTCCAAATGTATTATAACAGTAATGATTTCTTTTCTACAATATTAAAGTATTTGAAATAAATTAATTATCTCGAAATTTATCAGCATGAAAAACACCTAGAACGTGAAAATCCTCACAATGTAAATCAAGCTCCTCCAGGGATTTTTGTACTTTGGGATCATCGATATGACCATCTAAATCACATAAAAAAAAATATGAGGAAAATGAATTTTTCTCCGGATAGCTCTGAAGCTTCGTTAAGTTTACTCCGTTGATCGCAAATCCTCCTAGAGATTGATATAGAGCTGCAGGTTTACTTTTTAATTTAAATAAAAATGAAGTTATATATTTACCACTTTTAAATTCAGGTTGAGAAACAGTCTTGCCCATAATTAAAAAGCGAGTAACATTACCTTTTTCATTCTCGATATTTGATGCAATTATTTCTAACTTGTATATCTCAGCACTTAACTTAGAAGCTATAGCAGCATCATTTTTTATTTTATTTTTTGCAATCAGCTCTGCAGAGCCCGCAGTATCAGCCCGCACATTTTCATTTAGATTATTTTTTTTTATAAATTCAGAACATTGGGATAAAGCTTGAGCATGAGAAAAAACATTCTTTATATCTTTTATATTTGTACCTGGAAGACCAAGTAAATTATGTTCAATAATATGAAAATGTTCAGCATAAATATTTAGACGATGCTTAAAAATTAAGTATTCAATTCCAATATTTCCAGTAATTCTATTTGACTCAGGTATAATAATTTTAACATTCTTATCTTGTTCAGCTTTTCTAAAACATTCATCAAAAGTTTTGCAAGCAATAATTTTTGACTCAGGATAAATCTCTTTGGCTGCTAGATGTGAATAGGCTCCAGGTGAACCTTGGTAAAGTATTTTCATTTTATGACTTATATTCCATTATTTTTTTTAACGCTAGATAATCTTCTTCAGTATCAATGCCTATAGGAGATGATTTTGCTAAAGCTACATTAATTTTAATACCATTATCCATCGCTCTTAATTGTTCAAGCTTATATTTGGTCTCGTTTATTGATTGATCAAAATTTACAAATTTTTCTAAAATATTTACCTTATAAATATATATTCCAATATGATGATAAATATTTTTAGATTTTTGATGTATATTTTTTCTTGAAAAATTTAATGCAATAGGAAAATTTTTATTTGAAAGTTTTTCCTTTGCCTCCACCTTGACTATATTTTCATTTGATAATATTTTTTCAGTTTTAATTTCTGTTGCCAAGGTTCCTATATCTGAATTGTGATTGATCATTAAATTATTTAAATTTACTATGTCGTTCTCATCTATATTTGGTTCATCTCCTTGTAAATTTAAAATATAATCAATTTCATTAATTCCTAACTTTTTAAAACCTTCCCAAATTCTATCACTTCCGGATTTATGTTTACTACTTGTTAAAATAGCTTCCCCTCCATTTTTTTTGACCTCATTTAAAATAATTTCATCCTCAGTACAAACCACAACTTTGCCAATGTTGGTTTTTTTTGCTTTCTTAAACACATGTGAAATAATTGAAAAACCATTTATTTTTAAAAGTGGTTTTCCAGGCAGCCTAGTGGCTGACATTCTAGAAGGAATTAAAATTATTGTTTTTGACATTTAAATTACACTCAATTATCTATGCGTCTAACAGACGCAAACCGAAAGTTTAAAAACTAAGTAATTTTACAATTATTATGTTATACGTCCAAAATAATTATATTTAAATAAATTTATGGATAGTTTTGAGATCAATAAAATAATAACTGCAATACTGTTAGTTGTTTTAGTTGTTTTTGGTGTTGGTAAAATTTCAGATATAGTATTTAATGTAAAAAAACCTGACATAGATGGTTATAAAGTTGAAATTACAACTGGAGACAGTTTGGTTAGTAAAACAAGTTCTGAAAATCAAGTAGATATCGTAACACTATTAGCAATGGGAGATGTTGATCACGGTAAAAAAGTTTTTAAAAAATGTGCAGCCTGTCATAGTATTAATCAAAGTGGGGGGAATAAAATTGGGCCAAAACTTTGGAATGTAATGTTCAGACCTGTTGGAGCAGTAACAGACTATAAGTACTCTAAAGCTCTGACAGCTTATAAAAAAGAATGGAGCTGGGAAGAAATGAATGGTTTTTTAATTAAACCATCAAAATGGATTCCAAATAACAAAATGGGATTTGCGGGACTTAAAAATGAAAAAGATAGGGCTTCAGTAATTTTATATTTAAATCAAAATAGCGATTCCCCAAAAGAATTACCTTAGTTTATCAAAACAATATAATAAAATACTTTTTTGAACATAAATTCTATTGAGTGCTTGTTGAAAAACCTTGCTTTTTTTTCCTAAAAAAACTTCATTTGATACCTCAGGTCCCCTAGGAAGACAGTGGAGAAAAATTGCATCTTTTTTTGCACATTTCATGACTGCTTGAGTAACTTTAAAATTTTTAAAATTAATTAATTTTTGAGTTTTATTAACTTTATCATTCATAGATATTACTTTATCTGTAAAAACAACATCGCATCCACTTGCAGCTTTTTTACTATCATAAAATATTTTTACATTTCCTTTGTTTTTTTTTGCCCAATTAAGCAAATCTTTATTTGGTTCATATTTTTTTGGACATCCAATATTTAATTTAAATGAAAATTTAACTGATGCTTCAATCAAACTATTGAGAACATTATTTGAGTCACCTACCCAACAAATTTTTAATTTTGAAATTGATTTTTTCTTTATTTCTTCAATTGTAAAAACATCAGATAAAACTTGTGTAGGATGAGATTTTGGTGACAATCCATTAATTAAAGGAATAGTCAAATATTTTTTTAATATATTCAATTTTTCCTCACTATTGGTCCTAAGCATAAATGCATTTCCAAAAGTAGATATAATTTTTGCTGTATCGGATAAACTTTCTCCTCCTTTATTTAAATGAAGTTCATCTGGACGTAAAGTTAATGCTCCTCCATTCAATTGCTTTATTGCAATATAAAAACTTAATCTTGTTCTCAAGCTAGATTTTTCAAACATTTGAATTAATAATTTTCCTTTAAGAGGTGAGTCTTTATCTATATCTAAAGTATTAAAATTTTTTCTTTTAGCTTTTCTTTTTTTTGCATCTAAAATTATTTTTTTTAATTCTTTTCCTGGAATATCTTTTATATTTATAAAATGCCTCATCAAACTTTTGTTTGTTTGCAAACTCTTCTTATAATTTTTATTGCTAGATCAACTTCTATTTTGCTAACATTTAAAGGGGGAAGAATTCGTACAACATTTTCAGCAGCTTTAATTGTAAGTAATTTATTATTTTCTAACTTTTTTATAAAATTTGTTTGATTATTAAAAAGTTTTAAACCAATTAACAGACCTAAGCCTCTTACGTCTTTAATTATTTTTGGATAATCATTTTTGATTTTAATTAATTCTTTATGAAAATATTTAGATATTTTTTGAATATTTTTTAGAAACCCTTTTTTAAATATTTGGTCTAAAACTGCATTACCAACACTCATTGCTAACGGATTCCCTCCAAATGTACTGCCATGAGATCCAGGAACCATACATGACGCAACTTTTTTTGTCATTAAAACCGCACCGATTGGAAAACCGCCACCAATACCTTTTGCAATTGGAACTATATCTGGCTTAACGTTCGCATATTCAAAGGCAAAAAACTTTCCTGATCTTCCTACACCGCACTGAACTTCATCCAAAATTAGTAAAATTTTTTTTTTGTTACAAATTTTTCTCAATTCTTTTAAACACCAATGAGGTATTACTTTAATCCCTCCTTCTCCCATAACTGGTTCCACCATTATTGCTGCTGTATTCTTGCTAATTTTTTTTTTTAAAGATTTATGGTTACCAAAATCAAAATGATCAAATCCATTAACTCTAGGGCCAAATCCTTCAGTCATTTTTTTAGAGCCACTAGCAAATATAGTGGCTAAAGTTCTACCATGAAATGAATTTTTAACACATAAAATTCTATTTTTATTAGGTTTGCCTAGTGAATAAAAATACCTTCTTGCTATTTTAATTGCAGCCTCTGTAGCTTCAGCGCCAGAATTCTGAAAAATGACATTGTCTGCAAATGTTTTACTTTTTAATCTATATGCCAATCTCTCTCCTTCTGGAATTACAAATGCATTTGAAACATGCCAAACCTTCTTAGATTGTTTTTGTATTGCTTTAATTAATTTAGAATTTGAATGACCTAAGGAATTAACTGCTATTCCCTGGACAAAATCTAGATATTTTTTACCTGTGGTTGAGTACAAAAAACTTCCCTTGCCCTTTTTAAAGGCAATTCTTCTTCTATTATAATTTTTAACTAAAGCGCTCATATAGTTTATGACTTAATTTTGTAACCTATTTTAAAAAGATAAAATGAAATAAACCAAATGACTAATGAGATAATAGTCAAATAAATTAATCCAAATTTAATCGACCCATCAGAAACTCCCAAAAAACCATAACGAAACCCATCAATCATATAAAAAAATGGGTTAAATAAACTTATACTTTTAAATACTGATGGTAACTTATCTATAGAATAAAAAACTCCACTTAAAAAAGATAAAGGAGTAATAACAAAATTAGTAATTGTTGCTGTATGATCAAATTTTTCTGCCCATAAACCTGTAATAAAACCTAATGATCCAAGTATAAAAGAGCTTAAAAATCCAAATACAATTATATAAAAAATACTAAAAAAACTTAAATCAATTATCATTGAAAATACTATTATAGAAATAATTGCAATAACTAAACTTCTGGTAACTGCTGCTAAAATTATAGCGAACGATACCTCTAGTGCTGACAAAGGAGCATAAAGTGTATCAACGATATTACCTTGCATTTTACTAATCATAAAAGAACTTACTGAATGACTAAACGATTGACCAATAAGACTCATAATAATTAGTCCTGGAGCTAAAAAATTAATAAATGAATTACCCAAAACATCTCCTCTATCATTACCCAACGCCAAAGTTAATACGGAAAGAAATAATAGACTTGAGACTAGTGGTGATAAAAGAGTTTGAGCCCAGACAACAAAAAACCTATTTACTTCTTTGAGGTATAAATTGA
>CACDMX010000001.1 GCA_902554035.1 uncultured Pelagibacteraceae bacterium | reverse complement strand
ATATAAAATTGGTCCTGAAATAAAATTAGGTTCAATTGATTTATCATTTACTAATGCAAGCTTATTTATGGTTATTAGCTCCATTGCTATTTTGATCATCTTTAATTTAGGTTCAAAAAAAAATTCTATTATACCAAATAAAATGCAACTCTTAGCTGAACTAAGTTATACATTTGTCTCAAAAATGATTAGTGACACAGCTGGTTCAAAAGCAAAACCATATTTTGCTTTTATATTTTCTATTTTTATGTTTGTTTTATTCTGTAATATGTTCGGTATGATACCTTACTCATTTACAGTAACTAGCCATATAATTGTAACTTTTATGATGGCAGCGTTTATTTTTATTGGGGTAACAATTATAGGTTTTATTAAGCACGGACTAGGTTATCTTAAATTGTTTGTACCTAGCGGAGTTCCTGTAGTATTATTGCCATTAATAGTAGTCATTGAAATTATTTCTTATTTAAGTAGACCAATAAGTCTCTCGGTGAGATTGTTTGCGAATATGATGGCTGGTCATACTATGATGAAAGTTTTCGGAGGCTTTGTTATTAGTCTCGGAATAGTTGGTGGATGGCTTCCACTAAGTTTTTCAGTTGCTTTAACCGGTTTGGAGATACTAGTTGCTTTTCTTCAAGCATATGTTTTTGCAATTTTAACATGCATATATTTAAATGATGCATTAAATTTACACCATTAATTAACATAAGGAGGATATAATGGAACTAGAAGCAGCAAAAATGATTGGAGCAGGATTAGCGGCAATAGCTCTAGCAGGAGCAGGAGTTGGAATCGGAATTATTTTTGGAAATTACCTTTCTGGTGCGATGAGAAATCCCTCTGCAGCTCAAAAACAATTTCCTAATTTATTATTAGGATTCGCCTTAGCAGAAGCTACAGGTCTATTTGGATTGGTTGTTGCATTGATTATTTTATTTGCATTTTGAGGTTAATGATCAAAAAAATTTCTTTTTATCATATACCTTTAAGTTTTCTATTTTTGGTAGAGACTTTTGCAGCTGATAGTGGAGGTATGCCACAGTTAAATCCAAAATACTGGATCTCACAAATATTTTGGTTAACTTTAACGTTTGGATTTTTATATATCGTACTTTCCAAACTTATACTTCCAAAAATCAGTTCAAATCTTGAATCAAGAAAATCTCAAATTTTAGAAAATATTGAGTCAGCAGAAAAACAACGAAAAGAAAGTGAAGAAAAAATAAAAGAATACAATAAAATTATCCAAGATAGTAAAATTAAAGCAAAAAATTATTATAATGAAGCTAGAGAAAAAATACTTAAGGATATTAATAAAAAAAAAGAAAATTTAGATAAAGATCTAAATGAAGAAATTAATAAAGCTGAAAGAGAAATCCAAGATCTTAAAAATAAGTCGCCAGAAAAGATTACAAAAATTGCGATAGAAACTTCTAAAGACTTAATAAAACAATTAATAGGAATTGAAGTAAACAATAGTAGCATATCTGCAATTGTTGAAGATATGTCAAAAAAAAATGAGAGAGAATATCATGGCAATTGATGCATCATTTTGGGTAGCAATATCTTTTATAATTTTTATTGGAGGACTAGCATATTTAAAAGTACCTCAAAAAATTAACTCTATTTTAGAGAAACTTATATTTGATATAAAGAACGAGTTAGATGAAAGCGAAAAACTTAGATCAGAGGCAAAAACATTGCTAGATAATGCGCAATCTAAATTAGATACTGCCGAAAATAAAAGTAAAGACATTCTAGTTCAAACAAAAAAAGAAAGTGAAAATTTAGTTATTGAAATGAATGACAAATTTCATAAAAATGCAGAGCTCAAGAAAAACCTTGCACAAAATAAAATAGTTCAAATGAAAGAAGCGGCAATTAAAGAAATTAGAGATACCTCAATCATAATTGCAGTTGATTCTGTTAAAAAAATTATCACTACATCAGTTGATAAATCAAAACTCGATAATCTTTTTAGTAAAGATTTAGAAGAAACTAAAGCAGTTTTAAAAAAGATAAATTCATAATTCTCTTACAATTTTTCAAAAAAAATATAAATTGTAATAATGAAATCTATTGTAATTGGTTCTGGATTCGGTGGTATTGCTGCAGCTTTAAGGCTTAAAGCAAAAAATCATGATGTAACTTTAATAGAAAAACAAAATGATTTAGGTGGTAGAGCAAGGGTATTTAAAAAAAATGGATTTACTTTTGATGGTGGTCCGACAGTGATAACGGCTCCATATTTGATTAATGAATTATTTGAACTATTTGGTAAAAATCCAAAAAATTATATTGAATTGGTTTCCCTTAATACTTGGTACAGATTTATTTTTGAAGATGGTAATAAATTTGATTATTCAGGAAATGAGGATGAAATGAAAAATCAGATTGAAAAAATAAACAAAGATGATGTTAAAGGCTATGAACAATTAGTTAAATTTACTAAGAAAATTTTTGATAAAGGTTTTATAGAACTTTCTGATGTCCCTTTTGATAAACCTTTGTTTATGATGAAACAATTTCCCACATTAATAAATCTTAAAAGCTATAAATCGGTCTATTCACTTGTTTCATCTTATATCAAAAATGAAAAGTTAAGACGTGTACTTAGTATGCATCCTCTTCTTGTAGGTGGAAATCCATTTACTACAACTTCAATATACGGATTGATCCTTTATCTGGAAAAAAAATGGGGCATTCATTATTCAATGGGAGGAACTGGCAATATCATAAAAGGTTTAGAAAAATTGATGTTGGAAGAAAAAATTAAAATATTAAAAAATTCAGAAGTGACTAATATTAATTTTGATCAAAATAAAATCAAAAGTATAATAATTAATAATCACAAAGAATTAGAAGCTAATAATGTAATATGTAATGCGGACCCACCTTCTGTTTATGAAAAATTGCTAGTCAATAAAAAAACAAATATATTTTTTAATTGGAAAAAAAAACGTATGGATTATTCGATGGGTCTCTTTGTTTATTACTTTGGAACAAAAAAAGTTTATGAAGAAGTTGAACATCATACAATAAAGTTTGGAAACAAATATAAAGAGCATCTTGAAGATATATTTGATAAAAAAAAACTGAATAATGATATAAGTTATTATTTACACAGACCTTCGGCTACAGATAAATCTATGGCGCCTGAGGGAAATGACTGTTTTTATGTTCTAGTTCCAGTTCCTAATAACCAGTCAAATATTAATTGGTCAGTGGAAGGAGATAAATTTAAAAATTTAGTAATAGATAAATTAGAAAAATCCCTTCTTCCTGATCTTAGAGAAAATATAGTTGAAGATTTTTATTTGACACCAGATTACTTTGAAAAAGAATTAAATACTAAATATGGTTCAGGCTTTTCAATTCAACCAAAGTTTAGTCAGTCTGCCTATTTTAGATTTCATAATAAATCAGAAGTTTATGATGGTCTTTATTTTGTTGGTGCAGGAACTCATCCTGGAGCAGGAGTTCCGGGTGTACTCTCTTCAGCAAAAGTATTAGATAAAATTTTATAATGTCCAACAACAGTTATCTTAAAGTATATGCAAAATCATTCAATTGGGCAGGATTTTTTTTACCAAAAAAAACCTATACAAAATGTTCCTCTTTATATGATTTTTGTAGAATAGTTGACAATCTTGCCGATGATTTAGGTAATTTGGAAGTAAAAAAAAATAATTTATCTAATTTTAAAGAAAGCTTTAATAATAAAGAATTTGATAATCTTACAATTAAAAATATGTGGAAACTAATTGATGATCATGAAATTTCAATAAAAATAGTAAATGATTTATTTGATGGTGCCGAATCTGATTTAAAAAAGAATATTAAAATCAATTCAAAAAAAGATTTATTAATATACTCCTACAGAGTAGCTGGTACTGTGGGATTGATGATGGCAAAAATTTTAAATGTAAAAAATAAAGAGGCACTGAAATCCGCTATTGATTTAGGTATTGCTATGCAGCTCACTAATATATCTAGAGACGTAATTGAAGATTCAAAAAATAGTAGGCACTATATTTCTTATGATTTTGACTCAATTGTAAAAACTATAAAACTTGCAGATTTATTTTATGAAAGTTCATTTGCATCTATAAAGGAAATTCCACTAAGTTTTCGTTTCTCAATATTAGTTGCAAGAAGAGTTTATAGGCAAATTGGCCATAAAATTCTTAAAAAAAAAAATATAGAAAATTACGAAAAATCAGGAAAAATATACGTAACTAACTTTGGTAAAATTATTCAAACTATTTTTTCCATGATTGACTTGCTTAGACTATCATGGACTAATGACAAATATCATTTGAGAGAAAAAGAACACTTGTTAATAAAAGAAGAAATTAACTTAGATGAAAGATTTTGATTATATAATTATAGGTGGTGGTTGCGCAGGTTTATCTTTGGCTTACGAACTAGAAATACACAAAAAATTAGAGGATAAAACATTAGCTATTATTGAGCCTAGACTGGAGTATAAAAAAGATAAAACTTGGTCATTTTGGAAGGTTTTTAATCATAACTTTAATGATTGCATCAAGAAAAGTTGGGAAGAATTTTCTATAAATTTACCTTCAAAAACTAAACATTTAAAATGCGATGATTACCCTTATCAAAGTATTGATAGCGGATTATTTTACAAAAAAATAATAAATAAATTAAAAGAAAACAAAAATATAGTTTTTTTTAAAAATATTAATGAAGTAAATCAGAATAATTCATTTATTTTTAATAGTGTTCCATCAATAGAAACAAAAAAAAATAATCTTTGGCAACATTTTTGTGGGGTAGAAATTAAAACAAAAGAGAAAATATTTGATGATGCAATAATTAATTTGATGGATTTTAATTGTGAACAAAGAAAAAGTGTTCATTTTTTTTATACATTACCTTTTGAAAAAAATAGAGCTTTAATAGAGACTACCTGGATATCAACAATGAATGATGACACTATGAAAGATTATGATAATCAAATACTAAATTATATAAATCAAAATTTAAAAATAAAGGATTATGAGATTGTGTTTAAAGAGGAAGGTGCAATCCCACTTTTCTATCCTCTAAATATAAAAGAAAAAAATAAATTAAATATTGGTACTGCTGGAGGCATGACAAGATTAAGTACTGGATATACATTCCTAAATATCCAAGAGCAAAGTAAATACATAAGAGAAAATTTTGAAAATATCAAAAATATAAAACTTTTTGAAATTAGTAAAAAATATCGATTTTTAGATAATATTTTTTTAAAAGTTTTAGAAAATAATCCTGAAAAAATGCCCGACATATTTTATAAAATGTTTAATAGTTCAACTGAATCTGTTATTAAATTTTTATCCAATAAAAGTAATTTTTTTGAGGATATTGCTATAATTTCCAAGATGCCTAAATTTATTTTTTTAAAAGAACTTTTAAAAAAAGGATAGAATGCTTAAGATAAGTTTTTATCACACTTTAATATTTTTCAAATTAACTATTTGTATTTCCGCTTTTGAATATATAAGAAATAATGATTTATTAATTTTTTCTTTATTTTTAATTTTATGTGTTGGAATTTCACACGGCTCGCTTGATAATTTAAAAGGGAGAAAACTTCTTAAATATTATAATATCAAATCTATTTCCATATTTTACATTGCATATATTTTATTCTCATTATTTATAATTTTATTTTGGATCTTTCTCCCTGATTATTTATTAATCCTATTTTTAATCTTAGCATCTTATCATTTTGGTAAAGAAGATTCAGACTTTTTAAAAAATGATAAAAATCAATTATTATTTTTATTTAAAGGTTCATTAATTATAGTTGCCCCTTTGCTATTTCATAAAAGTGAAACAATTGAGATATTCAAATCCTTAAACTTTGATATTTCTAAAACTTTTTTAATTGATAATAATTTTTTATTTTTAATTCTAACCTTAAGTTTAATGTCAACTTTTTTTCTTTCTTCAAAAAAAACTTTTGAAATAAAGTCTTTATTGTTTATGGATTATTTATCCATTTTAATTTTAAATTTTTTTATTAATCCAATTTTAGCTTTTACAATATATTTTTGTTTTCTTCATTCAATAAGACATTCATTATCTTTAATTTTTGAATTAGATAATAATTTTAAAAAAGGTTTAAATAAATTTGTTAAAAAAGCTGTTCCCTTAACAGTTTTAACTGCAATAATATATTTGTTTTCACTATTCTATTTAAACAAATATTACCCAGCAGATCAGGCTATTTATAAAGTAATTTTTATTGGTTTGGCGTCTTTAACATTTCCACATATATTGCTCGAATATTTAATTGAAAAAAATGAAAAATAGACAAATAAATATATTAGGCTGGATTCTGTTTATTGTATCTGCAATTGGTTTTTTAATCTCAAGTATTGGAAATTTTTGGGCAATGTTTGGGAGTGTCTTTTTTTTTGTTGCTTGTATAGTTTTTTTAATTCCATATTTTAAAACTAATAATGAAGAATAAAGAATTAAAAATTTTATTAGCATCACCAAGAGGTTTTTGTGCCGGTGTTGATAGAGCTATAGAGATTGTTAAAAAAAGTATTAAAAAATATGGACGTCCTGTATATGTGAGACACGAAATAGTTCATAATAAACATGTTGTAGAAAGTCTTAAAAAAATTGGTGCTATTTTTGTGGAAGAGTTAGATGAAATTCAGGATAAAAATCGTCCAGTTATTTTTTCAGCACACGGTGTTCCTAAATCGGTTCCAAAGGAAGCTTCAAATTTAAATATGGAATATGTAGATGCCACATGCCCTTTGGTGTCTAAAGTACACCGTGAAGCAGAAAATTTACATAAAGCTGGTGCACATATACTTTTAATTGGGCATAAAAATCATCCCGAGGTGATTGGGACTATGGGGCAAATTCCAAATGGAGGCATTGATCTAATTGAAAACATCAAAGATGTTGAAAAATTTGAAAATAAAAATAACAAAAATTTAGCTTTCATAACACAAACAACACTTTCAGTAGACGATACAAAAGAAATTATAAATAAATTAAAAGAAAGATTTCCCAAAATAAAAGAGCCAAAAAGAGATGATATTTGTTATGCTACAACAAATAGACAGGCTGCAGTAAAAAAAATTTCAAATTTATGCGAAATGTTTTTTGTTATTGGAAGTAGAAATTCTTCTAACTCAGTAAGATTGGTTGAGGTAGCTAAAAATTCTGGATGTTCAAATTCTGTATTAATTCATTCAGAAAGTGATATTCCATTTGAAAAAATATCAAAGTGTTCTACGATTGGCATATCTTCTGGAGCATCAGCTCCTGAAATCTTAGTCAAAAATTTTATAGATAGTTTAAAAGAAAGATTTAAAATTCAAATAGAGGAAGTTGAAATTATTAAAGAAGATGTAACTTTTAAAATTCCAGGAAAACTAAACTAATGGCTGTTCTAACTAAAATAAACGGTAAAGATATTAGTTATATCGAAAGCCAATTTAATTTTGGAAAAATTAAAAATTTTCAAGGCATAAAAAAAGGAATAGAAAATACTAATTATTCAATTTTTACTAAAAATAAAAAGTATATTTTAACAATATTTGAAAAAAGAATTCATGGTGGTTGCAAACACAAAGATCTTATTTTTTTTACAAAATTAATGTATAAGCTCTCAAAATCTAAAATAAAATGTCCTAGCCCAGTTAAAAATAAAAAAGGAAAGTATATTTTTAAATTAAAAAATAAAAATGCTTGTATTGTTACCTTTCTTAGAGGAAAAGATAAAAAACAACTAAGCCCAAAAGATTGTTTTGCTGTTGGTAAAAATGTCGCAAAATTTCATAAAGTCTCGTCAAAAATAAAATTATATAGAAAAAATACATTATCAGTAAATGCATGGCCGAGATTATTGTCTAAAATAGATAATAGAATTAGAAAAATTTCTAAAAATTTAAAACAGATAATGAGAGATGATTTAAAGTATATTGAAAAAAATTGGCCAAAAAATCTTCCTAGTGGAATTGTTCATTGTGATCTTTTTGTAGATAATATTTTTTTCAATAAAAATAAATTTTATGGCTTTATTGATTTTTATTTTTCTTCAAATGATTATTTATCATATGATTTAGGAACATGTATTAATGCATTGTGTTTTAAAAGAAAAAAAAATAGATTTATTTTGGATAGAAAAAAATCAAATCAATTAATTAAAGGATATGAGTCAGTTAGAAAAATAACAAAAAAGGAAAAATTATCTTTTAACACAATTTGTAGAGGATCAGCTCTTAGATATCTCCTAACAAGAGCTTATGATTACCTAAATACTCCTAAAAATACCAATATTCAAAAAAAGGATCCTAGAGAATATTTTCAAAAACTAAACTTTCATAGAAACATAGAAAGTTTTAACCAATATCTAAATAAATGATTAAAATTTATACCGATGGTTCTTGTTTAGAAAATCCAGGAAATGGCGGATGGGCAGCAATAATTATTGATGATGGAAAAAAAACTCGGATAAAGGGAAGTAAAAAAAATACTACGAATAATCAAATGGAACTACTTGCCCCAATTGAAGCGTTAAAAAAAATTCCCAAAAGTAGTGAGGTTCAAATTTTCACAGACTCAAAATATGTAAAGTCAGGAATAACAGAGTGGATACATAATTGGAAAAAAAATGGATGGAAAACTGCAGATAAACAAACAGTTAAAAATAAAGAACTTTGGGAAGAGTTAGATCTTTTAGCTAATCAATTCAAAATAAGTTGGAATTGGGTAAAAGCACATTCAACAGATGAATTAAATAACGAAGTTGATTTAATTGCTAGAGAAGCTGCAAAACTATAGTTAAAAAATATTAGGTATAAAAACAGTGTTAATAAAACTTTTTTCATTATTAATGTTTTTTATTCTAATAATTTCTTTTTAGCTTTAGTAAATTCTTCCTCTGTTAAAACTCCTTCATCGTAAAGTTTTTTTAACTCTTTAAGCTCCTTAGTTAATTCTGACGTTGAAACTGTTTCTTTTTTTGCTTCTTTTTTTATCTTTGGTTTCTTTTTTTCAATTTTTTTTGTTTTTGTAATACCACCATCATAAAAACCTAGTTCTGTTAGTTTTGTTAATACCATTCCATTTTTTGCATCTTTTTTTTTAATTCTAGTTCCTTTTTTTGGATTTATTCCATTTTGCCAAACTACTTTATCTTTAAGTGCAAAAATAAAACATTCACCTTGTCCTTGTTTTGTACATTTGTCTCTTGCTCTTGTAAGATAATTTGGCGTAGTATCAATTTCACTTCCAATAAACGAGTAATACCAAAATCTACCTTTTCCATTTCTAGAAATAATCATAAACATCGGTTTCCACACTTGTTTTATCATTTTCCTTTCCCATTCATATTGTGGGTTGTTATAAATTGCTCCATATTTTCCTGCGCTAAAATAAAATTCTATAAGATCAAAAGTATCTTTTGATAATTTTAATTCTCCTTGACCAGTATACTTTTTCCAATTACTTAGTGAGTGTGCTGATGTACTGACTAGCAAGAAGGTCAGAACCATGATTCCTAAAAGTTTTTTCATGATGCACAATACTAGCACAAATAATTTTATCTGCACCTGTTTAAAATTTTTGAAAAACGTTTTTCTATTTTTTTGTCAAATTTACTGTTACTTGCTGAGGATATATGAATGCAGCTCCTGATTTTCTATCAATTATATAACCAATGCCACCACCTAAAATTACATTTCCCCATGTTGCAGAGTCTTTATGTTTCGATGGTAAGCTTGCAACTCCATTAACATAACCTTCTTTAGCGCAAGTTAAAGCTAGGTTTACTCTTGAACTTGAAATTACTGCGCTTCCTGGAGTTACTAAAGACCAAGTACCTTTATCATTTGAAAGTGTACATGTTGCGCCTTGGACGTTCGAAGTAACTGTTATATTTTGTGAACTTCCAGACATTGTTGAAGCACATGATGTTAATAAAATTAATGATGCTAATAATGTAAAAAACTTTTTCATTTTTAATATTTATCAGACTTTATTATATTACGCGATACTTTAATTATATCCAGAATATACAATTTTTGCTCGTAATTTAATTGTCATAATACATGAAATCTATGTGATTTTGTTAAAATATATATATGATTTTGAAAAATATTTGACTATGGTAAAAAAATTATGGGACGCCTAAAAACAGAATGCCCTTAAAAAAAAAGGAGAATTGATGAGTGGATTAGAAATATTAGCAGTAGTAGCTATTATATATTATTTAATTAATTAAAACTACGGGGTCCGGGGCACCTGGCAACAGAACGCCCCTACATAATCTTATATTTTCTTAATTTTATTCTGCTTAACTTATCCTTGGCACAATAGTGGCACAGTTATAAACCTAATTTTTAAAATTATTGCTCTATAACTGAATGAACATAGCAAGCTTCCATCAATTCAAGCTTCTTTTTTTTTTTAATATCTTCTCTATATCTATACATAACTTGACAACCTTTTAGAGCTTCTTCAGTGGCAACTTCTTCTGTATAATTGGTTCTTTTTATAAAAACATTTTCATCTATTTTGTTTTTAACAATAACTAACCATTCTGCATAAACATTTCCACTCAACAATAAACTCAAAACCGCGATCCCTAAAATCTTTTTCATGCTACACAATCCTATCACAAAAAAACTTGGCACAGTAGTGGCACAATTTTCGTTAAATTTATGACTTTTCAATTCAAATTATTCGCGAATAATGTTACAAAGTTCGGGGCACCTGGCAACAGAACGCCCCTTTAATCTATGAATAATAATGATTAAGAAAATCTATATAATTCTAATTTTAATAATCTTAAGTGAAAATAATATAAATGCAGAGAATTATTTTAGAGATTGCAAGATAGTTACACCAACTAGAGAATTCAGTAAGGACTTTGAAATTTTTCTTAAAAAGAAAAAAATAGCTGTAGTTCTTCAAACTGGAAAGGTGCGTGAATACCCAATTAAATCTTACAACGAAAGTATTGTCGAAACTGAAATTTTTCCTCGCCATGTTAAAGATCCTAAAGTCGCATTTAAATATTATTTTAATGCACAAAAAAAAACCTTTAGTTCAAAAGTATACAAAATAGAGGGTAGTAATTATTTAGATATGCCTGATCAACCATTAAGAAGTTTTAAATGTAAGAATGTGAGTTATAATTTTAAAGATAACGAAAATGTAGAAGAAGACGACAAAAACTATGTTGAAACTAAAGAAAAGTTGAAACAAAAAGGAGAAGAAATAATACAAGCTAAGGCAATAAACCTTTATAATCGAGTAAAGTTTTGTTGGGCAAAATACGGACTCTATAATCTTGATGGATTAGTACAAACTATTGATATTCATAAAAGTAGAAATAATTATTATGGAATTATAGACCTTAGTGAAACTTTTTTTAAACATCCACTTGTAATAAACAATATAAGAGATAAAAATTGTCAGCTAGATTAATTTAATGGTTTTGGGGCACCTGGCAACAGAACGCCCCTACTCATTTGTTAATTTAGTTTGCAGTATCAACGTTATTTAAAAAATACAACCGAGGGATTCGGCCTGTGTTCGGAATTTTATTTATCTTTCTCTACCAGCTCCATAACTTTTTCTCGAGTTTTTCCAATTGCTAAAGCATCATACCATACAACCATATTTTCTGTAATTTCTCCTAACTCTGCTTTAACTTCTTTTCTAAGAGCTATTTTGTTTTGTTCAACAACTGGTCCTATCTTTAGATAACAATTTACTTTAGGTTTTTTCTTTCCAACACCTGAGTAAAGTGGTCCCTCAAATCTATAAGCTGGTGTTTCTGATCCATCGATAAAAACTTCTATCAAGCCATTTTCATCAGCTCTATTTACAAAATGCACTAAGATGCTTGTCCATTCTGTTGCACCAAGATTTTTATTTATTTTCCCTTTAAAATTTTTTAATTTTGCCCAGACATCATCTGAAACATATCGTTGTAAGTTTGTGCTATAAAACATTGGTTGTTGAAGATTAATCCACAAAAAGTCAGCTCTAAAATCTAAAAAAAACATTGGGAAGCCTTCATCATCTCCAGGCATTGATGCATAGCATTGACTGATATGTTTTTTTCTATATTGATCAAAATAATTTTGCATTGGTCTTACAGCATAATGAATCCATTTCTCTGCGCCCTTTCCAAAAGATCCAGAGTGCTTAACTTCGGTTCTTGTCACACCCATAGAGTGTTCACAATCATTATGAGCGTATTCTCCTTTTCTTATTGTGCAATTAGAATAATCAACAACTGTTTGATAAAATTCTTTTCCTTTATAAGCTGACTCTGGCGCACCAGTAACTAAACTCATCTCACCTTTGCCAAGATATCCAAGAGATTTTTTCATCGTTATTCCTTGTATCTTCATCATCATTGGTTTTATTTTTGCATTAGGATTTTTTGTAAATTCTTTTGCTATTTTTTCATATCTAGCTTTAGTCTGCTCTGCTCCATAAGCATTGACACTCAACAACAAACCCAGAACCCCGATCCCTAAAAGTTTTTTCATTTAATGATTTGTATATGCATCTGGGTAGTTCGTTAAATGTTCATCTGAAATTGGTATCATTACAGCACTCTCTAAAACAGCACCTGCTTCTTTTCTTTTCTCAGCAAGTTCCTTATCATCTTTAAAAGCTTGGAGTGCTTCCATGTTTGGAAATTGCATTACTGTATGAAGTTTAGATGGATCATCTTTTTGTGTGCCCGCAAAGATAAACTTTATCCCATGTTCCTTTAATTTTCCGTCCTGAGCATAAACCATCTCTTTCCACGTTTTAAATCCTTTAGTAATTGTAATTTCACCTTTAACTAATATTCCCATATAAACCTCCTTATTAATATTTTAAAAGCTTTTTCATGATCCAAGTTTATCAAAACCTACAGTCTATTCCGAATACTTTTTTACTCGGAATATATTCGGAATTATTCTATAAATTACGTAATTTGATTATTGTTAATTGTTGCAATATAAGGGTTATTGATACAAAGTTCGGGGCACCTGGCAACAGAACGCCCCTTACATCATGTCAATACTGCCAATAATATTAAAATTTTTATCAGAAATTATAATTTCACCAGAGGATGAACCTGTATTTAAGATTGATGAAATAACTACGAAGTGGGTTATTAAAACTAAATTTTTATCACTATTCCATTTTTTAATATAATTTTTTAAATCTTTAATTTGCTTTGTTTCATTTTCGGCAAATTTCTCATCATAAAAAGAGTTTAAAGCATCAAAAGTTTCGAAATTTTTAAATGCGTATTTTGCTGTATCTTTACATCTACACCATTGGCTTGAAAGCACTTTATCAATTTTGATTTTATTATTTTTAAAAAATAGACCAATTTTTTTAGACTCCTCGATACCATTTTCATTCAAATTTCTTTGGGTAGAGCAGTCATTTATATCAAAATTATTTGGATCACCGTTTCCAGGTGCAATAGCATGTCTTATAAAAACTAATTTTTTGCCCTCTTTAAGAGACTTAAGAATTTTATCATCAGAAAAAGCGTTGTTATTGATGTTTAAAATTCCAATAAAAAAGATGATTATAATTCTTTTAAACACAAGCTTCTAAATTTTGCTTTTAATAAAGTTTTTTACATCTTCTGTATTATTTTTTAATACTTGAAAATTCTCATCTTTATGTAATACGTGCTGAAGTTCTTTTGGTAAATTTTCGTGCTTGCTAATAGCATTATTTGTAGCATCTGGAAATTTACATGGATGTGCTGTTGATAAAACTACACAATCATTTAAAGATAGTTTTTTTGCAGCCCCTACTCCAACGGCTGTATGTGGATCCAATATTATATTATTTTCTTCATAATTCTTTTTAATAATGTCTAAAGTTTCTTTTTCATTACAACTTTCAGATAAAAAATCTTTTTGAATTATGTCTAAATTGTTCTTTGCAATTTGATAAGAATTTTCTTTAACTTTTTTCATAATTTTAACTGTTTCTTCAGAGTCAGAATTATTTACATAGTAAATTAATCTTTCAAAGTTACTTGCTAATTGAATATCCATACTTGGTGAAAGTGTTTCTTTGACTTCTTTTGAAACATAATCTCCTTGTGAAATCGCTCTATGCAAAATATCATTTTCATTAGTTGCAACAATTAATTTATTAATTGGTAATCCCATTTTCTTTGCAATATAACCTGCAAAAACATCACCAAAGTTTCCTGTTGGAACAGAAAATGAAATTATTTCTTTGCCCAATTTAAAATACGAGTAAAAATAATATACCGCTTGAACAATTATTCTTGCCCAATTTATTGAGTTTACCCCAGACATATTTATAGATTTTGAAAATTCCAAATCAGAAAACATACTTTTAACTATGTTCTGGCAGTCATCAAAGTTCCCATCAATTGCAATATTGAAAACATTTTTGTCTTGAACGGTAGTCATTATTTTTCTTTGAACAGATGAAATCCTATTGTTTGGATGCAAGACAAAGATATTTAAATTTGATTTTCCCTTAATTGCATCAATAGCTGCTGCACCAGTGTCCCCAGAAGTTGCAACCACTATGTTTATTTTTTTGTCATTTTTTTTTAGATAATATTCATACAAATTCCCAATGAACTGCATTGCAATATCTTTAAATGCTAACGTTGGCCCATGAAATAATTCTAATAATTTAGTCTCTCCGATATTTGAAATTTTAACCACTTCTTTTTCTCTAAATGTTGAATAGGATTTTTTGATTAAAAGTGAAAGTTCTTCCCTTGATATAAAATCTGCTGAAAATTGGCTTATAATTTCAGTAGATAGCTCATTATAATTTAAATTTTTGAGCTTTAATAATTTTGCTGAGCTATATTTTTTTAATGATTTTGGAACATAAAGACCTCCATCATCTGCTAAACCTTTAAGGAAAACCTCTCCAAAACTATATTCTTTTTCATTACTTCTTGTGCTTATATATTTCATCTAAGGTTTTCAAAAACACTCTAACGGAAATTTTTTGAGGTGCAATCCTTAAATTAAACTGTCAATCAAAAATAATACAAAAATTAAAAATAAATACAAAATTGAATATCCAAAGACTTTTTTGGCTTTACTTAAATCGAATTCATTTGTCTTATATTTAAACAAATCATAGCAAATATAATTATAATAAAAAGTTAACAACAACGAGACAATTAAAAACACTTCTCCGGTAAAACCTATCACATAAGGAAGGATAACAATTGGAAGCATGAACAATGAGTAAACAAATATTTTTTTCTTTGTTTCCTCTATGCCATTTGTAATTGGAAGCATAGGAATCTTCGCTTTTGCATAATCCTCTGCCTTATAAAGGCTTAATGCCCAAAAATGAGATGGAGTCCAGTAAAAGATAATTAAAAAAAATGTAATAGGTTCAAATGTTAATGTGTTTGTTGCAATTGTCCATCCTATAACTGGAGGCAGGGCACCAGATGCTCCTCCAATTACTATGTTTTGCGGAGTTTTTTTCTTTAACCAAATTGTGTAAACAAAAAGATAAAATGCAATTGTTATAAATAATAAAAGTGCCGACAAAAAATTAGAAAAATAATAAAGGCCCCCAATAGAGATGATTGATAAAAAAATACCAAATATTAATGCGTGATCCCTATTGATTTTTCCTGTTGGTATAGGCCTCAGGCATGTTCTTGTCATTAACTTATCAAGGTCTGCCTCATACCACATATTTAATGCACCTGCTGCACCTGCTCCTATAGTTACGAAAAAAATACTAATTAAAGCAGTTGATATTGGAACAGAACTGGGTGATGTTAACAAACCAACTGCACATGTAAATATTACAAGAGACATAACTCTTGGTTTCATCAGCATGACTAATGATTTGAAATAACTTATTAAGTTAAAAGATGAAGCTTGATTTTTTAGGGTATTAATAGACAATTTATTTAATCCACATTTATCGTGACAAATATAACTAATAAAATCATACCAATTATAAGAATATGATTTCCCAAATCAAATATTTCAACTTTGTTGTTTTTTTTGTCTATAAGTTTTCTATGAAAGGGTAAATTATCGTAAGGATTTATTTTTATATCTTTGCCTTCATTTTTTTCATTTTCAACTTTAATAGAAAAACCAAACCAAGTTATATAAATAAAAAAAAGGAAGAAAATTAATAAACCAGCTAATATAGTATATCCATCCATTATTTATCCTCCTACAAAAAAATAAAATAATCTAGTAAACAAAGTATATTTAAATTCAGCAACCATTAGGAATATAAAACATGCTATTGCAGTCATAGGCCATAAAAGTACGTTCACTAATGCATATCTCTCCCAGAATAAATGCATAAAAAATGCCATTATTAATCCAGCTTTAAGAAACATAAAAAATAAAATTAAAGACCATCTAAGCATTCCTTGAAATTGATACCAGTCTACCATGTAAGAAAAAAAACTTAGTACGAATAGAAGGCCCCATATCCAGAGATATATGCCTATTTTATGTGTTGAAGCCTGTTCTTTTTTATCTGTATTACTCATAAATTATCTTACCATAAATAAAAAAATGCAAAAATAAATACCCAAACTAGATCAACAAAATGCCAATAAAGGCCTAATATCTCTATCTCAACGTAATCACCCTTCATCGATGTAAACCAACCTCTTTTTTGTTGATCATAATGTCCAGCAAAGACTTTATATGCATAAATAAATAAAAATATAACTCCTATAGATACGTGTGTTCCATGAAATCCTGTTATCATAAAAAAGAATGATCCAAATTGAGCAGCACCAAATGGATTTTCCCAAGGTCTAACTCCTTCATGAATAAGCTTAGACCATTCAAAGGCTTGCATTCCCACAAATGTTAATCCGCCAATAGCCGTTGCTAAAACTAACCAACCACACATTTTTCTATTTTTTTCATAACCATATTTGACCGCTAAAGCCATTGTTCCACTGCTAGTGATTAAAACGAATGTCATGATCGCAATTAATAATAAGGGGACTGGAACTCCAAATGCATCAAGAGCAAAGACTTCACTAGGATTTGGCCACTCCACTGGGGTAGATCCTCTACCCTTCATATATGCAATTAGAAAACAACTAAAAATAAATGTGTCGCTTAATAAAAAGATCCACATCATTGCTTTTCCCCAATGAACACCTTTGAACATTGTTTGATCAGAGCCTGTATCTTCAGCCATACCCTTAAAGCCGGGTTTTAATTCTATTCCTTCTATTTTTGGCTCTGACATTTAATGCCTTTAAGTTTTTTCTACTCCGGTATTAGAAACCTCACTTGGAGGCGTAGTTTGAGTTATATAATCATCTTTTGCTCCAGGAACGCTAAAATCATAAGGCCATCTATGAACTACTGGTAGTCTATCACCCCAGTTACCATGCTCAGGTGGAACTGTAGGAGTTAACCATTCTAATGAGTTTGCCTTCCATGGATTTTTTCCTGCAGGCTTACCTGTTTTTAAAGTTTTTATAATATTGTATATTAAAATAAATTGTGCCGCTCCTACCAAGAAAGCCGCTAAACTAATAAATTCATTCATCCCAACAGCAGATGTAACATATGGGCTGTCATACATCTCATAGTATCTTCTTGGAACTCCAATAAATCCTAGATAATGCATTGGAAAATAAATCGAGTATGCTCCTAAAAAGGTTAACCAAAAATGCCATTTACCTAATTTTTCACTTAAAAATCTTCCTGCTACTAACGGAAACCAATGATAAATTGCACCCATAATAACCATAAGTGGAGCTATTCCCATCACCATATGGAAATGAGCCACAACGAAATAGGTATCAGATAAAGGTACATCTACTGAAACATTTCCTAAAAAAATACCTGTAATTCCACCATTAACGAATGTTACAATGAAACCTAAACACCACAACATAACAGTGTTCATTCTTATGTTTCCTCTCCACAAAGTTAAAATCCAGTTATAAACTTTCATAGCTGTTGGAACAGCAATGATTAGTGTTGTTGTCGCGAAGAAGAAACCAAACCAAGGATTCATTCCACTAACATACATGTGGTGAGCCCATACAAAAAAGCTTAAAGCGCCAATTCCTACAATGGCCCATACCATCATTCTATATCCAAAAATATTTTTTCTTGCGTGAACAGAAATTAGATCTGAAATAATCCCAAATGCTGGCAGAGCTACAATGTATACCTCTGGGTGTCCAAAGAACCAAAATAAATGTTGAAAAAGAATGGGGCTTCCTCCACCATATTCTAAAACTTCTCCTGCTTTTAAAATTGTTGGCATAAAGAAACTTGTTCCAAGAACTTTATCCAAACTCATCATTAGGGCTCCAACTAATAGAGCTGGGAATGCCAACATTGCTAAAACAGTAGCTGTAAAAATACCCCATACTGTTAGAGGCATTCTCATCAAAGTCATACCCCTGGTTCGAGCTTGTAAAACGGTAATTAAATAATTTAGTCCTCCCATCGTAAAACCAGCAACAAATAAAATTAAAGATAGACACATTAATAGTATACCTGCACCAGATCCTGGTGTTCCCTCTAATATTGTTTGAGGCGGGTATAAAGTCCATCCGGCTCCAGTTGGTCCACCTGGCACAAAAAAGCTAGCCATTAAAACAGCTACGGCTACAAAGAAAGACCAAAAACTTACCATGTTAAGATATGGAAAGACCATATCTCTAGCTCCAACCATTAACGGAATTAAATAATTACCAAATCCTCCTAGGAAAAGTGCTGTTAAAAAATATACAACCATTATCATCCCATGCATTGTTACGAACTGATAATAATGTTCTGCAGTAACAAAACCTGCGGCACCAGGAAATCCCAATTGTAAACGCATTAACCATGAAAGAATAAGACCAACAACTCCTGTGAAAGTAGCTAAAAGAAAATATTGCACTCCAATAACTTTTGCATCCTGACAAAAAATCCATTTAGTAATAAAACTATGTCCATGATATAAATCTTGATCTGCTATCTCAGCAGGTCTTACATAGTCCATATCTGGTGTTACGCCAGCACTTCCACCACCCATTGTCTCTGAGGATTGAGCATGAATAGTTTTATTATCGTTATAATCTTCTGACATTGTTTTTTCCTATTAATATTTTATGTATCATTTAATTTATTTTTTTACCAATTTTGTTTTTTCAACTTCCATTTTTTCTTGTTTTGCTATTAAATCTGAGAAAACTTCTTGTTGATCTAACCATTTATTGTATTCTTGTGTTTCTTGGACAATGACTCCACCTCTCATTGCGTAGTGTCCAACACCACAATATTCTACACATAAAACTTCAAATTCACCTGTCTTGTTGGGCTCAAACCAATAAAACGTTACAATGCCTGGAACCGCATCCATTTTGGCTCTAAACTGTGGAACATACCAATTGTGAAGAACATCTACTGATCTTAATAATATTTTTACAGGCACGTTGTTTTCAAGATTTAAAACATCACTTTGAATCATAACATCATCTTTACCATAAGGATCATCCAAGTTTATTCCAAATGGGTTATCATCATTTACATTCACGACTTGAGTTGTGCCTAACTTTCCATCTTTACCTGGCAGTCTATATTGCCATCCCCATTGCCAAGCCATCACGTCGACTTCAAGTGCGTTTTTTGGAACATTTACATAATTATTCCAGATTACTAGACCAGGTGCTAAAAGTGCAACTACTCCTAAAGTTGTTGCCCATGTTAAAATCTTCTCTAACTTTTTATCTTCAGGTTTGTACTCCGCTTTACGATTTTCTTTGTAAGAAAATTTGAAAACACAGTAAACCATAAAAAGGCATACAGCTACAAAAACACCCCCACCAATCCAAAAAGTTAAAGTGATTGTGTCATCCATACCACCCCAATTAGAAGCAACATCAGTCCAATACCAAGGTGTAAAAATGTGAAATAGTATTGAGCCTAAAATGACTAAAAAAAATATTATACCTGGATGCATAATGTTTATATAGAAGAAATATTATATAATTACCTATGACAAAATGTCATAAAAAAAATTAAAATAAACTAATATAATCAACAATATTATGCTTGGAAAAGTTGGAATCTTAATCACAATACTCGTTTTAGTTTTACTTTTTTATCTTGTCATTTCGTTTGGTGCAGGAGCTTTTTCAAAAGACAAAGCTAAGCCAGAAACTAAAAGATATTTAAAATCTGTTAATATACTTTTAATTATAATTGCAGTTGTTGGAAGTATTTTAGTTTTTTTTCTTTAGTCTTAAGCGATTATAGATTTGCACCATTCTATAAAAGCGTCATTAAAAATGTAAATCATTAAAAAAAATGCTAACCAAACTATTAATAAAAAAGTCCAATACCAAGATAAAGCTATAATACTTTTTTCTTGGTCTAAAATCTTATTATGTTCAAGTTTTAAAACTTTTGAAGAAACTTTTCCCCAAAAAAATAACCCCCCTAATAAATGTAAACCATGCAATGTAGTAAAAACATAAAATGATGAAAAATAAGTATTAGTAGTAACAAAATTTCCACTCTTCATTAGTTGCATCCAGAAAATTATTTGTCCAAAAAGAAATAAATAACTCAGACCACCAACTATAATTAAATTTTTTTTAATTTTTGAAGTTTCTTTTCTCTCTAAATCTTTTGTTATTTTATAAAAAAAATAACTTACAAAGAAAAGAACGGTAGTATTTAACCATAATAAATTTGGCTTCAATAAATACATAGTGTCCTGTCCGGGTGGAATAGAGTAAATGTAAGCGGTGAAAATTAGACTGAATAAAACAGTAGCTATACCAAAAATAATTATTACCGCAGATTTTTGTTCTGATATATCAAATGTTTTCCCGGTATGAGACGTATCAATTGCCATCTGTTCCTTTTCCCAAGGTTTTTGAAGCAATGTGCTAAAAAGTTTCTTTAAAATTCCGCTCATAAATTTTATATAATCACATATATAATTTTATCAATAATGAAAATAAAAACATCTGCAATTGTTATAGCTGGTTGTCTAGGGATTTTTATATTTGTAATGCTGCCTATTTTTTTATCAGTACAAGGCAAGAAAGATGATTATGTCGCATCTTTTCAAGGCTCACAATTTTCTCTTAAAGACATGAACAATAATGTTATTACGGAAAAATCATTTGAAGGTCCATTAACTGCAATTTTTTTTGGTTTCACTAATTGCCCAGACGTATGTCCAATGACTTTAAATAAAATGGATATTGTGCTCGATAAATTAAAAAAAGAAAATAAATCAGTTAAATTATTTTTTGTAAGTGTTGATCCAGAGAGAGATTCGCCAGAAGTTATTAAAGATTATTTAGGTTCTTTTGGAAATAAGTTCATCGGTATTACTGGAGAAAAAGAAAAGATCTTTTTACTCTACAAGTCTTGGGGCATTATGAGTCAAAAAGTATTTACAGAAAATGGAGAATATAATATCGATCATAGTTCTCCAGTCATATTGCTAAAAGATGGAAAGTATGTTGCAAGAATATCTCCACGTGACAATATAAAAACATCAATAAAAATAATTAAAAAATATTTATAAATTTAATGCGTAATTAATAATTGATAATGCTGAAATAGCTGCTGTCTCTGATCTTAAAATATTTTCATTAATTTTAATTTTATTAACTCCATCAAAAGATAAAATTTCTTTTCTTTCCATTTCAGAAAAATCACCCTCAGGTCCAACAATAATACAAATAGGTTTTTCTGTTTGTTTTTTTATATGTATTTTTTTATTATCAGTATTAAGATCAGTAAATATTAATTCAATTCTTTTATTATTTTTTTCTAAAAAACTCTTTAAATTCTGACACTTTTCAAGCTTGGGGATATCAATACGATTTGACTGTTCGGAGGACTCAATAATTATTTTTTCTATTCTATTGGAATTAACCTTTCTTACCACAGATCTATCAAAAATAATTGGAATAAACTTAGTAACTCCTAATTCTGTTGCTTTTTGTATCATAAAATTAAAATAGTTAGATTTAATTGGTGAAAAAGCTAACCATATTTCTTTGCTACTTTTGGTTTGTCTTAATTGTTTAGTAATATTAAACTCTACTATTCCTTTTGAAATTTCTATTATTTTTGCCTCCCACTCCCCACTGCGATTAAATAATGAAAAAACCTCATTTAGTTTAATTCTCATAACTTTGCTAATATAGTGAGATTGTGGTTTATCTAGCTTTGAAGTTAAATTAAGTGATAAACTTTTAGGAAAAAATAATCTAATATTGCTCATAGTTCTTAGATTAATTTATGAAAAATATTAAAGCAATAATTTTTGACGCTTATGGAACGTTATTTGATGTAAATTCGGCTGCAGAAAAATGTAAAGACAAAATCGGTGACAAGTGGGAAGGTTTTGCAAATTTTTGGCGAACTACTCAATTGGAATATACTTGGCTTAGAAGTTTAATGAAAAGACATCAAGATTTTTGGAAAGTTACTGAGGACAGTTTAGATAAATCAATGAATTTATTTAAAATAGATAAATCAATGAGAAATGAACTTTTAAATTTATATAAGGTTCTAAATACATTTCCAGAGGTAAAAGATGTTTTAAATAAATTGAAAGAAAAAAATTATAAGCTTGCTATTCTTTCAAATGGAACTCCTGAACTTCTTAGTGAATTAGTATCAAGTAATAATCTAAATAATATATTTGATGATATTTTCTCAATTGAAGAGGTAGGAATTTATAAACCAGATGCAAAAGTTTACAACATGCCAGTTAAAAAATATAAATTACAAAAAGAAGAGATTGTATTTTTAAGCGCAAATACGTGGGATGTTTCTGGTGGAGGAAATTTTGGTTATAATTCTATTTGGGTAAACCGAAATAATAGTATTTTTGATAATCTTGACTACTTGCCCAAAAAAGAAGTGAAAAACTTGAGTCAATTACTTGCTATTATTTAATAGTAGCGCTCTTTTGACATGTGTAAAAAAATTTAAATATAATAAGATTTATTTAAAAAATTAAAGGAGAAAATAATGGCTGGCGATAAAATAGATGTTTCTTTTGAGATAAACACTGACTCGGAAAAATTACTTGAACAAATAGTAGAAAAATACGATTTGCCAGACAAATCAAAGGCTCTAAGATGTCTTCTTGATTATGTTGAAGAAAAAGATTCTGAGTGGGATGAAATGTTTGCTACGGTTCGTTGTAATAGATGTTGATAAAAAAGTTATGGATAAATTAGATAATAAATTAAATAAATTTTTTTCAAGACTACAATTTTTATCACCTTGGTTGATTAGATTGGGTCTTGGTATAGCTTTTATTATTCATGGGTTGAGTAAATTTCCACTGCCACCAGAAGTTTTGATGAATTATTTTGGTTTTTCTCCTTTTTTTGCATCATTTATTGCGCTCACTGAATTAGGTGCTGGACTATTTTTGATTATTGGTGGTTTTATTAAAGGTTCTATTGGTAATCTAATAACGAGAGTAAGCTCTTTAGCTATTGCTGTTGTTATGATTAATGCTTTTGCATTAGCTCACAGAGATTGGTTCATTACAACAAAGTTATTTACCAGCGAACAAATTTTTCTTTTTATAATCGCTTTATATTTTTTAATTAAAGGAAATAAATAATTGAAAAAAGTAGAAATTAATAAAATTATTGATCCTATCCCTGCTTCTGATGGTGCTGGAGTAAAATTAAAAAGAAGCATCGGTGTTGAGCCTAACTATTTCGATCCATTTTTAATGCTAGATGAATTTGGTTCTGAAAATAGTGAAGATTATATTGCAGGTTTTCCTCCTCATCCTCATAGAGGAATTGAAACAGTTACTTACATGCTTGCTGGAGATTTTGAACATAAAGATAGTACTGGCGGCGAAGGAAGAATGACTGCTGGAGATGTTCAGTGGATGAAAACAGGAAGTGGAATTATTCACTCAGAAATGCCTGCTATGAAAGAAGGCAAACTTCATGGCTTTCAATTATGGATTAATATGCCTGCAAATTTGAAAATGAGTAAACCTGAATACATTTATATTGATGCAGATAAAATGAGTGTGCATAAAGATCATAATAAGCAAGTAAAAGTTATTGCTGGAAAATTTGAAAATGCCGAAGGTCCTGTAAAAGGACATAACATTGAACCTTTATATTTTGATGTTGAGTTAAATAAAGATAAAGAATTCAATTTTAATTTGCCATCTACACATAATACTTTTATATATTTGATTGATGGTGAAATAGAAATTGGTTCAATGAAGCATGATAATATTAAAGATAGTACTTTAATATTACTTACAAAAGGTGAAGATTTAAAAGTTAAAGCAAAAACAAAAGCAAAATTTCTAGTTGTGTCTGGTAAGCCAATAAATGAGGAAATTGCAAGAGGTGGGCCTTTTGTGATGAATACTAAGGCAGAGATCTTGCAAGCTATTCAAGATTACCATAATGATACGTTTGTAAAATGAAAGCTATACAAATATCAAAAAATGGCGGTCCAGAAGTACTTGAACTAAAAGATATAAAACTTAACAAGCCTGAAAAAGACGAGGTGACAATAGAACACAAGGCTATAGGTCTAAATTATATTGATACTTATCATAGATCAGGACTTTATCCTTTAAAGCTTCCATCTGGAATTGGTGCTGAGGGCGCTGGAATAATAAAAGAAATAGGATCTAATGTAAAAGAGTTTAAAGTTGGTGATAAAGTTGCCTATGCTGGTATGCCACTTGGTTCTTATTCAAGTGATAGAAATTATCCAACTAAAAATCTCGTAAAAGTTCCAGATGGTATCGATCTTGAAATTGCAGCAACTCTTATGACAAAAGGTTTAACAACTTTTTATCTATTGCATAAGACATATCCTGTTAAATCTGGTGAAACAATTTTATTTCATGCGGCTGCTGGAGGAGTTGGTCAAATATTTGGACAGTGGGCAAAAAGTTTGGGGTGTAATGTAATTGGAACTGTTGGATCTGACGAAAAAATTGAGAAAGCAAAAAGTTATGGTTATGATCATGTCATTAATTATAATAAGGAAAACTTCTCTGAAAAAGTTTTAGAAATTACAAAAAAAAAAGGTGTTCCTGTTGTTTATGATGGTGTGGGAAAAAGTACTCTTCAAGGTTCACTGGATTCTTTAAGTATAAGAGGTATGATGGTATCTTTTGGAAATGCTTCAGGACCACTATCTGAAATAAATGTTCCAAAATTACTTCAACCAAAAAACTTATATTTTGTAAGACCGTCTATGCAACACTACCTTGGTTCTAAAGAGGAAATTGATGAAGGAGCAAAACTATTATTTGATAAAGTTAAATCTGGAAAAATAAAAATACAAATATTTAAAAAGTACAATCTTGATGATGCAATTCAAGCTCATAAAGATCTCGAATCTCGAAAAATACTCGGGCCCGCAATAATTGTTCCAAATTAATCTATTTTAACATCCATATCTGACATATGTAAATTTAGTGCGTTTGTAGAAATTTGAATTTCCCTAATAAAAAAAATTATTGAAATAATCATAGATAAACAACATGATCCAAAAATTACCCTAGCAATAAAAACTTCGTCTAAGTAAAGTGCAAATACAGTCAACATATTAAACAAAAAGCCAAATGCAGCAAACATAATGGTCCATCTAAGTATAGAAATCCTACCACTTAAGTTTATAAACTGTTTTTTCCACTCAGGAGGAATATGCTTTTCGTAAACATGTTCGTCATGAAGTTCTCTTATTAATTTGCTTAGTGTATGAAATCTATTGCTATACACGCTCATTAATAATGGTATAGCAGGGAACATTAATGCCGTTACTGTATAATCTACATTCATACGAATCAAATTGATTATGAAACGTGCCTTTGTTATTTACAAGTAAATTATTATGAAACAAATTAATCTTTTCATTGAATTAATTAGATTAAAAAAACCTATTGGGTATATGCTATTATTTTGGCCATGCGCTTGGGGTTTAACTATTGCCTACGATTTTTCAAAAGATTTAAGTGATTATTATTTTTATTTATTATTATTTTTTTTGGGGTCATTATTGATGAGATCCGCTGGTTGTATAGTAAATGACATTACTGACAGAAAATTTGATATTAAAGTCTTAAGGACTAGAGAAAGGCCGATAGCTTCTGGTAAAATTTCAATAAAAATTGCAATCTTTTATTCATTAATATTGTGCTTTATAGCTTTTTTAGTTTTATTAAATTTCAACAAAATAACAATTTTGCTTGCAATAGGATCTATGCCTTTAGCATTTACATATCCACTAATGAAAAGAGTAACTTATTGGCCTCAATTGTTCTTAGGTATTACTTTTAACTATGGGTTAATACTAGGTTGGACCTCTATAAGTCAACAATTAGATATTATTCCGATCATATTCTATTTAGGTGCCATATTTTGGACACTAGGCTACGACACAATTTACGGATTTCAAGATATAAAAGATGATGAAATTATAGGTGTAAAATCAACTTCAATTAAATTTAAAAAAAAACCAACTTTGTTTCTGTTATTATGTTACCTATTTTTTTTTGTTATGTTAGTAAGTGTTGGAGTTTTAATGAATTTTAAATTTTTATTTTACTTTTTCATTTTAATACCATTCTTTCATCTATTTTTTTATCAAATTTACCAGTTCAAAAAAAACAATCCTTCAATTTGTTTAAGAATTTTTAAAAGCAATAACTTTTTAGGTTTTTTAGTTTATATAAATCTTATTATTGGAAAGTTATATTAATGAACATTCAGCACTTAAGTATTATTAAAAGATTATTTAAAGATTATACTATTAAACATGTTAATAAAATTTTAACAGCAATCATTTTTTCAATTCTTATAGCGGCAAGCACTTCCGCAATTGCTTATTTACTTGATCCAGCTATTGAAAAAATTTTTATTAATCAAGATGAAACATTGATGTATTTAATACCTCTTGCAATTATTATTGTTTTTTTTACAAAAGGTATGTCTATGTATTTTGCAAAAGCAATCATGACAAGAGTCGCTCATGAATTAAAAGCTGATGTTCAAAAAGATATGATGAGATCATTTGTTTCTTCAGATACAAAATTTATAAATAAAGCTCATACTGGAAAATTTATTTCAAATCTCACTGTAGATGTTAGTCTTATAGTAAATTTAATTAGTACCGCTTTACTAAATTTAATTAAAGATAGTTTAACTTTAATTGGATTGATATTTGTTATGTTTTATCAAAATTGGAAACTTTCATTGGTTGCGATAATTATGATTCCGCTAGCAACGATTGTTGCAAGATCACTTGGTAAAAGAATGACTAAAGCAACCAGACAAACAATGGAATCCTCAGCTACTTTTACAACTAGATTAGTAGAAATTTTTAAAAATCATAAATTAATAAAAAGTTTTCAAAATGAAAAATTTGAAAATGAAAGATCTTCAAAAGATATCCAAAGTCTAAAGGAAAAAGGTATAAAAATGGCAATTATATTTATTCGAAATACTCCAATAATGGAAACTTTAACGGGAATTATGATAGCTGCCCTTATATTTTATTCTGGAATTTTAATAAAAAATAATGAATTAGAAATAAATAATTTCTTCTCATTTTTAGCTGCAATGATGTTGGCTTATCAGCCAGTAAGGGCACTAGCAGGTTTAAATATTGCAATAAATCAGGGTATTAGCGCTGCTGGTAGAATTTTACCGATTATTGATAAAGAAAATGAGATAAAAGAAAATCTAAACCTTCCAAATCTAAATATTAAAGAAGCTAATATAATATTTGAAAATGTTAATTTTTCTTACGAAAAAAATGAAAAAAAAGTTCTAAGCGAAACTAATCTGGATATAAAAGGCGGAAAAATGACTGCTCTAGTTGGCCTTAGTGGTGCTGGAAAATCTACAATACTAAATTTGATACCAAGATTTTATGACGCACAAACTGGTGAGATTATGGTTGATGACCAATCAATTTATAAAGTAAATTTATTTTCTCTTAGGAAAAATATCTCATTAGTAAGCCAAGAAACTACTCTTTTTGATGACACAATTAGAAATAATATAACCTATGCAAAGCTTAATGCTACTGATGAAGAGATTTCTTCTGCTGCAAAAGATTCTTTTGCAGATGATTTTATTCAAAAGTTACCAAATAAGTACGATACTGTAATTGGTGAAAATGGTGTGAGATTATCAGGTGGCGAAAAACAAAGATTGTCTATAGCAAGAGCAATGTTAAAAAAAAGCCCTATAATATTGCTAGACGAAGCTACATCCTCTTTGGACTCAGACACTGAAACTAAAATCCAAAACGCAGTCAAATTATTAACTAAAAACAAAACGACAATAGTTATTGCTCATAGATTATCTACAATTTTAAATGCTCATAAAATTTATGTAGTAGATAATGGAAAAATACTAGAAAATGGTACTCATGAAGATTTATTAATAAAATCAAAAATTTATAAGAATTTTTACGAAAAACAACTCAAAGAAAATTAATGATTTTTATTTATAGATTATTAATCAATTTAATTTTAATTCTCTCCCCGCTAATTATCTTATTTAGATTAATTAAAAAAAAAGAAAGTTTGATTAGATTTAAGGAAAAATTTTGTTTTTTTTCTCAAAAGAAAAAAAATGGAAAATTAATTTGGTTTCATGGAGCTAGTGTTGGTGAAATTAAAAGCATTGCTTCTTTAATTGAAAAATTAGAAAAAAATAATAAAATCAGTCAAATATTGGTTACCTCATCAACACTAAGTTCATCAAAAATTTTTGAAAAATTTAAGTTTAAAAAAACTATTCATCAATTTTTCCCTATTGATACAAGTGTTCACACAAATATATTTTTAAATTATTGGAAACCAGATTTAGCAGTTTTTGTTGACTCGGAAATTTGGCCAAATATGTTATTAAATTTAAAAAAAAAAAATACTCCTGTAGTTTTATTAAACGCAAGAATTACAAAAAAATCTTTTAAAAGATGGAATTACTTAAGATCTTTTTCAAAAAAAATATTTAAATGTTTTGACGTAACTTTTCCTCAAAATAAAGAAACTACAAAATATCTTAAAATTTTAGAAGTAAAAAAAATTAAAATTTTAGGAAATATTAAATTCTCAGAAAATGAAAACTGGTCAAAAGGTAAAATTGATTCAAAAATAAATAAATTTTTAAAAAATAAAAATTATTGGTGTGCTGCAAGTACACATTATAATGAAGAAACTATATGCGCAAATGTGCATAATAAAATCAAAAAAAAAATTAAGAAACTTGTAACTATTATAATTCCACGTCATATACATAGAACATCTAAAATTGAAGATGATTTAAATAATCTTGGCCTTAAAATTCATTGCCATAGCTCACGAAAAAAGATTAAACAAAATACTGATATTTATATAGTAGACACATATGGTGAGACTAATTCTTTCTTTAAAGCTTGTAATGTTGTTTTTTTAGGTGGTTCACTTATTAATCATGGAGGACAAAATCCATTAGAGGCCGCAAGAAACAACTGCAAAATTATCAATGGACCATACGTGCAAAATTTTAAAGAAATTTATGAGCTCCTAGACAAAAACAAGGTTTCAAATAAAGTAAAAAACTCATTAGAACTAGAAAAAAAAGTTAATTTTTTATTAAAAGAAAATAAGCGATCAAGTAATGTAAGTCTTAAAATTAATAGATTAGGTAAAAAAATTTTAGAAAAAACAATTTATGAACTTAATTTTTTTTTAAATAAAATATGAAATATAAAAAACCTAAATTTTGGGATTGTCCAAAAACATCTTTTTGGTCAATAATATTATATCCATTTTCAATTATTTATTTGTTGCTTTTTAATCTTGTTAAAATTTTAAAAATCCAAGAAAAATTTCAAATACCAATCATATGCATAGGAAATATTTATTTAGGAGGCACAGGTAAAACACCTTTAGTTCTAGAGGTATTTAATATTGTAAAATCAAGTGGAAAAAATCCGGGCATTGTAAAAAAGAGTTATGATTATTTATATGATGAAATTACAATGCTTCAAAAGACTGGAAAAATATTTTTAGATAAAGATAGAAAAAAAAGTATTAATTCATTAATTTCGTCAGACTATAACGTTGCGATCCTCGATGATGGATTTCAAGACTACTCAATTGATAAAAGTTTTTCAATTCTCTGTTTTAATGGAAATCAACTTATTGGTAATGGTTTTTTAATTCCTGCCGGACCTCTCAGAGAAAATTTTAATTCTATAAAACGAGCTGACTGTATAATTATAAATGGTGATAAGAATTATAAATTTGAAGATAAAGTAAAAAAAATAAGTAAGGAAATAAAAATATTTTACTCAAAATATAAAATTGCTAACCTAAATAGCTTTAAAAATAAAAAAATTATTGCTTTCGCAGGAATTGGAAATCCTTCAAACTTTTTTAAATTATTAAAAGATAATAATATTAAACTATTAAAATCGTTTGCATTTCCAGATCATCATAATTATTCAGATCAAGAACTTAAAAAATTACAAAAAATCTCTACCGAAAATCAAGCAATAATAATTACAACAGAAAAAGATTATTGTAGATTAAACGAAAATTTTAAATCAAATTGTGAATTTGTAAAAGTAAATTTAGATATAGAAAACAAAAAAGATTTTATTAATTTAATTAAAAGCAAGATATGAAAAAAATAAAATATTTTTTAGAATTTATTTTTGTTTATAGTTTGCTATTTATTTTTAAAGTTATTGGATATCGTAATGCATCAAACCTTGGTGAAAAAATCGGTATTTTACTTGGTCCTTTATTTAGATCTAAAATTAAAATAATTAATAATCTTAAAAATTCTAATATTGGAAATAGTGATTCAGATAGAGAGATATTAATAAGAAGAATGTGGGGTAATTACGGAAGAATTCTTGCGGAATATCCTTTCTTAGAAAAATTTAAAAAAAAAATATTTAAAAAATATATAAAAATTGAAGGAACTGAATATTTAGAAGAAATTAAAAAAAATAAACAAAAAGTTGTTTTTGTATCAGGTCATTTTAATAATTTTGAACTTATGGCCATGCATATAGAAAATTCTGGTTTGGAAGTTGCGGCCATTTATAGGCCCTTAAATAATATTTTTCTTAACACTATTATGGAAAATATAAGGTTAAATCATATTTGTAAAAAACAAATAAAAAAAGGTAAAGCAGGAACAAAAGAATTGCTTAAACTTTTTAAAAACGGTTACTCAATTGCTCTAATGATTGATCAAAGAGTAAGTGAGGGTATTAAATCAAATTTTTTTAATAGACCTGCTCTAACTACAACTATCCCTGCTCAATTGGTTAAAAAATACAATATTCAGGTGGTACCTATATATATTGAAAGAAAAGATAAAATTTACTTTAAAATGTATATCAATAAGCCAATCATTTTTGACAAAAATAAGTCTTTAGATGAAATCACAAGTGACTTAAATAAAAATTTAGAAAAAATGATATTAAAAAACCCTGATCAATGGATTTGGTCACACGATAGATGGAAATAAAAGGCTATTTTCCTTTTAACTCTTCATTTTTTATTTGAGCTTCAATATGCGAGAAATAAGCCTCTTGTAAATTAACATTCCAGTAGTTTAGTTCTTTTAAATTAATCTTTTTTCCAGAAACTGCACAAACAACATGATCTCCTTCCTCAAGAATCTCAAAATTGTTGGCCAAATATCTCAATTTTGCTAATTTTTTATGCATTTTTAGTTTATATATCATTACATGAAAGTCGGAATAATTGGAAGCGGTGGAAGAGAACATGCCCTATGTGAAACTTTAAGTAAATCAAAAAAAATTAGTAAAATTTATTGTTTTCCTGGTAATGCAGGAACAGAAAAAATAGCTAGGAATATCTCTCTAGACGTTGATAATTTTAACACACTCAAAAACTTTGTTATATCAGAAAAAATTGAGCTAATTATTGTAGGTCCTGAAAAACCTCTTGTAGACGGTATAGTTGATTTTTTTGAAAGTATTAATATTCCAATATTTGGTCCTAATAAATTTGCATCACAGCTTGAGGGATCCAAGATATTTACTAAAAAAATTTGTGAAAAATATAAAATACCTACTGCAAAATTTGGAATTTTTGAAAGTAAGAATGAAGCTAAATTATTTATAAAAGAAACAAAATTTCCTCTGGTTGTCAAAGCTGATGGTTTAGCTGCTGGAAAAGGAGTATATATATGTGAGAGCCAGAAAAATGCTTCGGATGCAATAGAGGATATTTTCAACGGAAAATTTGGTAAAGCAAAAAATATATTAATTGAGGAATTTCTAAATGGAGAAGAAATGAGTTACTTTGTTATAAGTGACGGAAAAGATATTAAAAAATTTCAAACGGCCCAAGATCATAAAAGAGTTGGAGAAAGAGATACTGGCAAAAATACAGGGGGGATGGGTGCATATTCTCCATCAAGACTTATAAGTGAAAGTTTGGATAAAAAAATATTAGATAGAATAATTTATCCAACTTTAAGCGCATTAAAAGAGATGAATTGTGAGTATAAGGGTTTTTTATATGCAGGCTTAATGATAATTAAAGATGAACCATTTCTAATAGAGTATAACGTAAGAATGGGAGATCCAGAATGTCAGACTATTCTTCCAAAGCTAAAATCTGATTTTTTAGAAATAATTTTATCATGTATTAATAAACAGTTAAAAACAATTAAGATTGAATGGTATGATATAAATAGTTTATGTATTGTTTTATGCTCTAAAGGTTACCCAGATCAATATAAAAAAAATATTATAATAAATAATCTTGATCAAATTAATTTGGATCAAAATCAAAAAATTTACCATGCTGGTACAAAAAAAGAAAAAAACGGTATTATTTCAAATGGTGGTAGAGTTTTAAATTTTGTGAATTTATCAAATACCTTTCAACAAGCGAGAGATAAAAATATAGAAACAATTAAAAAAATAAATTGGACAGAAGGTTTTTATCGTAATGACATTGGATATAAAGTAATTGATTAATGAGAATTATTGCTGGAAATTATAGAGGAAAAAAAATTTTACAACCAAAAGATAAATTTACAAGACCACTTAAAGATTTAACTAAAGAGTCTATATTTAATATTATTAACCATTCAAATTTAATTAATATAGATTTAAAAAAATCAAATATTTTAGATTTATTCTCTGGAGTTGGTTCTTTCGGGCTTGAATGTTTATCAAGAGGAGCATTAAGTGTAACTTTTTTTGAAAACTATCCTAGTGCATTAAAAATATTAAAATTTAATATTTTGAATATGAAGGTCCAAAAAAAAGTAGCTTTATATGAAAAAGACTTATTTATGAATAACAGTTTAAATGTTTTAAACCGAAAATTCAAAATTATTTTTATTGACCCGCCATTTAAAGAAAAAAGATTAAACTATTTAGTAAAAAAAATTTACAAATTAAACCTATTAGAAAAAAATGGTTTAATCATCATCCATAGACATAAAAAAGATAAAGATATATTTCCTGATGAATTTAAAGAAATTAAAAATAAAACTTATGGTGTTTCTAAAATTTTATTCTTGACTATCTCTTAAATAAAATTTTTTTGGTTTCTTTTTTTATAAGCTCAACTGATGGCTGATCAAAAGGATTTACATTTAAAGATCTACCTAATAATATTGTTTCTAGAATAAAAAAACTAAAAAGTTCTCCTAAAGTTTTTTCATCTTTTTTTAATACCTCAAAACTTCTGAAAGGTATTTTCTTTTTCAAGAATATTCTTTCTGATGCTAACTTTTGTGAATACAGAATATTTTCAATATTTTTATTTCTTAGGTATTTATGGCTATTTAAAATTTTACTATTATTTATTTTTGGCGAAATTTTATTAAATACGTAGAAAAAAGTATAAAAACTTTTTTTAGTACCATCTAAATATAATTGCATTAAGCTATGATTGTCTTTTGGCATAGATGAGATTGTTGGCAAAATTCCTTTAGACTTTTTCCCTAGACTTTCGGCTACCAATTGTTGATACCACAAAAATAAATTTTCTGAATTTTTATCGTAGTTAAGTATTATTGAATTGTATTTTTGTTTTTTAATTAAATTAATTATATTTGCAACATTAGTTATTAAATTATTTAAAAACTTTTTATTTTTTATAAGAGAATTTAATTGTTTAAACTTTTGAGGATTTAGTCCAATAAGTTCTGCTGGAAGCATACCTACTTCAGATAAAACTGAATACCTGCCTCCAATAAAATTATTATGATGAACAATATCCGCCTTAAGTTTATATGCTAAATTTTTTAAATAACTATTTTTGTTTTCAGTTATAAAAACATTCTTGTCATTATTGCTGATTAGTATATTAGAATTTAAAATTGTTTCTAAGGTATTGCCAGATTTTGAAATTACTAAATTTAAAATTTTTTTTTCTTTCTTTTTACTTATATCTCTAGTTAAGTTATTTATAAAATGTACCTTTTTTTTTATTTTATTTTTCATGAAACTATAAATTGCTTGTGAGCCTAATATAGAGCCGCCCATTCCTATTATACGTATTTCTTGAAAATTTTTATATTTTTGAATTATTTTTTTTGAAAATGAAAATATATAATTTGAGGTTAGGGAATTAATTACTTCGCTATTGGAGTTCATTAATTTTAAAAGATCCTTTTTTACTTTAGATTTATTAGACTTTAAAAGAAAATTTTTAAATTTAATGTTTTCAGTTAACATTAATCATTTCCAATTTTTTTTCTTATTGATTCTTCTAATGATTTATTTATATCTGTTTTATTTTTTGAGTTAGTTTGTTCTGGGTTCTCAAAAACTTTACTTAAATCAATTTCGTTTTCTTGCTGTTTTTTTAAACTTTTTTCATTAATTGGTTTTGGTAGTTTTTCATAGTCTGGTGGTAAAACTAATGGGTTTTTTTTCTGTACTAAAAATTCATCTGTGGTTTGTTTCTTTTTTAAACTTAAATTTTCTCTAAGACTTTGACAACCACTTAAAAATATGAGTGCTAAACTAAAAAAAAATATTATTAATTTATTTGTTTTTCTCATGTATTTTCTTTTTTAAAAAAAATTTCAACAAAAATAAGGCATATCACACCTAAAGATATAAATATATCTGCAACATTAAAAATAAACCAATGAAAATCATTTATATGAAAATCAATAAAATCCGGGACGGCAGAAAAGTAAAATCTATCAAATAAATTTCCTACCGATCCACTAAAAATAACCATAAAAAGATACCCTTTGAAATCTGCAGATTTAATTGCAATTATGAAAATTATGGCCGTTATAAGGGCTATAAAAAAAGTAATAAAATCATAGACAATGTTTTGATCGAAAGAAAATAAACCAAAAGCAATTCCCTTATTCCATATCAAATAGAAGTTCAGAAATGAAGTGATATAAATATCTAAAGTATTATTAATTTCAGCTAAATGTAAAATATAAATTTTTGTAATTCGGTCTAAAGCAAAAATTATTGTAAATATAAGTAAATAAATTATATATTTTTTAAAATTATTATTAATTATTGGCATTTAAACCACAATGAGATCTTTCACATTTTTTTTTATTAACTTTCCAACAAACTGAGCACTTTTGGCCATCGGCCTTTATAGTTTCAACATTAATCTCGTTTGAACTATTTTTTTCAACTACTGCATTAGAGGTAATGCATAGCTCAGAAAAATCTACATCTTTGGTTAAGTCAATTAATTTATCTTCCAGTTTAATTACTAAATTAGCCTCCAGGCTTGAGCCAATTACCTTTGATGCTCTTTTTTCCTCAATGCTTATATTACAGATATCTCTGATTTTAATTAATTCTAACCATTTTGTCTCAAGATTGCTATTTTTCCAATTTTCGGGGATAGAGGGAAATTTTTCCAAATGGATACTTTTTCCATTTTTATTTACAAGAGAATAAATTTCTTCAGTAGTAAAAGATAAAATTGGAGCAAACCATTTTAATAGTACGTCTAAAAGAATATTTAAAAATAAAATTGTTGATTTTCTTTTTTCGCTTTCTAATTTGTCGCAATATAAAGTGTCTTTCCTAATATCAAAATAGAAAGCTGATAAGTCAACAGTACAAAAATTTAAAATATCTTTATAAAGGGCATGAAAATTATACCGATCAAAGTTTTTATTAAAATTTTTACTTAAAAGATAAAGTTTATGAAGCATATATTGCTCTAACTCAGGTAGCTTTTGAGGATCTAATTTTTCATAATCAACTTTCTCATGTTTGTCTTTAATATTTCCAAGAATATATCTGAAAGTATTCCTAATTTTTCTATAAGACTCAGCATGTTGTTCTAATATTGATTTATCTATTCTTAAATCTTCAGCATAATCAGACGCTGCTACCCAAATTCTCAAAATATCCGCACCATATTTTTTTAATATATCCTGTGGCGCCATAATATTTCCAAGAGACTTTGACATTTTTAGACCTTTTCCATCTACAACAAAACCATGAGAGAGAATTGAATTGAAAGGTGCTCTACCTCTAGTTCCACAAGACTCTAATAGTGAAGAATGAAACCATCCTCTGTGTTGGTCTGAGCCCTCTAAATACATTGAAGCTGGCCAGATTAAATCTTCCCTTTTTTCGAGCACATAGCTGTGTGTTGATCCACTATCAAACCATACCTCAACAATATCACTTAATTTTTCATAATCTGAACTTTTGTATTTTTTCCCTAAAAATTTTTGAGCATCATCCTCAAACCAACAATCGGCACCTTCTTTCTCAAAAATAGCTGCAATATTTTCTGTAACCTCATCATCTATCAAAACTTTATTTGTTTTTTTTGATATAAAAACTGGTATAGGAACGCCCCAAACCCTTTGTCTTGAAACACACCAATCAGGTCTTGTCTCGATCATTGATTTCAATCTATCTTTCCCTTTTTTTGGATAAAATTTTGTATCATCAATTGCTTTCAAAGCTTTTTTTCTAAGATCGTGACTTTCCATTGATATAAACCATTGAGGTGTCGCTCTATGAACTAATGGAGCTTTGGATCGCCAAGAATGAGGATAGGAATGAATTAATTCACCATTCGCCAAGAGATTTTTTTCATTTTTTAATTTTTCAATTACTAAACTATTTGCCTTAAAAATATGCATCCCTTTAAATAAAGGAATGATATCTGTATACTTTCCATCTCCATCAACAGTCTCTATAGCTTTTATTCCGTTATTTAAACAGAGATTAAAATCATCAGGTCCGTGACTAGGTGCGCAATGAACAATTCCAGTTCCTTGTTCTGTTGTGACAAAATTTGCCTCTAGCATAGGTATATCGTAATCAAAGCCTATTTTTGAAAATGGATGTTTGCATATAGTTCCTTCAAGATTTTGGCCATTTAATTCTAAAATTTTACTAAATTTTTTTATTTTACATTCATCTAAAACAGATTTTAGTAATGAATGTGCTACTAAAATTTTTCTATCTTTATAATCGGTTTCGTCTTCAATTTTTATAACTATATATTTTAGATTTTTATTATAAGCTAAAGCTTTATTTGCAGGGATTGTCCAAGGTGTTGTAGTCCAAATTATTATTTCAACATCTTTTAATTTATTATCCTTTGAATTTTTTACCTCAAATGATGTATAGATTGTATCTGATTTATGATCTTTATACTCGACCTCTGCATCTGCTAAGGCAGTTTTTTCTACTGTTGACCAAAGAACTGGCTTATATCCTCTATACAAACTTCCTTCATTTAAAAATTTACCAAGTTCTCTTACAATTTGGGCCTCTGCATCAAAACTCATAGTAGAATAATAATTATTCCAATCCCCGATCACTCCAAGTCTTTGAAATTGTTCCTTGTGTACCTCTATCCATTTACTTGCGAAATCTCGACATTCTTTTCTGAACTCATTTACAGGAACTTCATTTTTATTTTTTTTGTTTTTTTTATATTGTTCCTCGATTTTCCACTCTATAGGTAAACCATGACAATCCCATCCTGGAACATAGACGGAGTCCTTACCTTCCATTTGATGAAATTTTACCACTATATCTTTCAAAATTTTATTTAAGGCTGTACCCATATGTATATCTCCATTTGCATATGGCGGGCCATCATGTAGAACAAATTTTTCTTTACCTTTGTTCGCTAATCTTAACTCTTTATATAATCCAATTTTTTCCCAATAATTTATAATATCGGGCTCCCTAGTAGGTAAATTTGCTTTCATTGAAAAAGCTGTTTTGGGTAAATTTATATTTTCTTTAGACATAAATTAATTTAAACTTTTTTTAGCCATAACTAAATCTGAACTAATTTGTTGTTTTAGCTGATTAATATTTTTAAATTTTTTTTCATTTCTTATAAAACTTATGAAATCAATAGTTAAAACCTTATTATAAAGATTTCCAGAAAAATTAAAAATATGTACTTCTAAAAGTATTTTTTTTTGGTTAAAAGTAGGTCTAAATCCTATATTTGCTATACCCTTTAGTATTTTGTTTGAATTTTTTATACGAATTTTAACAGCATACACTCCAAGTTTAGGAATTACATAATTTTTTATATCCAGATTACATGTTGGAAAACCAATTTTTTTTCCCATTTGCCTGCCCTTTTGCACTAAACCCTCTATACTCCAATTTCTACTTAAAAGTTTATTTGCATAATTTAAATTACCTTTAGATAAAAGTTTTCGAATATGTGTCGAAGATACAATTTTACGCTTTGAGATTATTGGTTTAGGCTTAATTATTTTATAATTAAAATTTTTTTCATTTAAGATTAATTTTTTTACATTGCCTTCTCTTTTATTGCCAAATCTAAAATTGTTACTAACAAATATATATTTCGCATTTATTTTTGTATATAAAATATTTTTAATAAAACTTAAGTATTTTATTTTAGAAAATTTTTTATCGAATTTTTTAGTAATAATAAAATCAACACCTTGCTTCATCAATAAAATCTCTTTTTGTTTTAAGCTGGATATTCTAAAGTTTTTTATATTTTGATTAAAAAACATCTTTGGCATTGGCTCAAAGGTGATGACGCCAATTTTTGATCTCAATTTTTTTTTATATCTTCTTGCTAATTTAAATAATTTTTGATGTCCAAAGTGAACTCCATCAAAGTTTCCAATTAAAATTATAGATTTTCTATGCTTATTTATAATATTAAAGTTTTTGTAATTTATAATTTTTTTTACCATTTCAGCTCACTTTGCATAAAATTTACAAGAGCTTCATAATTTTTACAAACTTTTTCAATTCCATCTCTTTTAATCTCTTCTTTGTGAATTCCATTTGTAATAATCATTGAGTCGTAATTTAATAAATTTGCACCTTTAATATCTGTATTTAGATTATCACCGATTGCTAAAATTTTTTTATTTTTATTGTCTGTTGCTTGATTGTAAACCTCTGAATATGGTTTTCCAAAATAAATTACTTCTCCACCTAATTTTTCAAAAACCATAGCTACTGATCCTGCGCATAGCTCTCTTTCATTCCCTCTATCAACTATTAAATCTGGATTTGTGCAAATCATTTTTTTTTTTGTATGATTATTAAGTAAATCTTTATAATAGTTAAGGTCGTTGTCATAATTGTCAAATAATCCAGTACATAATATGTAGTTACACAACTTAATATCTTTAGATTTATTTTTTTCAAAATCCAAAAATAAATCAAAATCTCTTGGTGGTCCGATGTGATAAAAATTTTCTCCAAGATGTTTTTTTTTAAGATAAGTTAATGCTGCCTCACCAGATGTATATACGTTTTGTAAAATTTTTTCACTCATTCCAAGTTTTTTCAAAAATTTTTTCACTGTAGAGTTTGGCCTAGGTGCGTTAGTTAGAAGAACATATTTTTTTTTACAATTATCAATCTCATCTAAAGCCTCGATTGCCTTTGAATGAAGGTTTATACCATTATGAACTACTCCCCATAAATCAATAAAAAATAAATCATAATTTTTTGCTATTGATTTTAGGCCTTCAATATCTAAATTTTTTGTCATTTAATGACATATAACCGATAAAAACCACAATTTCTCTGCTTTTTTTGCATACTAAATATTTATTACTTTATCTTGAAATAGCTCAGCAAGTAGCTATATGAGTCGCATATTAAAAGGAGAATTTATGAAGTTTAAACCTTTACACGATAGAGTGTTAATAGAAGTTTTAGATAGCAGCGAAAAAACTGCTGGAGGAATAATCATACCAGATACAGCGCAAGAAAAACCTCAAGAAGGAAAAGTTGTGGCCATTGGTAAGGGCGCTAAAACAGAGGATGGAAAAATAATCCCAATGGATGTTAAAGTTGGTGATAAAGTTTTATTTGGAAAATGGTCAGGTACTGAAGTAAAAATTGATGGTAAAGAGTATAGCATCATGAAAGAGTCCGATATCATGGGGATTTCATCAAAATAATAAAAATTAAAAAGGAGATATAAGATGGCAAAAATAGTTAAGTTTGACTCTGAAGCAAGATCAGCAATGATCAGAGGAGTTAATATACTTGCGGATACGGTTAAAGTAACTCTTGGACCTAAAGGAAGAAATGTGGTTATGGATAAATCATATGGGGCACCAAGAATAACAAAAGATGGAGTTACTGTTGCTAAAGAGATTGATTTAGAGGACAAATTTGAAAACATGGGTGCACAAATGGTTAAGGAAGTTGCTAGCAAAACAAACGAGGAAGCTGGTGATGGAACAACCACTGCAACTATTTTAGCACAAGCAATAGTTAAAGAAGGAATAAAATACGTTACAGCTGGAATGAATCCCATGGATGTTAAAAGAGGTATCGATGCAGCAGTTGAAAACGTAAAATCTAATTTAATTTCTTCAGCCAAAAAAGTTAAAGATAGCGATGAGATCGCACAAGTAGGTACAATTTCTGCAAATGGTGACAAAGAAATTGGTAGTATGATTGCAAAAGCCATGCAGAAAGTTGGTAATGAAGGCGTAATAACTGTAGAAGAAGCAAAAGGAATAGAAACTGAGCTTGATGTTGTAGAAGGAATGCAATTTGATAGAGGTTACTTATCCCCTTATTTTATAACTAACGGTGATAAAATGATTACTGAATTGGAAAATCCTTTTATTTTACTCCATGAGAAAAAGTTAACTAATTTACAGCCGATGGTTCCTTTGCTTGAAGCAGTTGTGCAAGCAGGAAGACCTTTGATGATAATTTCTGAGGATGTAGAGGGTGAAGCTCTTGCAACATTAGTTGTAAATAAATTAAGAGGTGGTTTAAAAGTTGTAGCAGTCAAAGCTCCTGGATTTGGTGACAGAAGAAAGGCTATGCTTGAAGACATAGCTATTTTGACTGGTGGTCAGGTAATCTCTGAGGATTTAGGAATAAAACTTGAGAATGTAAAATTAACCGATCTAGGGTCTTCAAAAAAAATTAAAGTAGACAAAGATAATAGTACAATTGTTAGCGGAAGTGGTAAAAAGTCTGACATTGAAGCTAGATGTTCTCAAATTAAACAACAAATAGAGGAAACGACTTCTGATTATGATAAAGAAAAATTACAGGAAAGATTAGCAAAACTAGCTGGCGGAGTTGCTGTAATTAAGGTTGGAGGAGCAACAGAAGTTGAAGTAAAAGAAAGAAAAGATAGAGTTGAAGATGCACTAAATGCAACAAGGGCCGCAGTTGAGGAAGGTATTGTTACTGGTGGAGGTTGTGCACTTTTATATGCAGCTCAAGAGCTCGACAAAGTTAAAGCAAAGGGTGATGACCAAAAAGCTGGGGTTGACCTCGTAAGAAAAGCACTGGAAGCTCCAATAAGACAAATCACAAAAAATGCTGGAGTTGATGGATCAGTTGTTGTCGGAAAACTCTTAGAACAAAATAAAAAATCTCACGGTTACGATGCTCAAAGCGAAGAATATTGTGACATGTTTTCCAAAGGAATTATTGATCCTGTAAAAGTTGTAAGAACAGCATTACAAGATGCGGCTTCAATATCTGGATTGTTAGTAACAACAGAGGCCATGATAGCTGATAAGCCTGAAGAAAAATCAGATGCTCCTGCAATGCCTGGTGGTATGGGCGGTATGGGCGGTATGGGTGGAATGGGTGGCATGGGAATGTAATCCCCATTAATCTCAAAAAAAATTTAAAAAGGGCAGTTTTTACTGCCCTTTTTTTTTCAAGGCGGTCTAAAGGTTAATCTTACAAATCTATGTAGTCTTTTTCTAACAAACCACATGATAAGATTCTATTTCATTAAATAGGTTGTAGATATCACTTATTAATAGAAAGTTTTTTTAACTATAAATAATCCTAACGCAACTGCAGGACCTATTCCAAATGCAAACAAAAGTGTACCTATGCCTACTGTTCCCCCTAAATACCATCCAATCGTAACAACAGTAATTTCAAGAAAAGCTCTAACAGTCGCAATTGGAAGATTTGTTTTTCTTTGTATGCCAGTCATCAAACCGTCTCTAGGTCCTGGTCCTAAATTAGCTATTAAATATATTCCACTACCTAATCCAACAAGTAATACTGCAACCACGGCCATGGTTAATTGGCCCACATAACTTGCCGGGGTCTCAATAAATATAATTGAAAAATCAATCATGGCTGCAATTATAATTATATTTAACACAGTCCCTATTCCTGGTTTTTGATCTAGAAAAAACCATAAAGATAAAGCAAAAAGACTTACAAAAAATGTAACTATTCCAACAGAAAGACTTATATTTAGAGAAATACCCTGAGCTAGAACACTCCACGGTGATGCGCCAGTATATGAAACAATTAAAAGTCCTTCACCAAATCCAAAAAGAGTTAAACCGATACACAAATAAAAAAAGGTAGAAAATTTTGGTTTTAAATTTAGCGGATTTTTGGAACTCCAGCTAACTTTGGGTATATTTTTTATTGTTAAAAACATATTTACAGTCGTCTATTTACTACTATTATCAACTTACACATAGTAATTAATTTAAATAATCTTAATTTATGAAAAAAATTTTTGTCTTTTTTATTCTATTTTTATTAGGCATCGGCAAATCTGAAGCACATTCTTCTAATTATAAAGGTATAAAATTAATAAATATGGATGTATTTAGAAATGGAAAATTAATTGGTTATAGTAATTATTTTTTTACACATGGTAAAAATACTCTGGAAGTTAAAAATTATACTAAATTTAAAGTAAAACTTTTAGAGTTAACAATTTTTTCAATCTCAGGAGAGAGTTTAGAAAAATATAAAAATGGAAAATTAATTTCATATGAATCAAGTACTTTTCAAAATGATAAAGAAAAGTATGTAAAATTACAATTTGATGAAGTGAGCAATAATTTTGTGATTGAAGGGTCTTCTTTTAAAGGCAAAGCAAGCGCTGATGCGTTAATAGGAAGTTGGTGGAATCATGAAATTTTAAAAGTTGATAAACAAATTAGTCCAATTTCAGGAAGTGTGAAAAAACAAATAGTTAAATTTATTGGAACAGAAAAAATTAAAATTAATAAAAAAGATTATATTTTGGATCGTTATAAATTAGTATCTAAAAATAATGATTTGCCTGAAGATAAGAGACTAGATTTTGATATTTGGTTAAATTCTAAAAATAATTTAATTTATAAAATTTTATATAATAGAGTTGGAATATGGGAATACAGGATAAAAAACTTTGAAATAGATTAACTTAAAATTAGTATTAATAAGCTAGCTATTAAATGATTTGAAAAAACAAATGCCAAAACTACAACAAAGTACATTATAGTTACTATTCTATTTCTTTTTCTTCTTAGTCTTACAAAAGGTTTGTCATCGAGGTCAGAAATATCACGAATCCCAATTACTGGATAATCGCAAGTATATCTCCATAAAGAATTGGGCATCCTTTTGTCTAGCTGATTGTAATATTTGATCCAGGAAGTAGTATATTTAAATAATAAATAGCAAATTAATAACAGTAAAGTGCTTGTTATCATCTTTTAATTTAAAATTGCTCTGACTCTGTTGAACCTTCCATTGCTGTCGTTGAGCTTTTGCCTGAACTAATAGTATTTGAAACTGCATCAAAGTAGGAAGTTCCAACTTCTCTTTGATGTTTTACGCTTGTATAACCATCTTTTTCTCTTGAAAACTCTTGTTGTTGAATTTTAGAATAAGCCGACATTCCCTCTTTTTTATATTTTTCTGCAAGTTCAAAAACAGCAATATTTTGAACATGAAAACCAGCAAGTGTTATAAACTGAAATTTATATCCCATTTCACCAATTTTTTGTTGAAATGTTGCTATTTGATCATCAGACAAATGTTTTTTCCAGTTAAATGATGGAGAACAATTATAGGCTAATATTTTACCTGGATATTTTGAATGAATTGCATCGGCAAATTTTTTTGCTTCCTCTAGGTTTGGAGTTGCTGTCTCACACCATATTAAATCAGCATAAGGTGCATAAGCTAAACCTCTTGATATTGCTTGCTCTATTCCATGTTTAACATAATAAAAACCTTCAGGAGATCTCTCTCCAGTTAAAAAAGGTTTGTCGTTTTTGTCATGATCATTTGTAATTAATTTTGCTGCATTAGCATCCGTTCTCGCTAGAATTATTAAAGGGACATTCGCAATATCTGCAGCTAACCTTGCAGCTTTTAGATTTTTAATCATAGTTCCAGTTGGTACTAAAACTTTACCACCCATATGACCACATTTTTTCTCACTGGCTAATTGATCTTCAAAATGAACACCGGCCGCCCCAGCTTTAATAAATTTTTTTGCTAACTCAAATACATTTAATGGTCCACCAAATCCTGCCTCGCCATCAGCGATTATAGGAAGCATATAATCTACTTTATTTTTTTCATTCATTTCACCATCTTTTAGTTCCATATGCTGAATTTGGTCTGCTCTTACCAAAGCATTATTCATTGACTCAACTAATTTTGGTGCACTGTCATAGGGATATAATGATTGATCAGGATACATTTCACCAGCGCTATTTGCATCAGCTGCCACTTGCCAACCACTTAAATATATTGCTTTTAATCCTGCTTTCGCATGCTGAACCGCATGATTACCAGAGAGAGATCCTAGTGTATTTACATAAGGCTCTGAATTTAATAATTTCCATAGCTTTTCTGACTGAAGCTTACATAAAGAATATTCTATTTTCACAGACCCTCTTAATCTCTCTACTTCTTCAGGTGTATAGTCTCTCTTTATCCCTGCAAATCTCTTTAAATCATAAGAAACTTTAGTTTCTGAACTCATTTATTGTGCCCCATTTGTATGAATTTAAATACTTAGAATTAGGTACTAATTACCCTCACTATACTCGTTAGTGAACTCATTCATGCCACTTGAACCCCAATCACAATGATCGTCTCTTAGATAAATACCTGATTTTGAGCTTTTTGAGACACTTTCAATATTAGAAGTTTGTGACTTATTATCTAAGTTCTTTGCATTGTTTTTGTTATTCATGTAAAATTTATAATTTACAAAATTTACTTTTTCTACCAAAAAATAAAAAAAGCTTGTAAAATATGATAATTTATTGTAAATTTATATTTACAAAATTTACACATAGTAAATATGAGTCAAATTGATTTAAAAATTGGGCCAAAAATAAAGGCTTTTAGAAGAAAGATTGGAATGCAAGCAAATAAGCTTGCTGAGCAATTGGGTATTTCCCCAAGCTATTTAAACCTTATTGAAGGGGGAAAAAGAAAAATTGATGGTGATTTATTGCTTAAAGTTTGCCAAGAACTGAAAATTGAACTCTCAGACCTAACTGTAAAATCAGACCTTAATTTATTAAATAATATATCTGAGCTATTAGATGATCAATTATTTGAGGACTTAGACATTTTGGGACCTGAAATAAAAGATCTTGTTAATACAAATCCAAAAATTGCTAGAGCTCTAATAAAATTAGGTGATAATTTTAAACAAAAAGATCATGATATAATTAACCGTGTTGAAAATCTGTCTGGTAAAATAATTGATAGTAGAAAAACAGCATTTCCTGGAGAAATAGTATCGGATTTTCTGCAAGAAAATAAAAATTATTTTCCAAAACTAGAAGATTTTGCAAACTTAGTTTTTGAAAAAATACAGGTTAATAATAGGTCAACCTATATAGGTCTTTGCGACTTTTTAAAGAAAGAGTACGGAATATTAGTTAAAGATGTTCTTCCAGAAGAAGGAAAACCTTTTTCAAAAATTTTTTTCAAGAATAAGAAAGAACTTTTGCTAAGTGATTATGTTGCTCTAGAAACAAAAAAACTTTACGTTGCCTCTCAGATTGCCCATGAGGGTGCTATAAATGATATAAACGATTATATATCAAAGTTTTCTTTTCCAAGTGAAGAGTCAAAAAAAGTTACAAAAGTTGCCTTATTAAATTATTGTGGAGCAGCAATTTTGATGCCATATAAATTATTTCATACTGAATGTATGAAAAACAAATACGATCTTGAGCTATTACAAAATACTTTTGCAACTACATTTGAACAAATTGCCCATAGAGTAACCTGTTTGCAAGATCCAAAGTTACCTGGAATTCCTTTTCATTTTTTAAGGGTTGATATAGCTGGAAATATATCAAAAAGATTTTCTTTGTCTGGTATCGAAATTCCAAGATATGGAGGAGCATGCCCCAGATGGAATGTTTATTCTGCTTTTACTAGACCTGGCGTAATTCAAGCAGCTGTAAGTAAGATGAGCAACGGTGAAAAATATGTATGTATAGCAAGAACTGTAGAGAAAGGAGTTGGGAGATACGGAAAGACAAAAAGTATTTTGTCAATAGGACTTGGTTGCGAAGCAAAATATGCAAAAGATTTTGTTTATACTGAAAATCTAAATATAAATGATAAAAAAACTGAAATTCCAATTGGTGTTTCTTGCAGAACGTGTGATAGACTTGATTGCTCTCAAAGAGCATTTCCTCCTTTACACAAGAAATTTGATGTTGATATTAACTCTCGTGGTATTTCAGTTTATGTAAGTGAGTAAATTTATCCTAAAAAATTAATTAGCTTTTTTTGATCTTTCTTTTGAAATCAATTGTGTTAAAGAGTCCACCATCATATCTGAAGCTTTGAATATTTCATTTGTTTTATATTCGTGAGAAACATTTTTTTCAGGATTTGATTTATCTTCTATTATTATGCCTTTGTCAGGCAAATTATCTTTTATATAAATTAATATTAACCACTCATCATCGCTTGACTCATCCCACTTTATAAAAATTTCACCTGTTTCAAATCTTCTATCTATACATCTCAATATTGACATGTTACGTGTTATATGTCTCTTGTTCAATTGGAACACCAGACTATTTGCACTTCTATAAAAACTTTCTAGTGAAATTTCTATTTTTTGTCTTGAGAGTGTATATTCTTTTTCTTTTAATAAAAGAGTTTCTCTGTCTTCATCTCCTTCAATTTTTATACCTAATGCCTCTACTCGCTCCCTTATCTTTTGATCTCTTATAATCCGATATTTTTCTTTAAGTTTTTCAATCCTTTCTTGAAGACCTGCATAATCATCACGTTTTTCTTGTAAAGATATTCTCTCGAGTTTTTCTAATTCTTTAACCTCTCGAATTCTAAATTTTTCAATTTGTTTTTCTAACTTGATCTGTTTTAAAAATTGCTTTTGCTTTTCTGCCTGTTCTTTTCTTACAATTGCCTGCTCTTTCCTTAGAAATAATTTTAAATCCTTAGATCTTTCTTTTTCTAGTCTTATTTCATCCTTTAAAGATTGTTCTTGAAGCTTCAGTTGTAATTTTTTTTTTTCTTCTGCCGAACGTTTTTGCTCTATTCTTTCTTTTTCTCTTCTCTCTATTTCCTCTAGTTTTTGTCTACGTTTCTCATCTTGTTGAATGATCCTATAATCTTGAATATTCTTTTCAATACCTGAAAAAAAACTTTGAATCGATTTTTCAATTGCAGAAAATAAATTAAATTTTATCTTAAAATCTAATTTTAAACTATTTTGAAATCTAACAATTTTTAATAAAAAATTTACGTGTTTTTTACTTATTTTTTTTTGCTTAATTATTTTTTCTTTTTTTATTTTTCGGAATATTTTTAATTTTTTTATTTTTTTAATTTTTTTTTTTTTGAAAGACTTTTTATTTACTTTCTTTTTTCTTTTTTTGTGTTTTTTTATGTTTTTTCTAGATTTATTTTTTTTTTTCATTTATTTAGTTGGTTAAAGACTTATCAATAAAAAATTAATAAATATAGTCTCTTGTATTTGGAGCGGTGGTAAAATCTTTCGTAAGTTGAAATTGAAATACAACCTGATCTCCCCATTTAAAAGCCATTTCACATGATGTTAAATAGAATTCCCACATTCTAAAAAATCTTTCATCAAACATGCCGATTATTTTTGATTTATTTTCTATACAGTTTTCCTTCCACTTTCTAAGAGTATGAGAATAATGCATTCTTAGTACTTCTAAATCTGAAACAACTAATCCAGATTTTTCAATTGGGCCGGCTACTTCACTCATGCTTGGAGTATATCCTCCGGGAAAAATATATTTTGAAATCCAAGGTTGTGGGTCTCTTGGTCCATTTGCGGTGCCAATTGTATGAATTAACGCTAAACCATCGTTTTTTAAAAGATTATTTACTTGCCGAAAAAAAGTTTTATAAAACTTTCTTCCCACATGTTCAAACATTCCAACACTAACCACTCTATCAAATTTTTCTTTTAAGTACCTGTAATCTAAAAGTTTAAATTGAACCTGATTTTCTAAGTTTTGCTCTTTCGCCATATCATTCGAATATTTTAATTGATTTTCTGACAAAGTAATTCCTGTTACTTCACATTTTGATTGTTTGGCTATTTCCAAGGCAAGGAAACCCCAACCAGATCCAATATCTAGTACTTTTTGATTTGGTTTTAGATTTAATTTTTTTATTATATGATTAATTTTGTTAGTCTGTGCTTCTTCCAAAGAATTATTTTCATTTTTAAAATATCCACATGAATATTGTCTTTTTGAGTCTAAAAACAAATTATAAAGGTCATCTGACAAATCGTAATGATGAGCAATATTTTTTTTTGACTGTTTAGCAAAATTGAAATTAGTTAAGTATCTATAACTGCCTTTTATTTTTTTTAAAATATATCCGAATGTATTTATTTCTCCTCTCCCAATATTTTTAAAAGCTATTTCCAAAAATTCGGTTAGTGTCCCATTTTCTATTTTTAAAGATCCATCAGTATAGGCCTCACCAAAATATAAATCTGGATTGATTAAAAGTTTTAAATGAAGTTTTTTATCTAATATTTTTAGTGTTACAGGATTTGTTTTATCTGGTTTTCCAATTATATATTTTTTAGAATTTGCATCAATTAATACAAATCCATCTTTTTTGAAAAGATTATTCAAAAACTTTATTAATTGCATTTTATCCCTAAAAAAATATTAATTAAAATCTAGTTTGACTAAATCTTCAAGTAATTTTTTTTCATCATATTCATTCAAAAGAGTAAGTGGGGGAAGAAGATTTTTGTAATTTTTGTCCTTTTTTCCTAAAAAAGTGTGAAGCCCTGAAATTAAATTAAATTGATCAAATACTTTTCTAACTTCACATAATTTTTCATTAACAGTTTGATTTTTTTTTTGATCAAAATCATCAAATACCTTTCTAGATAATTCTGCAGTTACATTACATGTTGCTGTAATTATACCAGAACAGCCAATCTCTAACCCATTTAACAGCTTTAGTTCTGAGCCAGGAAAAATTGAGAAATTTTTGATTTTTAAATCCTTGTATAAATTGTAAGTGCTATCTTTAACTCCAATGATTTGTTCTGGAAATTGATTTACTAATTTATTAACACACTCAATACTAAATTTATAACCACATAATTTCTCAAAATTATAAAGTATAATTTTACAATCAGGAATTTTTTGAATAATTTTTGTATAAAAATTAATTACACCATCATCTCCATATTTATAATATGCGGGTGGCATAATTAGAAAATGACTAAATCCTAACGAGCATGAAATTTGCATTAGGTTTATAGTCTCACTTAACGAGTTTAACCCAGTACCAATCAAATATTTACTTTTATACTTATTTCCAGAAAGCTTATTTAATAGGTCAATTTTTTCACTAATAGAGATTAATTGAGCTTGACCTGTGCTTCCAAAAAGTACAACACCATGACAACCTGTTTGAATTAATCTTTCTGAATGCGCTATAGTTTTATCTACATCAAGACTCAAATTATCTCTTAAAATTGACATTCCAGCAGCAAAAATTCCCCTTATTTGTGACATGATGATATTATCAATTTTAAGGTATAAATATTATTAATCAAATAATAATTATGAAAAATGTTATATTGCTAGGTTATAAAGGTTTAGGGGCAAATTTATTGCATTTATCTTATTGTCATCAAATTTCTATTAAATATGGTCCAGTAACAATTATAACTTTATGTGAAACTCTTAAAGAAGTTTTATACAATGATCCAAAAATTTCAGATGTTATATACCTAGATAAATATTATAAAAAATTTAGTGATATTTTTAAATTAGGTAAATTTCTGTCAAAGGAAAAAATTGATAATATATTTATTTTTTATCCAAGTATTAGATTTTTTCTTGCGAGTAAAATAGCTAGAATAAAAAATATAAATTGTTATCCATTTTTAAATAAAAAAAATTTACATCTTGTAAAAGCTGCAAAAAAATTTACTGAAAAAGTCTTAAATATTAAAGATTGTCCTACAGAAACAAAGATTTACATTGATAAAAATAATCAAAATAAAGAAAAAAATAATATAAAAAAAAATAGGATCAATGTAATGCTTGGAATTGGATCCTCGGGGCCAACCACCAGGTGGGGTTCAAAAAATTTTATTCAATTAATTAATTTTTTAAATAAAGAAAATAAGTTTTTCTTTTTTTTATTATGCGGACCAAATGAGAAAAATATTGCAGATGAAATACTAAAACATACAAAATCAGAAAACTGTTTATCACTTCATACTAGAAAAATTTCTGAAATCGTTCCATTAATTTCTTTAACGAATATTTATATCGGAAATGACTCTTTTGGACATCATATTGCTTGTCAGTGTAATATTCCAAGTATTATTATGATACTTGATACACCTAGGGCCTATACAGATTATAGTGTGAAACAATTTAGAGTTCTGCCAGAGGGTCAGAAGGATGATGATATTACTCATGACTCAAGATTTTTGCCAGAGACAATTGAAGTAAAAAAAGTTATAGAAAAAGTAAATTTTATTTTAAAATTATAAAGTATTTTTTAAAACAATCTCTTTTGCTTCGTTAACAATTGAAGCAATTCTCGTCAATTCAGGACTAACATCAGGATGAATTTTTTTCATTATTTTTTTATAAGATTTTAATACCTCTTCTTTTTTATATTTCTTTGATGGGTCTAAATTCAATATTTTGAAAGCCTCATCTAGGGACATGCTTTTAGTATTTAGATTATCGTTTATATTATTAAAACTAAATCTTCCCGAATTTTTTAAAAATCTCAGCAAACCCCAAATTCTTATTATTTGCATTAAAGTCAGGCCTGCCTTTGTTTTAATTAAAGGTAAAATCATTAGAACAAAAGGTAAGGAAAATATAAATCTCCCCGCATATGCCATAACTAGAGCGAGAATTATTGATAAAATGATAGTGAATGATCTAATTCCTTTTGAAATTTTCTTACTTGATGTTTTGACAAACCAATTGAGAATTAAATAGACTACGACAAAAATAATAAGTGTTATAAAAAAAATATTCATGTATTAGTTCTTTTTTAAATGAAAATACCACAACTAACTAAAAAACCTGAGACAAAATCTTGTCACAACGTAAATTGGGTAGATAACTATAGCTGGATACATCAAAAAGATATACTCGAAGTTTTAAAGGATAGTAAAAAACTCAATCCTGAAGTTAGAAAATACCTAGAGGAAGAGAATAAGTTTACTGATCACCATATGATGGGAACAAAAAAAGTTCAAAGTGATCTTTTCAAAGAAATCAAAGGAAGAATTAAGTTGGATGATGAAAGTTTGGCTTATAAAGATCATTCGTATGAATATTGGACAAAAACTACAGTTGAAGGAAATTACTCTATTAAATTAAGAAAAAAAATTGGATCTCAAAATGTGGAAGAAATATGGAATGGTGACAAGGAAAAAGAAAAAATTAAAACAGAATATTTTGGTGTTGGAGATTTAGAGGTTAGTTTTAACGATAAATTTTTAGGTTATTCATTGGATCTCAAAGGGTCCGAATATTATACAATTTATATAAGAGAAATTTCTTCAAATAATTTAGTTACTGAAAAAATTGAAGACACTACTGGTGGAATTACTTTTAGCTTAGATGATAAATATATTTTTTACTCAAAACTTGATAAAAATCATAGACCAAGAAAAATATTTAGACATAAAATAGGAGACAAAGTAAAAAATGACCTATTAATTTTTGAGGAAAAAAGTGAAGCTTTCACTGTAGGTATATCGTTAAGTTCTGATGAAAAATATTTTTTTATAAACTCGTCTGATCATAATACAAGCGAGCAATATTATTTTCATGTAAATGAAACAACTCCAAAACCAAAATTAATTATAAAAAGAGAAAAAGGAATTATTTACAGTGTAAACTCATGGAATAAAAATTTTTATAACCATACAAATAAAGATGCTGAAGATTTTAAAATTGATGTTTGTAATGATTTAGAAAATCAAAATTGGGAAACATATATTCCTGCAAAAAATGAGGTTCTTGTTGGTGGTCTTACATTTTTAAATAATTGGATAATAAGAAGCGAAATATCAAATGCACTAGGAAAAATTTTCGTAAAAAATATAAATAATAATGTTGAAAAAGAACTAAAATTTACCGATGAAGAAGTAATTGATCCTGGGCTATCTTTAAAACAAAGAGATAGAAATACAGACGAAATCCATATTAGCTATTCTTCGCCAAAAACTCAAACAAGGGTATATGATTACAATTTAGAGACTGGGGAAAAAAAACTAGTTAAAGAACAAATCATACCCTCAGGCCATAGCCCAGATGATTATATTGTTGAAAGATTAGAATGTGAATCTCATGATGGTAGAAAAGTTCCAATGACAATAACAAGACACAAAAAAACTAAAATTGATGGGTCAGCTAATTTACTTCTTTATGGATATGGGTCTTATGGGAACTCAATATCCCCGGGTTTTTCGTCTACTAGGATCTCCCTAATAAATAGAGACATAATTTGGGTTACAGCACATATTAGAGGTGGAATGGAAAGAGGAATGAAATGGTGGAAAGAAGGTAAACTTTTAAATAAAAAAAATACATTTGAAGACTATATCGCAGTTGCTAAATTTCTTATAGGGAAAAAATATACATCGAAAAAAAAAATTATAGGTATGGGTGGTTCTGCTGGTGGACTTTTAATGGGTGCAGTCGTAAACAAAGAACCAAATTTATTTTTAGGTATTATTATGGCTGTTCCTTTCGTAGATTCTCTCACCACAAATCTTGATCACTCACTGCCTTTAACGATTGGAGAATTTGATGAGTTTGGAAATGCTAAGAAAAATAAAAAACATTTTGATTATATATTTTCTTATGCGCCATATAATAATATTAAAAAAATGGATTATCCTCATATTCTAATTACAACAAGTTTAAGTGATAATAGAGTTTTATTTGATGAACCTGCAAAATTTACAGCAAAACTGAGAGATTATAAAACAGATAATAATTTATTGCTTTTAAAAACTGAGATGAACGCAGGACATGGCGGAAAATCTGGTAGAGACGGAGCTATTGAAGAAATTGCATTTGATTATGCATTTGCTTTAAAGGTAACAAATAAACTTTAAATACAATCTTGAAAAAAAATTAATTATTCCCATATAATAAATGTAAGTCGCCAAATGGGGCTTACAACAACCTTGCTAACAAAGGAGGAAAAATGACAAGTAAGGACTTATCAATATTCAACTCTCTAAGACCTTTTTCAATTGGTTTTGATGATATGTTTGACCAATTTGAAAGTATGCTAGGTAATGGTAGTTTGACAATGCAATCTAATTATCCGCCCTACAACATAAGAAAAACTGGAAAGGACAAATACTCAATTGAAGTTGCACTAGCTGGTTTTAACAAAAAGGATGTTGAGGTAGAGTTTGAAGATAATTTATTAACTGTAAGAACTAAACAGATTAATAAATCTGAAAATAAGGATGGTGAAATAATTCACAAAGGTATTTCTCAAAGACAATTTGCTAGATCATTCACAATTGCAGATGATGTAAAAGTGGGTGGAGCAGAATTAAAAGATGGTCTATTGACAATTGCTTGTGAAAGAATTGTACCAGAGTACAAAAAGAAAAAACTTATAGAAATTAAATAAGTTAATCCTTGCTTGTGGGGCAACTCCCCACAAGTATCAGAAACATCCTTTTGTTTGAAACCCGATCACCATATCGTTGTTATTAATTTCAAATTTCCTTTCACAAGTAATCCCATATTTCTTAGTTTTATATATTAAAACTTTTAAACCAGTATCGCTTTGAGAAATACCTGTAGGTTTTCCCATTACAATCTTTAGTTCAGAAACCGGTTGTCCAATAAACTGGCTTAACTTTTTACTTTCTTTTTTTTCAATTTCATCTGTTTTTTCTTTTATAGTTTGACAGCCTGACATAAAAAGAATTAATAACATTCCAAAAATAAAAACGGATAGATTTTTCATATTAAAAATAGTAGCAGGTTTAATTTATCTTAAATATAAACTTATAAGTTGTAAAATGTTAATAAACCTTGAATTAAGAGAGAAATTTTGTCCAGAATCAATTAAGTTATTATTAAAATTTTAGGGAGGAAAAATGTTAGAAAAATATTTTAATTATAAAAAACATAAAACTGATTTTAAAACAGAAGTAATCGCTGGTGTAACTACATTTTTAACAATGGCTTATATTATGTTTTTAAATCCTTTTATATTATCTGGTGAATTTGCTGGACCAGAAAAAGGCTTTTTTGATTTTGGAGCAGTATTCACGGCTACTATTTTAGCTACAGCAATCGCATGTTTCATCATGGCATTCTATGGAAAAACTTGGCCAATTGGCTTAGCTCCAGGAATGGGTATTAACGCATTTGTTGCCTTTGGTGTGGTTGCTGGTATGGGATATACACCTCAAGCAGCATTAGGAGCTGTATTGGTAGCAGGAGTATTATTTTTAATAATATCTTTAACACCAATTAGAGCTTGGTTAATTAATTCAATACCAAGAAGTTTAAAACTTGGAATAGGGGCTGGTATTGGACTATTTTTAGCAATAATCGGATTGGAAATTATGGGAGTTGTTGGAGATCACCCTGTAACTCTAGTTACTTTGGGCGACATTAAAAACCCTTTAGTTCTGCTTGGATGTTTAGCTTTTGTCTCGATGGTAGTTTTAGAAAAGTTAAAAGTAAAAGGAAATATTATAATTGGAATTATTGCTTTTAGTATTATTGCTTGGGCAAGTGGATTAGCTAAGTTTAATGGTGTGGTAAGTACACCTCCCCCAATGACATATTTATTTGATTTTGATCTTACCGCAGCAATGACGGCAAGTATGTCTACAGTAATTTTTACTTTACTTTTCATAGATTTTTTTGATACTGCGGGAACACTTACGTCAGTAGCTAATGTTGCTGGAAAAGTTGATAGCAAAGGAAAAGTCCAAGACATAAACAAAGCAATGCTTTCTGATAGCGTTGGAACAGTTGCTGGTGCGTTGATGGGAACAACAACAGTCACAAGTTATGTAGAGTCTGGTGCAGGAGTTAAAGCTGGAGGTAGAACTGGAATGACGTCTCTGGTAATTGGGATCCTATTTTTAGCGTGTTTGTTTTTTTCTCCCCTAGCTACAAGTTTGCCTAAAGAAATAGATGGAGCTGCTCTATTATATGTGGCAATTCTATTTGTAAAAAATATTACAGACATAGAATGGGATGACATTGCTGAGTCTGCACCCGCAATAGTTGCTATGATAACTATGCCATTAACATATAGTATAAGCAATGGTATAGCGCTTGCATTCGTTTCTTATGCTCTTATAAAAATATTTACTGGAAAATTTTCTGATACCTCTCCTGCAATTTGGGTAATTGCTGTGCTAAGCATCATAAGTTTTACTGTAGCATAATTTAAAAATAAAAAAGGCTAGCTTAACACTAGCCTTTTTTATGCTTCGTTATTATTTTGCTAATATCTATTTCCTCATAATGTTCAGTTGGTTGCACAATCCAAGGATCAGAGTCCAATAATACAGAACAAAAATCAGGTGTAAAAGTTGATGACTTTTTTTTCCAAAGACATGCTGTTTTAATTTCATTAATATTATTTTTGATTGGATTGTAATTCTTTAACCACTCAATACTTTTATTCAGCGTAAGACCTGTGTCTGACAAGTCATCAGCTAAAAGTACTTTATTAAAATCTTTTGATACTGCTAATGAACTAATTTCTCTCGCAAACATTAATTTTCCTTGTTTGTCCTGAATTCCTTTTCCTGAGTAACTCTGAATCACTATATAGGCTGTTGGAAGTTTTAATATTCTCGATAGAATATCTATTATTGGTGCTGCACCTCTCATTATACCTACTAAAACAGTTGGTTTGTAATTTTGATGAATCTTAACAGCAAGTTTTTCAACAGTATCTAAGTACTCTTCAAAGCTAATTATTAATTTATTGCTCATACTAATTTTGGTATCATAATAAAAATTATTTAAAATAATATAAATTTATGAAAATTTTTGACTGTTTCATGTATTTTGATGAAGACTTATTATTAGATCTTAGGTTGAATTATCTAGATAAATTTGTTGATAAATTCATAATTATCGAGTCTAGCTATAATCATAAAGGTGAAACAAAAAGACCTCGTTTTAAAAAAGAAAAATATAAACAATATGAAAATAAAATTGAATATCTTTTAGTTAAAGAACAGCCTCAAGGAATTGAAGAAATAAATGTAAAAGATAATGAACATCAAATAAACTCCAAGTACATTCTAAATGCTATTAAAAGAGAAAATTTTCAAAGAAATTATATTAAAAATTGTCTTTCTCAAGCTAATAAAAATGACTGGATTATAATTTCTGATTTAGATGAGATTCCAAATTTAAAAAATGTTGATTTTAAAAATATAAACAATCGTTTCATTTTTTTTAGACAAGATATGATGTACTATAAATTTAATCTAAAATTAGAAAACTATATTTGGGTAGGATCAAAAGCTTGCCAATTGAAAAATTTAAAATCTCCTCAATGGCTTAGAAATATTAAAGATAGATCTTATCCATGGTGGCGTTTAGACGTGATATTATCTAATAATAAATATAGTAATATAAACTTTATAGAAAACGGAGGATGGCATTTTTCTTATTTAAAAACTCCAGAAGAAATTGAAAAAAAACTTAAATCTTATCTTCATCATAGAGAGTATGAATTGAATCCCATTGGAGCCGAAAAAATTAAAAATTTAATAAAACAAAGAAAAACTGTCTATAATTTAACAACAGATCAACGTATGAATCAATTTGATAGAGGAAGTATTTTAAATAAAATTAATATTGATTTATTACCAAACTATATTTTAGAAAATAAAGAAAAACTAAAAAAGTGGATTGAAATTTAATACAAATTTCTAATACTGAACTGGCTCGTCATCTATCGACCTCCATAAATACCATGTAGCAACTGAACAATATGGTGAAAATTTCTTTTTTAAATTTTCAACAAATATAGCTGGAGGCAAATATTTTTTATTATAATTATTTGATATTGCTCTTAACAAGCCTATATCCTGAATTGGCCAGATATTTGGTCTATTAAGCGTAAAAATTAGTATCATTTCAGCAGACCATCTTCCTATTTGTCTTAGACTTGAAAGATAAACAATTGCCTCTTCATCACTCATTTTTTTTATTAAATTAGGTTTAAATGATTTATTTATAAACTTTTGAGAGAGTTCTTTTATACCTTTGACTTTTTGTCTACTTAAACCACATTTTTTTAGTTTAATTGTATTAATTTTATTCACAACCTTAGGACTTATTGTTCCGCCACATTCCTTTTTAAACCTTTTAAAAACTGAATTGGCAGCCGCAACGCTAATTTGTTGTCCTATTATACTTTTGCAAAGTGAGAAAAAAATGTCTTTTCTTGAAACTAATGTCTTATCTCTAAACTTCTTTATAAGAAATTTCATCACTTTATCTTTTTTTGATAAATGATTTTTTGCTTTATTCCAGTAGTAAGGTGGTTTAGTCATGTCGTGTAATTGTAACCTGTTTTTTTAAAGTAATTTCTCTTCTAAATATAATCGCAGAAGAAATTATAACTAATAATGCGCCCATTAAAGTTTTTAATGTTGGTATTTCTCCCCAAATGAAAAATCCAAAAATTATTGCAAAAACTAGTGCTAAATATTTTAAAGGCGTTACTAAAGATACCTCTGAGTATTTATAGGATTGACTTAACCATAAATTTGCAACTCCCCCGAAGATCCCTATAAAAGATAATAAAATTAAGTCTTTTATATCTGGCATAATCCAACCAAATGGTATTGTAAAAAAACTTATAAAAGTTATAGCCGCAGAAAAATTTAATGATATTAACCAAACAGGTTCGGTTGATGATAATTGTCTTATGGCTATAGCAACATAGGATAGTCCCAAACAAAAAATAATAGGATAAATATAATATATATTTAAAGAACTGAAGCCTGGTTCGGTTATAATTACAATTCCAATAAAGCCTACAAAAACAGCTAGCCATCTAAAAAATCCAACTTTTTCACTTAAAAAAAAAATTGAAAAAATTGTAGTAAAAATTGGTGCTGCAAAAGAAATACTAACCACTGTGGCCAAAGGTAAATTTCTTAAAGCAATAAATATTGCTAATAGGGCTATTAATCCAAAAAAACACCTTAGAAAATGAAGTCCAGGTCTTTTTGTATAATAAAAATTTCTAAGTCTTTTCCTGGGTATTATTAAAAAGTAAAATAATAATCCAAAAGACCCTCTAAAAAACAATACCTGTCCCAATGGATAGTTTTCCGACCATTTAACAATCAAATCCATAACTGAAAATGCACAAACAGAAAGGAACATGTACAAAAAGCCCAATTGATTTTTAGACAACATAGTAATAACTTTTAGATAATTTAGTGTAATAATCAATGGAAATAGCAATATTAGCTTTAGGATGTTTTTGGGGACCAGAAGAAAAATTTTCAAAAGTTGAAGGTGTATTAAAAACAGAAGTTGGGTATTGTGGTGGAAATAGAAATTCAACCACTTATGAGGAAGTATGCACTGGATCTACAAATCATGCTGAAGTTGTAAAAATAGAATTTGATGAAAAAATTATTACTTACGATAATCTATTAAAAAAATTTTTCGAAATGCACGACCCAACTACATTAAATAGACAAGGTCCTGATATAGGAACACAATATAGAAGTGAAATTTTTTTTACAAATGATACTCAAAAAAAAATTGCTGAAGATATAAAATCTAAATTAAATGAAAAATTTAATGGAAAAATAAAAACAAATATTTCTGAACAAAAAAACTACTGTAAAGCAGAAGATTATCATCAAAAATACATTCAAAAAAGAAATTAATAATGAGTTTAGTCTCAACAGAGTGGTTAAGCAAGAATCATTCAGATGTAAAAATTATAGACTCATCATGGCATATGCCTAATGTAAAGAGAAATGGATTTGAAGAGTATAATAATCAACATATTGATAATGCTATTTTTTTTGATATCGACAAAAACTCAAATAAAAAAAATAAATTACCACATATGCTTCCAGAAAAACAAGAATGGGATAAAATAGTTTCTAATTTTGGAATTTCTAATTCTGATAAAATAGTTATATACGATAACTCTGATGTTTTAAGTTCATGTAGATGCTGGTATACATTTATTTTTTTTGGACATAATCCAAATTTAGTATCTGTTCTTGATGGTGGATTTTTTAAATGGAAAAAAGAGAATAAAAAGATTACAAATAAAAAAACAAAAATAATAAGTACTAATTATTCATCAACAAAAAATATTCATTTGGTAAAGAATAAAGTGGAAATAGATAAAAATATCACAGATAAAAAATTTAAAGTTATAGATGCGAGAAGTAAAAATAGATTTTTAGGATTAGAAAAAGAGCCAAGATCTGGGCTTAGAAGCGGATCAATTAAAAATTCATTTTGTCTTCCTTTTGGCGATCTAATTAATAGAGATGACAAAACTTTTAAGGATAAAAATTTTATAAAAAAAAAATTTGAAGATTTAGGAGTCGTTAATGAAAATAATATAGTATTTACATGTGGATCTGGAATTACAGCTGCAGTTTTAGCTCTGGCATATTCTTTGATTAATGATAAATATTCTCCAACTGTTTATGATGGCTCTTGGGCTGAATATGGTATGATTGAATAAAAATGAAAAAATCTACAAAACTTATAACTATTATATCAATTTTTTTTCTTATTATTGCGGTAGTAATAATAGCAAGAACTATGATCGGGGCACACTTCCAAAAAAAATTTAGCAAAAGACCTCCACCTGGGGTAATTGTAACAGAAGTAAGGAGTGAAAATTTTTTTGAAAAAATTGATAGTTTTGGAACAGCTATTTCAAAAAAAACTACATCTTTCAGAGTAAAAAAAAATGAATTGCTTTCAGAATTAAAACTTAAAGATTATGTAAAAGAAGGACAAGTTATTGTAAAACTCAAAGAAAGAATTATAGCTGCACCATTTAATGGTATGCTTGGTTATAGAGGCTTAACAGAAGATACCCTAGACTCTGAAAATTCAATTATAATTACATTAGATGATAATTCTACAATTTACTCAGATCTTAAAATTCCAGAAACTTTTGCTAATGAGATAAAAAAAAATCTTCCAATAGAAGCAAAATTTTCGGGAAACAAAAAAAAAGTTTATTCTGGTAAAGTTGATGGAGTATCAAGCCGTATTAATGCTGAGACAAGAAGTCTTCTGATAAGAATAAAGATTAATAACGAAAAATTTGAATTAATTCCAGGTTCGCTTTTAGAAGTTACAATCAAATTTAATGAAAGAAATTCTCTAGGCATTCCTGACACTAGTGTAATACTAGAAGGAAATAAAGCTTACGTTTATAAAGTTATAGAGGATAATAATATAGAAAAAAAAGAGGTAATTATTGGTACTAGAAATGAAGGTCTTGTAGAAATATTATCAGGTCTTGACGAAGGTGACATGATTGTTGCAGCAGGGCTTAAAAAAGTAAACCCAAAAGGCAAAATAAAACCAATTACTAAATAAATGTTTATTACTGAAATAAGTATAAGAAGACCAGTTGTCGCTTGGGTGATGTCTCTTGTTTTAATTGTATTTGGAATATTTGTTTTTACAGAATTGCCAGTTAGAGAATTACCAAGTGGATTACAGCCTCCTGTAGTTCAAGTAAAAGTTGACTACAAATCTGCCTCCGCGGAAATAGTTGACCAAGAAGTAACACAGGTCCTCGAAGATGTAATAGGTGGCTCTGAGGGAATTAAAAATATAGATTCAAATTCTGAAAATGGTAACAGTACTATAAACATTGAGTTCAATACCGATATAAATCTAGATAGTGCAGCAAATGATATTAGAGAAAGAGTTGCAAGAGTCGTGGATAATCTACCTGGTGAAGCTGATGCACCACAAATACTAAAACAATCAGCAGGTTTTTCAACCACGATGTGGTTAGCTTTAAGCTCATCTACATGGAGCGATCTGGAACTTGGAGATTATGCAGAAAGATATTTGGTAGATCAATTTTCAAGTGTAAAAAATGTTGGACGAATAAGGACAGGTGGATTAAGAGATTTAAGTGTAAGAGTTTGGATTGATCCGATTAAACTAGCTGCAAATGATTTAACCATTCAAGAAGTTGAGAATGCTTTGAGAACTGAAAATATAAGTTTGCCTGCGGGAACTCTAGAAGCAAATAATATTGATCTAACACTTAATTTAGACAAATCTTATAATGAAATTGATAAATTAAAAGGCCTACCTTTAAAGAAGATCAAAAATAGCATTGTTAGACTTGACGATATTGCAAACATAGAATTTGGCCCTGTTTCCGAAAAAACTCTTTTTAAAGCACAAAAAAAGAATTCTTTAGATTTAAAAACAGTTGGTATTGGTATTTATGCTAAAAGTGGATCTTCTACTGTAGAACTTTCAAAATCTATAAAAAAGAAATTAGTACAAGTTAGAAAAACTCTACCAGGTGATCTTAAACTAGAAATTGCTTTTAACAGAGCAAACTATGTTGGGGCTGCAATCAAAGAAGTCTACAAAACACTTGTTATAGCTTTCTTGTTGGTAGTATTAATAATTTATCTATTTTTAGGAAATCTTAAGGCTGTAATAGTTCCTGCTGTTGCGCTTCCTGTGAGTCTAATAGCTTCTTTTCTTGGTTTATACCTTTTTGGTCTTTCAATAAATATTTTTGTACTATTGAGTTTTATTTTAGCAATAGGGATAATCACAGATGATTCTGTAATAATGACTGACGCAATATACAGAAGAATTGAAAACGGAGAAACTTCGTTAGTAGCAGCCTATAAAGGCTCAAAACAAATAACTTTTGCGATTATTGCAACTACACTAATTTTAATTGCTGTTTTTTTGCCCTTAATTTTTATAGACGGTATAGCTGGAACATTGTTTAGAGAAACTGCTATAGCTTTATCCTTCTCAATTGTAATTTCTTCTTTTGTTGCTTTAACTTTATCCCCAATGTTAGGAAGCAAATTTTTAAAAAAAACCCCGAAGCAAAATTATTTCGTCTCAAAATTTAGAGATTTTTTTAATTCATTTTTAAAAATATATAAAGAAACATTGTTATTTTGGCTAAATAAGAAAAAAACTGTTATTTCATTTATAATACTAGTTATAATTTGTTCTGCAGGTCTATACTCTTTTGCGAAAAAAGAATTGTTACCTATGGAAGATAGAGGGGTATATATTATTATAGGTAACACTGACGAAGGTAGTTCTTTTGAGTATACAGAAAAAAGAGCTGAAGAAGTAGAAAAAAGATTAATTCCACTCCTGCAATCTGAAGATACACCTTATAAAAGATTAATTATGAGAGTTCCAGGTTTTGGGGATAATAAAAATTCTTTTAATAGTTTTATAATAATTGCTCTGTTAGATCATTGGAAAAATAGAGAGTTAGACTCTATAACAGTAATGAGACAAGCTATTGGAAAAATTGTTACAGTTCCAGAAACTGTAGCATTTCCTATATCGCCTCAATCTATAAGAGTTTCAAATTATAGAAAGCCAGTCCAAATGGTTATATTAGGAAATAGTTATAAAGAATTAGAAAAAATTCAAAATGAAGTTATGGAAAGATTAAGAAAAAATAAGAATTTAAGTAGAATAGGCTCAGATTACTCCAGGGATAAACCTGAAATAAAATTATCAATTAATAAAAACAGAGCTAAAGATTTGGGAATATCATCAGACTCTATAGGTAAAACCTTAGAAACTCTTTATGGTGGTAAAACTGTCACTAAATTTAATAAACTTGGTAAGGAATATCCGATTATACTTCAACAGTTTTTAATGGACAGAAGAAGCAAAGAAGGCTTAGCAAAAATTTTTGTTAGATCTAATACAACTGGAAAACTTGTTTCTTTAGCAAACTTAGTTGAGTTTAAAGAAGAAGGATCTCCAAAAAAGTTAAAAAGATATAACAGACAAAGAGCAGTAACAATTTCTGCGAATATATCAGAAAATTATACTCTTGCTGAAGCTATTAAATATATAGAGAATACGATGAATGATATACAGCCCAACCAACAAATTGGTTGGAAGGGTAAATCAGAAGAATTGAAAGAAACAAGTAACGAACTTTATATTATTTTTGGATTAGCGCTACTTACTGCATATTTGGTAATGGCAGCTACATTCAATTCTTTTATTCACCCTTTTATCATTATTCTCACAGTGCCTCTTGCATTATTTGGGGGTTTAATTTTTATCTTATTTTTAAATAGCTCGATTAATATTTTTTCACAGATTGCCTTAGTTATATTAATTGGAATTTCAACAAAAAATAGTATTTTAATAGTTGATTACGCTAACCAATTGAGAGCGACCGGAAAGAATATTGAAAATTCAATAACAGAAGCTTGTTCTTTAAGATTTAGACCAATAATGATGACATCTATAAGCACCATGATAGCAATGATACCTTTGACGATTGGTAATATTGGACCAGGAGCAGGAGAAGGTTCTAGACTGGCAGTAGGTGCAACTATCTTAGGAGGTATGATAATATCAACTTTTTTCACATTGTATGTTACTCCTACAATGTACCTTTCATTGGCAAAAAATACAAAAAGAATAGACTCAGTTGATATTGAGTTAAAAAAACAACTTCGTTAAAAAATAATATATTTCTTCCTATTCAAATTTTTTTGGCATTTTTGTAATTGTTTTTTATATGTATCAGACTGTTTTTTAACTTTTTTTGCAAGTCCAATAACTTTTGAATTTTTTTTATAGTTTTTATAATTACCCCATCCCTCATGATAAGCAATATATTGTTTGAAAGCATCTGATTTAGAAATTTTTAATATTTTTTCTGTTTTATTTGTGTACCAACCTATGAAATCAACACTATCTTTAAATCTTGTTCTTCTAGCAAGTTTATTTCCTGTTTCATTTTTATATTGTTTCCATGTTCCTTTTACAGCCTGTGAATAACCAAATGAACTTGATGGTCTTTTGTAAGGTATAACCTTAAATATTTTTTGTCTTTTAGGTTTTGCTAACCAATGGAAGTCGGATTCCATTTTAATAATAGCTAATTGTATATATATTGGTGTTCCCCATTTTTTTTCAGTACTTTTGGCATGTTTATACCAGAGATATCTTTCTGAAAAAATTGAACAACTATCTGCGGTATTTTTTGGTATTGAAGAACAAGAAGTTAAAATTAAAAAAAAAAATAAAGTTAAAAAATTATTTAAATTCAGAAGTCGCTTTCTCATTAAGCTCTTTCATTTTTTCTCTTATCTCGTTATCTGAAATATTTTTTATTTTAAGATCTTCCTTAATCTTTTGAAAAACATCTTCATCGCCTTCCTCTTTAAAATCAGCTTTTATGATAGCCTGAATATACTCTTTTTCTTGATCGCTATTATAATCTAGTATTTTTGAAACCCACTCCCCAAGATATTTATTTCTTCTTGCGCTAATCTTAAATTGTTTTTCCTCATCATGAGCAAATTTTTTTTCAAAACTTTTTTTTCTGTCTTCAAAAGAACTCACTTTTTCCTCCAAATATAAAATATTAAAATCGAAAATATAACACCAATGATATTACCAAATAAGTCGGAAAATTGAAAACTTCTATTTGGAATTATTAGATGAAGTAACTCTAAAATTATCGAGATTAAAAAAAAGTAACAAATAATTAAATTTTTGTGATTTTTATAGTAATTTATAAATCCTAAAAAAGATAATAGCATAAAAGCATAAACATGATTTGACGATACTACAAAATCTGAGGTAATTTGAGGTTGTTTTTCAAAGCTTCTATAAAAAAGAAATCCTAATATGCTACCTGGATAAATATAAAGAATTAAAAAAATTAAATTTAAAATATGGAATATCAATTTTGTCATATATAAAATAGATTTATAAATAATATTTTTAAATGAGTCATTTAATTTTAATTAGACATGGTCAAAGTGAGTGGAATCTTGAAAAAAGATTTACTGGTTGGGTAGACGTAGATCTTGCTGCAAATGGAAAATTAGAAGCTTGCAAATCAGGTGAGCTTCTAAAACAAAAAAATATTAAAATAGACTATTCTTTTTCCTCTTTACAAATTAGGGCAATTAATACCTTAAAACTTGTTCATAATACAATGAGAATAAAAGAAACTTTTACAAGAGCATGGCAACTAAATGAAAGACATTACGGAGCTTTAACCGGACTTAATAAAGACGAAATGAAAAAAAAATTTGGGGAGAGAAAGGTTCATGAATTCAGAAGATCCTGGAATATTAAGCCTGAGCCTTTAAGTAAAAATAATCCTTACCATCCAGTAAATATTGAAACATATAAAGATATTCCAAAAGAAAATTTGCCAGACACAGAGTCTTTAGAAGATACATATAATAGAGTTTTACCGTATTATAAAAAAAATATTCAAAGTAAGATTTTTGAAGGAAAAAATATCCTGATAGTTGCACACGGCAATTCAATTAGAGCAATGTGTAAATATCTTTTTAAGTTAGATGAAAAAAAAATATCCTTACTTGAAATTCCAACAGGAAATCCATTGATCATTAATTTTGACTCAAATAATAAAATAATTGAATGTCGCTACTTGGATGAATCTAGAGCAAAAGATTTAATTGTCTTTTAATAGCTTATTATAAACTTCCAAATTTGTAACATGTAAAAACTCATTCTCACTTTTAAAACCATACAATTTTTTATCTTTAATTAAATTATCCCATGTTTGCAAAATTGAAAAACTATTAGTCTTGGATGATTTAAAAACCTTCCTATTAATTATTTGACAGCCTGTATAAATATAGTTGTTTTCTTTTTCTTTATTTAATAAATTATCTGTTAGAGTGAAATCACCTTTTAAGTTTTTATCAAAACTAAAATTTTTTTCAGTGACTAATAAAATTGTTTCTTTATTTTTTGAAAAGTAGAAATCTTTCATTTCATTAATTTGATTTGAATAGCTTAAATTCCAAATTGTGTCCGGATTGAATACCATAAAATCTTGCTCATTACTTGAATTCATCATGTTAAGAATACCTCCTCCTGTATCCAAAATTTCATTACCATCTTTTATAATTTCTATTTCAATTTCAAAATTTTTTTTTTTTATAAATTTTTCAATTTCATCTTGTAGATAAAATGTATTGATCTTAATTTTTTTGATTTCTAAATTTTTTATTAGCTCAATTGTATTTTCTAATAAAGTAACATTATGAATTTTTAATAGTGGTTTTGGAGTTTTAAGGGTTAGAGGATTGAGTCTTTTCCCATAGCCTGCACACAAAATTAAAGCAGTATCAATATTCATTTTTTCATTCTACACTTTGTTGAAATATTATTGTCTAAATAATTTTTTAAATTATAAAAAATTATATTATTATTTATTCTTCCTTCAATTAACTTCCAGGCTAAGGGGATCATTTTTAAATACTTTTTTTTATTATCTCTAATAGCCAATCTGGTAAAGATTCCAATGATCTTAAGATTTCTTAAAACGGATAATATTTCAAAATCGTTTTTAAAATAAATTTTATTTATTTTATTTTTATTCAAATCTATATAGAAATTATAGACTGATTTTTTTATTTGTTTTGATGTCCTTAATCTTACATCATCAATTAAAGAGGCCAAATCATAAGCTTTATTTCCAATTACTGCATCTTGGCTATCCAAAATTCCAATTTTTTTTTTAACTTTCATTAAATTAGAAACATGAAAATCTCTATGAACAAATGTATCATTTTTTAATTTTAACTTTGAAAGCAAATATTTAATTTCATTAGAAAGTTTTTTGTTTAAAACTAAAGCTTTTTTTTTTGCTAAATTTTTTGGTACGTACCATTCCATGAAAAGTTTAGCTTCATTAAATAATATTTTTTTTGAATAAATAGGTAAAATATAATTTTTTTTTTCAAAGTTTTTAATTTTTTTCTCCTTTATTTTTTGAATTTTATTAAGAAGAAAAATTATTTTTTTAAATACTTGAAATTGATTTTTTTTTGTTTTTAAAATCGCGTAAATCGAAATTTTTCCAAAATCTTCAATCTCAATATAATTTCGATTATAATTATTACTCAAAATTCTAGGTGCTTTTATACCATTCTTATTTAATATTTTGTTTATAGCATCATAAATTAATAAATTTTTTTTTTTCTCCCTTTTTACATAAACAATAATTGAAGTTTTTTTTTTCTCTTTTTTTCTAAAAAAACTCCTAAAAGAAGCATCTCCTTTTATTTCTTGTAAAATTTTCTTATCTAAAATCATTAATTTTCAATATTCTTTTATTTAAATTTGATTTATATTCGAATATTAACTCAATTCTTCTTTTTGGTTTTTTTTTAATTTTTTCAGGCCATTCAATTAATGTCAAAACATTCTTACCACTTTCTAATAAGCCGATTTTTTGCATTTCATTTGTATTTTTTAGTCTAAATAAATCATAATGTTGAATTATCAAATCTTTAACCTCATACTCATTCAATAAATTGAAGGTTGGACTAGTAACTTCCGTTAATTTTAATCTATTTTTTTTTTGTAAATAATTAATGAAATATCTAATAAAGGTAGTTTTACCTACGCCGATTTCTCCGAAAAAAAATAGTACATCACCTTTGTTTACTTCAGTGGAAATTTTCTTTGCTATACTAGCTGTAACGCTTTCTTTTGAAATATCATATTTGCTACTTTTAGTAGCGATAGGCATCTGGTTTGAAAGGTCCCTCGGGGGTTACACTGATATAGTCTGCTTGATCTTTAGACATTTTAGTTAATTTTGCACCAACTTTTTCTAAATGTAATCTTGCAACTTTTTCATCAAGATGTTTTGGTAAAACGTAAACTTTATTTTCATATTTATCGGAGTTATTCCATAATTCTATTTGAGCAGTAACTTGATTTGTAAATGAAGCACTCATTACAAAACTCGGGTGTCCAGTTGCACAACCTAAATTAACAAGTCTTCCTTCAGCTAACAAAATTATTCTCTTATTACTGGGTAAAGTTATTTCGTGAACCTGGGGTTTGATTTCGTCCCATTTATAGTTTTTTAAAGCTTCTACCTGTATTTCATTATCGAAATGTCCAATATTACAAAGTATAGCTCTATCTTTCATATCTCTCATATGGTCTGCAGTTACAATATCTTTATTTCCTGTTGCTGTTACAACTATATCTGCTTCTTTTATCATCTCATCCATAAGAACAACTTCATAACCTTCCATTGCAGCTTGAAGTGCACATATAGGATCGGTTTCGGTAACCATGACTCTTGCTCCACTTTGTCTGAGTGATGCGGCGCTTCCTTTTCCAACGTCGCCAAATCCAGCAACAATAGCTACTTTTCCCGACATCATTACGTCTGTAGCTCTTTTAATTCCATCAACTAAGCTTTCTCTGCATCCATATAAATTATCAAACTTAGATTTTGTAACAGAGTCATTTACGTTAATAGCTGGAACTAGTAACGTTCCTTGAGCTTCCATTTTTTTTAGAGCCAAAACTCCTGTAGTAGTTTCTTCTGAAAGTCCTTTGATATCTTTTAACAAATCTTTATATTCTTTATGCATTAGTGCAGTTAAATCTCCGCCATCATCAAGAATCATATTTGGTTTCCAGTCTTTTTTTCCTTCAATTGTCTGCTTTACGCACCACCAATATTCCTCCTCAGTTTCGCCTTTCCATGCAAATACGGGTATGCCCGCTTTCGCTATCGCTGCAGCCGCATGATCCTGAGTTGAAAAAATATTACATGAAGACCATCTTACCTCTGCTCCTAAATCAACTAGAGTTTCAATCAGAACCGCAGTTTGAATTGTCATATGAAGACAACCTAAAATCTTTGCACCCTTAAGAGGACTTTTTCCTTTATACTCTTTTCTTAATGCCATTAATCCTGGCATCTCTGTTTCTGCTAGTGAAATTTCTTTTCTTCCAAATTCTGCTTCGGATATATCTTTAACTTTATAATCATTCATAGCTGCGTCTTCTAACAATTTAAATAAAAATAATCAACTTTTAGATTAAGATTTAGGAAAAATAATTTCAACATTTGCACCTTTTTGATTGGGATTATTTGACGCTTTTATTGACCCTCCGTGAAGATCAACTAGATTTTTAACAATATTAAGTCCTAATCCCGAATGTTCTCCAAATTTTTCAGGTCTATTACTGTAAAATCTTTTAAAAATTTTGTCGGTATCTTTTTCTTTAAACCCTTGCCCTTCATCAATAACTTTTAAAAGAATGTTTTTATTATTATCTTTTTTTATTTCAACTAATATTTTTTTGTTATCAGAAGTAAATGAAATAGAGTTATCAAGTAAATTAGCAATTATTTGTTCAATTCTATTTTCAATTCCAGAAATTTTATATTCTTTTAAATTACTTTTGTCTTCAAATTCAATTTTAATTCCCCTTTTTGTTTCATAAATGCTATTAAAGTCATCAACTACAGAGCTAACGATTGATTTAAGATCAATTATATTCATTTTTTCTTTACTTAAAGCAACCTCGTCCTTAAGCATTTGAGAGTAGTCTGTGATTAATCTTTCAATTCTTTGGATATCGTGATTAAGAATATTTAATAACTTTAGCCTTTCTGATTTATTACTTGTGTCATTTAATATTTCTGTTGCACTTTTTAATGAGGCTAATGGATTTCTGATTTCATGAACTAAATCTGTTGAAAAATTTTCAGCATTTTGAATTCTTTTTTGTAAGTTATTAGTCATATCATCTAACGAAGTTGATAAAGTTCCAAGCTCATCATTTCTATTTTTTAATATGTCAATATTTGTTTTTTTCTTACTTTTTTCTTTTACAATTTTTGTATAATCAACTAAATTTTTTATAGGTTTTAAAAAATACCTATTTAATATTATAGAAAAAATTAAAATAACTATTGCAACTATTACTGCTGTTCTTATTACAAAAGTTTTTCTTTCGTTTATTGCGTTTTTAATATCATTTGCATTTTCTGTTATCATAATAAATCCAATATTATTTGCTTTAATATTAATGTTTTTAATCGTAGTTAATAAAAACTGATTATAATTTTCTTGAACATAAGTATAAGGTTTTCCAAATTCCTTTGACTTATCATAATTGATCAAAACATTTTCTGGAGAAGATTTATTTTTATTTTTTAATTTTTTAATTATTTTTTTTTTTTTTAAATTTTTTTGGTCTATTTGTTCAAGTTCAATTGAATCTAATCTTTGTGAAAATGATCTTGGATCAAGATCAAGAGTATCTGAGTCTCCAATTAATTTATATTTACTGTCAAAAAAAATAACTCTATCTAAATTTTGAAAAAGAAATCTTGTAGAAAATAAAAATTTTCTTATATCTTGTTCATTAAACTTAATGTTCAATCTATCTATATGGTTTATTGTATTATCAATAATCTGGATATGATTAGCGGCTTTTTTTTTTATTAAATTAGGTTGAACGTTACTTAAATAAAGTATCGTAAAAGTCCCAATTATTATAAAAAAAAGTAAATTTACAAATAGAAATTTTTTTAATATTGAAAAATTTTTAATTAAAGCATTGAACATTAACTAACATTCCACCTGTATCCACTACCATATCTAGTTTCTATCGCAGAAAAGTTTTCATCTATTTTTTTGAATTTTTTTCTTATTCTTTTAACGTGACTATCTATAGTTCTGTCTTCTATATCAGTATCCTCTCTATACGCTATATCCATTAATTGTGATCTTTCTTTTATAATTCCTGGCCTTTTAGCAAGTTCTTGTACAATCAGGAATTCTGTAGTTGTTAATTTATCTGGCAGCTGTTTTCCTGCCCACTCACATTCTAATTGGGATGGATCTAATTTTAATTTTCCATGAGAAATGATATTTTTGTTATCATCTATAATATTAATATTTTTTTTTCTTAATTGAACTCTGATTCTTTCGATTAAAACTTTAATTGAAAAACCCCCAGATTTTTTTACAAAATCATCTGCCCCCAGTTTAAGTCCTAATAATTCATCTACCTCATCATCCTTTGAAGTTAAAAAAATAACTGGTAAAGAAGTTTTTTTTCTTAATTTTTTTAAAAGCTCTTCTCCATCCATTTTTGGCATCTTTATATCTACTACTGCTAGATCAGGTGGTGTTCTTGTAAGACCAATTAGTGCACTTTCGCCGTCTAGATAGGTTTGAACATTATATCCTTCTTTTTCAAGTGCTATACTTATACTTGTAAGAATATTTCTGTCATCATCTATTAGAGCGATAGTTTGTTTCATATGAACTAATATAAAAATACTAAATTGTTTTAATTTGGGCAATACCCCTTTATTAATGAAGTATACCCCAATTGTCTCCTGTATTTATATCTACTGTTAAAGGGGTGCTAAAAGAATGTAAATCACTATCTTTTACACTAATCATTTCCTCTTTAATTACTTCAGTTAAAGTCTTTACATCATTATTTGGAACTTCAAAAATAAGCTCATCATGTATTTGTAGAAGCATTTTAATTTTAATATTTTTAATTTTTTTACTCAATCTTATCATTGCTAGTCTCATAATTTCTGCCGCAGAGCCTTGGATTGGAGCATTAATAGCTGCTCTTTCTTGAAAGTTTCTAATATTATAATTTTTATCATTAATTCCGGAAATATATGATCTTCTTCCAAATATATTATTTACATAACCGGTTTTTCTACAAAATTTAATTGTTTTATCCATATAATTTTTAATTTCAGGGAATTTTAAAAAATAGGAATTTAAAAAACTTTGTGCCTCCTCACTAGAAACCATAATTTGTTTTGCTAAGCCATATTGTGAAATACCATATATAATTCCAAAATTAATTGCTTTTGCTTTCCTTCTAGTATTTTGATCAACTTTATTAATATCAACATTAAATACTTCACTGGCTGTTAAAGAATGAATATCCTCATTTTTTTTAAAAGCTTTCTTTAATTCTTTTACATCTGCTAGGTCTGCTAAAATTCTCATTTCTATTTGATTATAATCCGCAGAAATAAGTGTGAAACCTTTTTCAGCTACAAAAGCTTTCCTAATTTCTTTTCCATCGTCTGACTTGATAGGAATATTTTGTAAATTTGGGTCACTAGAGGCAAGTCTTCCAGTAGTTGTAGCTGCCAATAAAAAAGAGGAGTGCACTCTTTTCGTTTTAGGATTAATGTGTTCCCTTAATGAGTCGGAATATGTATTTTTTAACTTCGAAACTTGCCTCCAATCCAAAATTAGCTTTGGAAATTTATGTCCTTTAAAAGATAAGTCTTCAAGAACGTTCGCACTAGTAGCAAAGCTTCCTTTCTTTGTTCTTTTTAATACAGCAATTTTTAAATCATTATATATTATTTCTCCAAGTTGTTTTGGAGAAGCAATATTAAATTTTTTATTTGCTAATTTATAAATTTCATCTTCCAGTTTTTCAATTTTCTTACCAAATTTTTCAGATAAATTTAGCAGAAAGCTACTGTTAACTTTTACTCCATTAATTTCCATATCTGCTAATATTTTAATTAAAGGTTTTTCAAATAATTCATAAATATTCATTAACTTTTCTATTTTTAAATTTTTGAGAAAAATTTTATAAAGTCTATATGTGATGTCAGCATCTTCAGCTGCGTAAAGCATTGCTTTGCTTATCTCAACTTCGCTAAAATTAATTTCTTTTTTTCCTGATCCAACTAAATCTTTAAAAGCTATGGTCTTGTGATTTAAATGAATTTCTGAAAGCGTATCCATATTATGTCTATTTTTTCCAGCATCAAGGACATATGACATTAACATTGTATCCTCCATAGAATTCATTTCAATTCCACGATGCTTTAAAATAATAAAGTCAAATTTTATATTTTGACCAATTTTTTTTATACTTTTGTCTTCTAAAACTGGTTTTAATTTTTTAATAACTTTTTCTTGATTTAAACATTGGCCTTTTTTATGACCTATTGGAATATAACATGCACTGCCAATTTTTGTGCTAAGAGAAATACCTACTAAATCTGCTAAATGAGGATTCAAAGATGTTGTTTCTGTATCAATTGCAACTTCACCATTTTCCTCAGCATCTTTTAGCCATTTATCTATTTCGCTTTCTTTATTAATCAGGTAATAATTTTTTTTGCTTATAGATATTTGTTTTTCTTCCAAGCCAGAAGTTTTATTATTTTTAAACAGATTTGGTTCACCATAAGCAGATATAACTGAACTAAGTAGACGATTAAATTCCATTTCTCTTAAAAATTTATAAAGTTTATCTTTGTCTACAGGCTTAATTTTAAATTCTTCAATTTTATTTTTGACTGGAACTTTTTTTTCTAGAGTAACAAGTTTTTTACTTATTAAAGCTTTATCTTTGTTTGTAATTATTGTTTCTCTTCTTTTGTTTTGTTTGATTTCATCGGCTCTATTCAATAATTTTTCTAATGTTCCATAATGATTAATTAATTCAGCTGCTGTTTTAACTCCTATTCCTGGTACACCAGGGACATTATCACTACTATCGCCTGCCAAAGATTGAACATCAACTACCTTGCTTGCATCAACACCAAATTTATCCATAACATCTTTATCACTGATAAACTTATTTTTCATGGGGTCATAAATACGGACATTCTTTTTGTATAATTGCATTAAATCTTTATCCGAAGATACTATTGTAACTTTCGCTCCTAATTTCAAAACCTGATCTGTATAAGTTGCAATTAAATCATCAGCTTCATAGTTTATTAACTCAACGCAAGGTAAATTAAAGGCTACTACAGATTTTCTTATATATTCAAATTGGGGTACTAAATCTTCTGGTGCATCTGTTCTATTGCCCTTATAATCTGAGTAAATTTCATTTCTAAAATTTTTTCTTGCAGAGTCAAATATCACTGCAAAGTGAGTTGGTTTTTGTAAATTATCTTTAGAATTTGAGTCTTCTATTAATTTAAATAACATATTGCAGAAACCACTAACCGCACCTACAGGTAAACCATCGCTCTTTCTAGTTAATGGTGGAAGAGCATAATATGCTCTAAAAATATAGCCTGAGCCATCTATTAAATAAAAATGATCACTTTTTTTTATTTTTTCCATTTATATAATATTATCTTAAATGTTGTGAATGTTGTATGTGTATAAGTCTAATGTTAAAAAAAAATGTACTTTCAATCAAAAACTTAAATAAAACTTATTCTCTAAATTCTAGCAAAAGTCCTAAAAGTATAAATGCTTTAAAAAATTTAAACTTAGACGTGAAAGAAGGTGAAATTTTTGGTCTATTAGGGCCAAATGGAGCTGGTAAAACTACTTTTATAAATATTTTGTCAGGAACCACAGTTAAAACCTCGGGCAAAGTAAACGTTTGGGGTTTTGATCTTGATGTTAATCCAAGACAAGTAAGGGCCTCTATTGGAATAGTTCCCCAAGAAATAAATTTAGATCCTTTTTTTAGTCCTAGAAAACTCTTAGAACTTCAAGCAGGATTATATGGGGTTAAAAAGAAGGATAGAATTACGGATACTGTTCTAAAACTAGTTTCTTTAGAGAATGAAAGTAATAGCTACGCCAGAAGTTTGTCGGGAGGAATGAAAAGAAGACTATTAGTAGCTAAAGCATTAGTACACCAGCCACCAATACTTTTTTTGGATGAACCCACTGCTGGAGTTGATATAAATCTTCGGAAGAATCTTTGGGATAGTGTTAAATTACTTAATAAATTAGGAGTTACAATAATCTTAACAACACATTATCTTGAAGAAGCTGAGCAGATGTGTGACCGAATAGGAATATTAACCAAAGGTAGTTTGGTTGCATTAGATAGTACTCAAAATTTATTAAAAAGAATTCAGACAAAAAAAGTAACATTTAAAATTGATGCTCCAATTGATTTAGAAAAAATTAACTTAAAATCACTAAAAATAATATATAATAATAAATATGAAGTTTGCGTATCTTACGAAAAAAATACATTAACTATGAATGAAATAATTGATGTATTCATTAAAGCAAACATAAAAATAGTAGATATTTCTAGTGATGATGGAGATTTAGAAGATGTATTTATTAATATAACAAAAAACTAGATTAATTATTATAATAATAGTAAAATAAAAATTATGGAAAATATCAAAGTTATACCAAATCAAAAAGTTGTAAAATATTTGTTAATAGTTTTATTAGGATCCTTATTGCTAGCAATATCTGCAAAAATTAAAATTCCTTTTTACCCAGTTCCAATGACTATGCAAACTTTTGTTGTTCTTTTTATGGGTGTAACCTTTGGATGGAAAGTTGGTACTGCTACAATAGTTGTTTATTTATTTGAAGGTATATTCGGTCTGCCAGTTTTTGCAGGAACCCCAGAAAAAGGTGTCGGGCTAGTTTATTTTATAGGACCAACAATGGGATATTTAATTGGTTTTTTATTTGCAACTTTTTTAGCAGGTTTTTTAAATTTAAAAACGAATATTTATTTTATTTTTTTTAAATTAATTTTTTCTGTTTCAGTAATTTATTTTTTTGGAATTTTATGGTTAGGTATACTAATTGGTTGGGATAAACCTATCATTGAACTTGGTTTAACACCATTTTTGTTAGCTGAATTATTTAAAATTTCTTTACTTACAATCTTAACAAAAAAATTGATTAAATTTAGAAAGTTTATCTAGGCGATCTTTTAGATAGTATTCTTTGAAGGGTTCTTCTATGCATTTTTAATCGTCTAGCAGTCTCAGATACATTTCTATTACACAATTCAAAAACTCTGTGTATATGTTCCCACTTAACTCTATCTGCTGACATGGGATTTTCGGGTGGTGGTGGCTTTTTATTAGGATCTGCTAAAAGTGCTTTTTCAACATCATCTGCATCAGCTGGTTTAGCTAAGTAATCAATTGCACCTTCCTTGATTGCTGCTACTGCTGTAGGAATATTTCCATATCCTGTTAACATTACAATCTTGCTGTCAATTTTTAGTTTTTGTATTTCTTTTACAACCTCTAGTCCATTTCCATCACCAAGCCTCAAATCAACCACAGCGAAGGCCGGTTTAACACTTTTTAAAGAATTTATTGCAGTTTTTACACTCTCTGCTTGAGAAACCTGAAATCCTTTTTTTTCCATTGCTCTAGATAGCCTCTCCCTAAAAGGATTGTCATCATCAACGATTAACAACAATTTATCGTTTATTGAGCTTTTTTCACCTTTTTTATCTACTGTTTGCATACTAATTTCTAATAAATAGTATTCTGTATATGGTTGTTAATTTCTGAGATTCAATACCTAATTATTTAATTTACATTGATCAAGTATTGGTTTAATGGTTCGCGAATATAAAGTTTTTTAGTAATTCTAAAATGCTTTTTTTATTAAATTTTTTTTGGGGGCATATGAGATGCAAAAATTTAAGAGCGTTGACGAACTTGTAAGTCAACTAAAACCTGTTGAGCCTGTTTATTGTATCAGAAAAAACTCGATACAAATTGCCGCAAGGACTTTTCAAAATAAATTTCCTGGAAAAATACTATATGCAGTGAAAACAAACCCTCATCCAGAAGTATTAAAAACTATTTCCCAGGCAGGAATCAATAATTTTGATGTTGCATCAATTAAAGAAATTCAAGATATAAAAAAAATAAATCCGACAGCAATGTGTTCATTTATGCATACTGTAAAAAATAGAGAAAGTATAAGAGAAGCATATTTTAAATACGGTGTAAAAATATTTTCATTAGATACAAAAGATGAATTAATAAAAATAATTGAGTCTACTGACTACGCTAAAGATTTAGAATTGTTTGTGAGAATTTCTGTATCCAACGAACACGCTGAAATTGATTTGTCAAAAAAATTTGGTGCTTTAAATTCTGAAGCACTTGGATTATTTAGATTAACAAAACAATATTCAAAAAAAATTGGTTTAAGTTTCCATGTTGGATCACAATGTATGCATCCAATCTCATACACAAAAGGAATTATGGAAATTGGAAATATAATAAAAAAAACAAAAATTATTCCTGATTATATAAATGTCGGTGGAGGTTTTCCTACAATATATCCTGATCTTGCTCCGCAATCTTTAAACAATTATTTTGAAGAGATTAAAAAAAGTTTAAATAATTTAAAAATTGATAAGCTTCCAGAAATTATTTGTGAGCCAGGAAGAGCAATTGTTGCTGAAAGTGGTTCTACAATTGTAAGGGTTAATTTAAGGAAAAAACAAAAGCTTTATATTAACGATGGGACATATGGGACCCTTTTTGACGCCGGCGTACCTAACATAGTGTATCCATCAAGACTAATTGCTAATGGAAGAGCTATATCAAAAAAACTAACATCTTTTGATTTTTACGGACCAACATGTGATAGCATGGATTATATGAAAGGTCCTTTTATACTTCCGAATAATATTAAAGAAAATGATTATATAGAACTAGGTCAGCTAGGAGCTTATGGTTTAACTTTTAGAACTCAATTCAATGGATTTTACTCAGATAGAATTTTTGAGGTTGAGGACAAACCAATAATGAGCATGTATGACAAAGAAAATGGAAAAGCGTTTCTTGTGGCTTAATGTCTAATAAAAAAAACTTAGGTCATAATAGCAAAAAAGATTTTTTAAAAAAAACAGTTGAACATATAGATATAACTTCATTTGACTCAAGAAAAATAATTTCCTCGATGGAAAAAATGTCTTTTGTTTCAAGAGAAACAGCGAATGCAGCTAATATATTCAATGAAATGATTCAAGATAAAGATTGTACAATATTCCTCACTCTTGCAGGTTCAACATCTGCAGCTGGCTGTATGAGTATTTATAAAGATTTAGTAAAGTACAACATGGTAGATGCTATAGTTGCAACTGGTGCCTCAATAATTGATATGGATTTTTTTGAAGCTTTAGGTTTCAAACACTATCAAGGTTCCCAATTTCAAAATGATTCAGAATTAAGAAAAAATTATATAGATAGAATATATGACACTTATATTGATGAAGATGAATTGCAAGTTTGTGATAAGAAAATTTGTGAAATAGCTGACTCATTAGAACCAAAAAGTTATACTTCAAGGGAATTTATTAAAGAAATAGGAAAATTTCTTAAAAAAAATTCAAAAAAGAAGGACTCCCTAATTGAGGTAGCTTATGATCATAACGTTCCAATATTTTGTCCAGCTTTTACTGACTCAAGTGCAGGATTCGGATTAGTTATGCATCAAGAAAAAAATCCTAAAAATCATTTAACAATTGATTCAATTAGAGAATTTAGAGAACTAACTGAAATTAAAATTAAATCTAAGGACTCCGGTTTATTTATGATTGGAGGAGGAGTTCCAAAAAATTTTATTCAAGATACTGTCATATGTGCTGAACTTTTGGGAAAAGAAGTAGATATGCACAAGTATGCAATACAAATAACTGTAGCCGATTCTCGTGATGGAGCATGTAGTAGTTCAACATTAAAAGAAGCGAGTTCCTGGGGAAAAGTTGATATTACAAAAGAACAAATGGTATTTGCTGAGGCAACAAGTATTCTTCCCTTGATTGCTAGTGATGCATATCATAAGGGCAATTGGAAAAATAGACAAAGAAAAAACTTTTCTAAAATATTTGGGTAAACTTGAAATATCTATCAAACAAAAACGGCTTTTTAGGAATCGATAATAAATTTAATTTTAAAGAAAAAGCAATTGTCATTCCCTTTGGATTAGAAAAAACAGTTAGTTACGGCAGTGGAACAAGATATGGCCCAAGAGAAATCATAAAAGCTTCTCATCAAGTTGAACTTTACGATGAAGAATTAAAATGTGAACCGTATAAAAAAATAGGTATAAAAACATTAAAACCTTTTAAAATTGATAAAAATATAAATAAAGCATTAAAAAAAATATCAGCTATAAATCAAGAAGTACTAAATAAAAATGCCTTTCCATTAACTCTTGGTGGAGAACATTCTATTACGCCTGGTTGCATTAAACCTTTTGTAAATAAATATAAAAATTTACTTTTATTACATTTTGACGCTCATGCTGATTTAAGAGAAAGTTATAATGGTGAAAAATTTTCTCATGCCTCAGCTATAAAAAGATGCTTAGATAATAAAAATATTTCAGTGATATCTTTTGGTATAAGAAATATATCTCAAAGCGAAATACCTTATTTAAAAAAAAATTCTTCAAGAATTAAAATATTTTGGGCAAAAGATAAGGTTAAATGGAATTTGAATAAATTTGAAAAAATGATCAAAAATAAGAATGTTTACATAACGTTTGATGTTGATGGATTTGATTCAAGTATTATGCCTGCAACTGGTACCCCTGAGCCAGGGGGTATAAACTGGGATGAAGCAATCAATATTATTAAAATAGCTTCAAAAAATTCAAATATTGTTGGAGCAGATATAAATGAATTAGCTCCGATAAAAGGATTTAATTCATATAATTTTTTAGTAGCCAAATTAGCTTATAAAATTTTATCATATAAATTTCTGCTTAAATAAAAATTAAATTGGTTTTAAAGTTCCCAGGAGTAATCTAAAAGGAATCAACATACACAATGCAACAAAAATTTTAACCGCAAGGTCTCCTAAAGACAGAGTAATCCAGGGTATTCCGGTTGCATAAAATGCAATAGAAAAGAATAAAAAAGTATCAATTGTTGATCCAATTAAAGAAGATGTTAAAGGAGCTATATACCATTTTTTTTTTCTCAATTTATCAAATATTTGTACATCTAATAATTGTGCAACGATAAATGCGACTCCAGATCCAATAGCAATTCTGATTGAAATTAAATCGGTGAAGTTTGTTGAAAAAAAAAGAGTAAAAGAAACTCCAATAAAAAAGCCTAAATAAACAATTTTTCTAGCTACTATTTTTCCATAAGTTCTGTTTGTTAAATCAGTAATTAAAAAAGCTATTGGGTAGCTAAAAGCTCCATAAGTTAAAATATCTTGTAAATTATAGTATTTAATTGGAAACTGAACTAAATAGTTTGATGCCAAGACGACAACTCCCATTAAAAACGAGAGCGTAATAAAAATTTTACTCATTAAGCTGATTTTGCGAGTAAACTCTTTTTAATTTTTCTTAGTCTTGGAGAAAGATTTTTGTTTTTTGCGCTTTTTAAAAAAAGATCAAAAGTACCCTTTTTATCCACAGATCTTACACCGGCGTTGGAGACAGTCAGTTTTAAGTTTCTTTTTAAAATTTCACTTTTAAAACTTACCTTTTTTAAATTTGGTAAAAATCTTCTTTTGGTCTTATTATTAGCATGACTAACTTTATGACCCTTAAGAGGATTTTTTCCAGTTAATTCACATTTTTTGGACATAGAAATGAATATATAAAAGGAGATTATAATTACGTCAAGTTTATTTAATTAATTTAAATTACTACCAATAATTTCTTTAAAGTTCTTGACTTTTTTTTTCTCTAGTATCTGTCCTAGCTCTTCTTTAATTTTAGAAATTATATTTGGTCCTTGAAAAACCATACCTGTATAAAGCTGCAAATAACTTGATCCTGCTGCAAATTTTTCGTAAGCGCTCTTTCCTGAGTCAACACCTCCAACTCCTATAATATGGATCTTATTTTTTAAAAAATTATAAAATTTCTTTATAAGTAAATTAGACTTGTTTTCTAATGGTTTGCCAGATATGCCGCCTTTTTGATGTTTAGACTCACCCAATAAGTTTTCCCTTGTTCGATCAGAAGTATTAGATATTATTATAGCATTTACATTGTGTTCAATTAAAATTAGCGAAATTTTTTTAATTTCAACATCGTCTATATCTGGGGAAATTTTAACAACAATCGGAATTTTAGTTTTAAGTTTTTCTTTTTCATTTGATATTAGAGACATTAATTTCTCAAAATTATCATTACTATGCAAATCTCTAAGTTTTTCAGTATTAGGTGAAGATATATTTATTGTTATATAATCTGCTAGATTGTGAAATGTTTTAAGTCCAATTAGATAATCATTAAATCTATCTTGAGTATCTCTATTTGGTCCAATATTAACACCTAACAAACCTTTAGGTTTATTAGATCGAATTCTAGCGCTAATATTTTCTGAACCTAAATTATTAAATCCTAATCTATTTATTAGTGCTTGATCTTCAATTAGTCTAAAAACTCTAGGTTTTGGATTACCATATTGTTTAAAAGGAGTTACAGTTCCAACTTCTACAAAACCAAAACCTAAATTAAACATTGAATTATAAATTTCTGCATTCTTATCAAATCCTGCAGCCAAACCAATTGGATTATCAATTTTTTTTCCAAATAAATTTGTTTCAAATAATGGACTTTTTTTATTTATATCAAATATATTTGGGACAAAATTAAATTTAAGAGACTTTATTGCTAAATTGTGCGCAGTTTCAGGGTCTATTTTAAATATAAAATTTTTTATCTTGGAATACATTATTTTATTTTATCTTTTAACAATTTCTTTGTTTCATTTACCCCAAAAAAACTTATAAAAAAACCTAGCCGCGGTCCATTTTCATCTCCAAAAACCACTTCATATATAAGTTTAAACCAATCTCTTAAATTATCTGCATAACCATTTTCTTTACCAGTAGAATAAATTACGGTTTGAATTTCTTCTGGAGACATTTCATCATTGCAATGATCAAGTTTTAAAGCTAATGCATTAAGTGAAATTTTTTCTTTTTCATTAGGTAATTTATATTTTTTTTGTAATTTAATAACCTCGTTATAATATTTTATTGCGTATTCAATTAATTGATCAAAAACTGGAAATTTATCTTCAGTAATATTTTTTTTATATTTTTTAACAAATTTCCATAAAAGTTTTTTAGTGTTTGCATTAGTTGCCTCTACTAAGTTTAAGAGCATTGAAAAGGTCATAATTAAATCTTCTTGTGGAACTTTTCCATTGTGAACATGCCATGCTGGGTTCGTTAAAAGTTGTAATTCATTTTGAGATTTACTTTTTTGCATAAAATCTAGATATTCATCAACAGTTCTTGGAACTATTTCTTTATAAAGTTTTTTGGCTCTTTTTGGATTTTGATACATGAATAAAGACAAACTCTCTGGTGAGGCATATTCTAACCATTGCTCAATTGTAATACCATTGCCTTTTGATTTTGAAATTTTTTCCCCTTTCTCATCTAAAAAAAGTTCATATGCAAACCCTGAAGGATTTTTATTTCCAAGCAATTTTATTATTTTTGATGATAATATTGCACTCTCTATTAAATCTTTACCATACATTTCGAAATCAACATTAAGTGCATACCATCGCATAGCCCAATCCACTTTCCATTGTAATTTACAATTACCGTTTAAAATACTTGTTTCTAATTTTTTACCCTTATTATCAAATACAATTTTGGATTTTTCTCTCGAAATTTCTTTTACAGGAATTTCCAAAACTATTCCCGTCTCAGGACATATAGGTAGGAAGGGGCTATATGTTTTTTGACGCTCTTTTCCTAATGTTGGCAAAATAATTTCCATTATCTCTTGATAATTTTCCAAAATTTTTTGAAGACTTGAGTTAAAAAAGCCAGATTTGTAAAGTTTTGTAGAACTTTTAAAACTATATTTGAAATTAAATTTATCCAAAAACTTTTTTAACATTTCGTTATTATGCTCACCAAAACTATTAAACTTCTTAAAAGGGTCTGGTATTGAAGTCAGAGGTTTATGTAAATTTTGGTTTAGCAAGTTATGATCTGGGACATTATCAGGAACTTTTCTAAGCCCATCCATATCATCGGAAAAAGTAATTATTTCTTTTGGGATATCCGTAAGATGGTCAAGGGCGTTAACCACCATTGAAGTCCTCGCAACCTCTCCAAATGTTCCAATGTGAGGCAATCCACTAGGACCATAACCAGTTTGAAGTATGATTTTGTTTTTTTTTTCAATGCTATCTTTTCTTTCGCGAAGAAGTTTTTTAGCTTCTACAAAGGGCCAGGCACTTGTCTTGTCTAAATTAATTTTTTCAATCACAATTATTTACAATATATCTTATTTTTAGCGTTTTTTTTAATTCTTATAGAGTTGAAATTTATTTACCATAAAATAATGTTCTTTAAAAATGCCTAATTATAAAACTGTTTTTTTCACATTAGGAATCCTACAAATTATTCTTGGAATATCTATGATATTTCCAATTATATTTCAGATAACATTTAATGAATTAGATTCGTCATTTATAGGAGCTAGTATCATAACAATTATATTTGGTATTTTATTTTCTTTATCTAACTTAGATCATCAAAAAAAATTGAATTTACAACAAGCATTCTTATTAACTGCCTTGTCCTGGTTAAGTATTGCAATTTTTGGAGCATTACCTTTTATTTTTTCTGAATTAAATCTAAGTTTTACTGATGCATTTTTTGAGAGTATGTCTGGTATTACTACAACTGGTTCGACTATAATTACAAATCTTAATAATAGTCCTAAAAGTATACTTGTATGGCGAGCAATTTTGCAATGGTTAGGTGGTATAGGAATAATTGTAATGGCTATAACCTTGATGCCAATAATGAATGTTGGAGGTATGCAGTTATTTAAAATTTCAAGTAACGATACATCTGAAAAGATATTACCTAAATCAAAACAAATATCTCAAAGACTTATTATAATCTATTCATTTTTAACATTGTTGTGTGCTGCATTTTATAAAATTTTTGGTATGAACTATTTTGATTGCCTGACACATTCAATGACGACGATAGCAACAGGGGGATTTTCTAATTATAATGAATCAATAGGATTTTTTAATAGTATCTATATTGAATTTACAGCGATGATATTTATTATTTTGGGTAGTATACCTTTTATTGCTTACATAAAATTTTTAAGTGGAAATAAAAAAATTTTTTTTTCTGACTCTCAAATAAAATCTTTCCTCAAAATAATTTTAATTTCAATATTTATTCTCTCTTTTTATTTATTTTTTAAAAATGAAAATTTTTCATTAAAAATTTTGAGACAAGTCACATTTAATGTAGTTTCAATTTTAACTGGTACAGGATATGTGACACATGAGTTTGATGACTGGGGAAGCTTTCCATTAATTTTTTTTCTTATTTTAATGTTTATTGGAGGTTGTGCTGGTTCTACAGCTTGCGGAATAAAAATTTTTAGGATTCAATTACTATATAATTTTTTATTAAATCAATTAAAAAAAATTATTTATCCTAGAGGTATATTTTTAATAAAGTACGATAATAATAATGTTGATGACAAGTTTATGTCCTCAATTATTTCATTCATTTATTTATACATAACAATATTTTTTATAATAACAGCTTTTTTATCTTTAAGTGGCCTAGACTTTGTAACCTCTATCTCAGGGGCTGCTACATCTATTTCAAATGTAGGTCCGGGACTGGGAAATATTATCGGACCAAACGGAAATTTTTCATTATTACCAGATATTTCTAAGTGGATATTAAGTTTAGCAATGATTTTGGGAAGGTTAGAATTGTTTGCAATATTAGTATTATTCCTACCGTCTTTTTGGAGAAATTAAATTGAATAAAAAAAAAATATCAGTATTTTTTGAAAAAAAAGTTCTAAAACTTTTATTTCTCGGGTTTTCATCTGGACTTCCAATTTTGTTAGTTTTTTCAACTTTATCAGTATGGTTACATAAAGCTGGGATAAATAGAAGTACAGTAACATTATTTAGTTGGGCCGGCTTTGCTTATGCATTTAAATATTTATGGTCCCCACTTGTTGATAATTACAAAATTTCTTTTTTGAAAAAACTTGGACACCGTAGAAGTTGGCTGCTTTTTTCTCAAATAATGATTATATTCAGTTTAATTGCAACTGCTTTAACAGATCCAGCAAGTAATATTTATTTAACCGCAATCACCATAACTTTTTTAGCAATTTTTAGTGCGACTCAGGATATTGTAATTGATGCTTATAGGATTGAGAGTGCTCCACAAATTTATCAGGGTCCGCTATCCTCAATGTATATTGCTGGTTACAGGCTCGCAATGTTAGTGGGTGGGGCTGGAAGTTTGTGGTTAGCTTCGTTTTTAGGGGTAGAGGTTTATAAACAGACAGTTTGGATGATTGTTTATTCTTCAATGGGGTTTTTAATGTTTATTGGAATTTTTACAACATTATTTTTGGATGAACCAAAAATTAAAAGACAAAGTTCTGACAAAAAAAATCAACACAGTAGATTTTTATTGGTAATTATATTTGCAATAATTAGTTTTATATTTTTTTATTCACAAATTGAAAACCCATTTAGCTCAGAAGAAATTTTTAAAAAATTCTTATTTGCAATATTAAGAATTTGTATATGCTTTTTATTGATATCAATTATAATAATATTTTTTATAAATATAAAATTTTTTTCAAAACAAAAAGTTAAAAAGATATATTTAGATCCTGTTATCAACTTTATTAAAAGATACGGAAAATTTGCAGTTTCAATACTCATTTTGATTGGTCTTTATCGTATCGCTGATGTAGTTATGGGAGTTGTGGCAAATATATTTTATCTTGAAAAAGGTTTTGATGTAAAAGAAATTGCTACATACTCAAAGTTTTTTGGAGTATTTGCAACTATACTTGGAGGTTTTTTAGGGGGTTTCTTTTCATTAAGATTTGGAACTATGAAAGCATTATTTGTAGGTGCGTTAATCGCTGCTTCAAGCAACTTGCTTTTTGCTTGGCTAGCAGTATCTGAGGCCAAAATAACTTTTTTAATTACGGTAATTACTGCAGATAATATTTCAAGTGGATTTGCTGGTGCAGCATTTGTTGTTTATTTATCAGGTTTGACCTCAGTAAAATTTACAGCAACTCAGTATGCACTTTTTAGTTCTTTAATGCTATTTATTCCTAAATTTATAGCTGGATATTCAGGTAGCTGGGTTGACATTATTGGCTATGCAAATTTCTTTTGTGTAACTGCTTTACTTGGCTTACCAGTTTTAATATTAATTATTTGGTTAGGAAAAGTTGCACCTGTAAGAAATTAAAAAATGATAAATACAAATATTATTCTAAATGTTTATAAAGAAAAATCTTTAAAATCACCTCTATCAACGCAACTTCTGTACGGAGATAAATTTAGAATTCTTAAAAAATATGGAAAATTTTTAAAAATTAAAACCTCTTACGATAATTACACTGGTTATATAAAAAATAAGAAATTCAAAAAAAATCAAAATTCAACTCATAAAGTTTCAATTCTATCTGCTAATTTATACTCTAAACCAAACAAAAAATTTAAAATTAACAAAAAATTAAGTTTTTGCTCTTATATTGAGGTTAAAGGTAAAAAAAATGATTTCTATAATTTTGATAAGTATTGGATAAAAAAAAAAAATGTTTTACCAACAAAAAAAACAAATTTATTATTTTCAAATATTAAAATGTTTCAAAATATTAAGTATAAATGGGGTGGTAACAGCTTTAAAGGTATAGATTGCTCTGCTCTTGTTCAAATATTCTATAAATTTAATAATAAATTTTGTCCAAGAGATACAAAAGATCAAGTAAAATATTTTAAAAGGAATGTAAAATTAAAAAAAATTAAAAAAAATAATCTTATATTTTGGAAAGGACATGTTGCAGTATCTCTTTCAAAAAATAATTTAATTCATGCATATGGACCAAAAAAAAAAGTAATAATAATGAATACAATTAAAACAATTAATGAAATAAAAAAAAAGTCAAAATTAGATTTAAAATCTATAAAAAATGAAACAAATTGAATTAAAAAAAAAAGAAATAGAAAAAATAATTAATTTAATCAACGCAAAGAAATTTGATGAAGTAATTTTAAAAACAAAACTGTTAGTAAAAAAATTTCCAAATGAATATATTTTTTACAACGCTTTAGGAATGGCGCTAATGAATACAGGCCAGTTTGAAAAATCGCTTAACATTTTAGATAAAGCAATTAAACTTAATGAAAACAATATACATGTATTGAATAATCTCGGATTAGTTCATGGTTATTTAGCAAATTATCAAAAGGCACACGAATATTTCGACAGAGCTTTAAAAATTAAACCAAATTTTTTAAATGCTTTAATAAATCTAGCAAATTTAAAAGAAAAACTTAATTTAAACAATGATGCAGTTGAAATATTAAAAATAGCCCTAAAATATTATCCTGAAGATTATTTTTTACATTATACAATTGGTACAATATACCAATTCCTAGGTGATTTTAAAAATAGTCACAAACACTACAAAAAATCATTGAGTATTAATCCGGAATTTACAGAAATATATAGGTTAATGAGCATGACAAAAAAATTCGGAGAAAACGATGAAGATTTTGAAATAATTAAAAGTAAATTAAATGATAAAAATCTTACTGAAATAAAAAAAATGCATTTACATTTTGCTTTAGGAAAAGCTTTTGATGATACAAAAGACTTTAAAAGCTCTTTTTCAAACTTTAAAGAAGGTAACGATATTAAAAATAAATTGTTGAGATTTAGTCTACAACCAGATCAAAATATATTTAACAATTTAAAACAAAATTTTGTAAAAAAATGTGATCATTTAACTTTAAATAAAGATTCTGATAAAAAAATAATTTTTATTATTGGAATGCCAAGATCGGGCACATCTTTAATAGAACAAGTATTATCAGCTCATGAGGAAGTTGCAGGAGCTGGAGAATTAACTTTTTTAACAGATGCTATCTACAAAGAATTTTTTTTAAAACCAAGTGGATTTGATTTTAATTTAATTTCTTTAGAAAAATTTAAAAAAATTAAAAATTTTTATAATGAAAAAATAAATCAACTAAACTATTCAGAAAAATATATAGTTGATAAGGCTCCACTTAATTTTAAATGGGCTGGATTTATAAGAAAAATTTTTCCTAATGCTTATATTATTAATTGTAATAGAGATCCCATGGATATCTGTTGGTCTAATTATAAACAATACTACTCATCCTCCAATTTGGGATTTGCATATAATTTAAAAAATCTTGCTGAATTTTATAATTTGTATAGTGAATATATGATTTTTTGGCAAAAATCATTGGGGGAAAAAAGTCTACTAAATATTAAATATGAAAAATTTACTGAAAATTTTGATGATGGTGTAAAAAAACTACTAAGTTTCTGTAATTTAAAATGGAGCTCAAAGTGTGTTGAATTTTATAAAAGTAAAAATTCTGTATCTACGGCTAGTTTGGCCCAAGTAAGAAAACCAATTTATAAAACATCGGTAGCTTCTTGGAAAAATTATTCAATTTATCTTGAAGATCTAGAAAACTCTTTAAAAAAATAATCATCTACCAAAATCTGGTTTATTTATATCTTGTTTTAGTTGTATAATTTTTTTTCTAACTTTTTTAGTGTTGATTAATTTATTAATTATTTGTTTATTTTTTTTTAAAGTAATATCATTTTTAAACGAATTTAGATTCTTAATAAATAAATTAATAGCTGAAATCATATTTTTTTTATTACTAAAAAAGATATCTCTCCACATAATTTCATTACTAGCAGCTATACGTGAAAAGTCTCTTAATCCTCCTGCACTAAACTTAATTAAATTATATTTTTTTTGTTTTTCAAAATCAGTGGCTGTTTTAACTAGATTATAAGCTATTAAATGAGGTAAGTGGCTAGTAATTGAAAAAATTATGTCATGTTGCTTTGAATTCATAAAAATAACATTTGATCCTAGTTTTTTCCAAAAGGATTTAAGCTTAGATAAATGAAGTTTGTTAATATTTTTCTCATTAATTAAAACACACCACTTATTTTTAAAAAGATTTTTATCTCCAAATTTTGGTCCACTAACCTCAGATCCTGTTATAGGGTGAGAGGGTATAAACGTAGTATTTTTTTTTAAAATTTTTTTAATATTTTTAAAACTTTGTTCCTTAGTTGATCCAACATCTGTAATTATTGTGTTGTTAGAAACTAATTTATTTATTTTTAAAGTAACATTTGAATATTGGCTCATTGGGGTACAAAAAATTATAAAATCAAGATTATTTGAGATGTTGCTTAACTTATTAATAATTTTACATTTTATTTTTAATTTTTTTAGTATTGATATATTTTTTTTTGATTTTTCAAAAACAAAGATATTTTTAAATAATTTTTTTTCACTAACTGCTCTTAAAATAGAGGAACCAATTAAACCACACCCTACTATAAGAATACTTTTCATTTTATCTAAATATTTTTTTAAAATTATTTACTACTTTATTGTTAGCATTACTATTTCCAATTGTTAACCTTAAAGCATTTTTAATATTATATGACTTCATTCCTCTCAAAATAATTCCATTATTTTCTAATTTTTTTTTGATATATGAAGCAGAAAATTTACAATTATCAAAATTTAATAACAAAAAGTTAGCCGAAACTTCATTTGACTTTATTGAATAATTTTCAAATATTTTTTTAAATTTTTTTGCCCAAAACAAATTATGTTTTATTGATTTGCTGATAAATTTTTTATCATTCAAGGCAACAACAGCTGCTGATTGAGCTACAGCGTTAACATTAAAAGGAGGTTTAATTTTATTCATCGCATCAATTATATTTTTTGGTCCGTAACCCCAGCCAATTCTAAGTGATGCAAGACCATAAATTTTTGAAAAAGTTCGAAGTATTATTACATTGCTTTTGTTTTTAAATAATTTTAATCCTGACTCGTAATCTTTATTTCGCATATATTCAACATAAGCATCATCAACTACAAGAAGGATATTACTTCTAAGTTTTTTTCTTAATATGATTAATTCTTTCTTTTTTAAATATGTTCCTGTTGGATTGTTAGGGTTTGCTAAAAAAACTATTTTTGTTTTTTTTGATACCTTTTTTAAAATTTCATCTATAGAAATTTTGAAATTTTTTTCTTTTGAAAAAACAACCTTTGCCCCTGCAATTTTCGAATATATTCTGTACATTAAAAAACTATATTGTGGAACTATGACTTCATCTTTTGGTTTTAAAAATAAAGTACAAATAATTTGTATTATTTCATCTGATCCAGCGCCACAAATTATATTGTCAAATTTACATTTAAATTTTTTTGATATACTTTTTCTTAAATCTTTTGACTTGCTATCGGGATAAGCAAAAAGTTTAATTTTTTTATTAATTTCCTTTTGAACTTTATTGCTAACGCCTAAAGCAGATTCATTTGCCGATAACTTAATAATATTTTTAAGCCTAAATACTTTAGATTTACCAGGTTTATAGGTTTCTATTTTTATTTTTTTAAATTTTAACAAAGACATTATTATTTTTATATAACTATCCTTATAAACAAATTAATCAAACATTACAGATAATTAGTTTTTTTTACAAAAAATTTGACATATTGAAACTGATCTTGTAAAAAAAATATGCGCTGATTTATCTGAATTGCGAGCGCTTAAAAAAAACCGCTAAACAAGTTTTTTTCTCACAATTCAATCATCAGCTAAACTATATGAATATTAAAGATAAAATTAAAAAAATTATTGTCAAAAAGCCACTAAAGCTAGATTGTGGAGAGACAATAGTCGAATATCCTCTAGCGTATGAAACTTATGGTAAGCTTAATGAAAAAAAAGATAATGCAATTTTGGTGTTTCACGCTTTAACAGGTGACCAATTTGCCTCTGGCACAAATCCAATCACTAAAAAACAAGGATGGTGGTCCTATGTAATTGGTCCATCTAAGGCATTAGATACAAACAAATTTTTTGTAATTTGTTCTAATGTTATAGGAGGATGCATGGGATCTTTTGGTCCAGGAAATATTAACCCTAAAACAAATAAAGAATTTGGAACAGATTTTCCAGTCATAACAATTAATGACATGGTAAATGCTCAATACAACCTACTAGATTTTTTTAAAATTGATAAACTTCATAGCGTAATAGGTGGGTCAATGGGTGGAATGCAAGTACTTCAATTTGTTGCGAACTTTCCTAACAAAACAAAAACTGCAATTCCTATAGCTTGTACTGCAAGTCACTCTGCACAAAATATTGCCTTTAATGAACTTGGTAGACAATCTATTATGGCGGATGTTAATTGGAAAAATGGAAATTATTCTTATTTAAATTCTTCACCTGATAAAGGCTTAGCAGTTGCAAGAATGGCAGCACATATCACTTATTTATCAAAAAAAGGCTTACAAGAAAAGTTTGGTAGAAAACTTCAAGAAAAAGATGATTTAAATTTTAGTTTTGATGCAGACTTCCAAATTGAAAGCTATCTAAGATATCAAGGTTCAATGTTTGTAGATAGATTTGATGCAAATAGTTATTTATATATAACAAGAGCAATGGACTACTTTGATCTTGTAAAGCAGTATAATGGAAATTTGTCAAAGGCGTTTGAAAATTCTAAAACAAAATTTTTTATTATTTCTTTTACCTCTGATTGGTTATATCCAACTGCAGAAAATAAAGAAATTGTAATTGCCTTAAATGCATCAGGTGCTGAGGTTGGCTTTATAGAAATAATTAGTGACAAAGGTCATGATTCTTTTCTTTTAGATGTCCCAGAATTTTTAAAAACAGTAAAAAATTTTTTAGATGCAAATTATTAAAAATTATGAAAAAAGAATTTCAAATAATTTCTGAATTAATAGAAAATAATACGAGAGTCCTTGATGTGGGATGTGGAGATGGAATACTGATGAAGTATTTAAAAGACCAGAAAAAGGTTGATACTCGTGGTTTAGAAATTTCAAAAAAAAAAGTTCAAATATGTATATCGAAAGGGCTTACTGTTATTGAAGGTAACGCAGAGGAAGATTTAAAACAATTTCCAAACTCCTCTTTTAATTACGTAATTTTAAGTCAAACACTCCAGGCGTTTTATGATCCGGAAAAAGTTATAGACAATCTTCTAAATGTTGCTGATAAAGCTATAATAACAATCCCAAATTTTGGTTACTGGAAAGTGAGATTAGATCTTTTAATTAAAGGAACTATGCCTGTAACAAAAAATCTTCCAGATGAATGGTATAATACTCCAAATTTACATATGTGCACAATTAAAGATTTTTTTAATTTTTGTTCAAAAAAAAAAATAAAATTATTTAAATCTTTAGCTTTACATGGCGAAAAAATATCTGAAATAAACAATCTTAATTTAAATTGGAAAAATTTATCTTCCGAATTAGGAATTTTTCTTATAGAAAAACAAAATGAGAGTAGAAATCATACCTTGTCTTAAAGATAACTATTCGTATCTTTTAATAGATGATTCAAATAACACTTCTTGTGTAATAGATCCAAGTGAAGCTTTTCCAATAATAGAGTTTTTAGAAAAAAATAAAATTAAATTGAGTTTTATATTAAATACTCATCACCATTATGATCATGTGGGCGGTAATAAAAAATTAAAAGAAATGTATGGTGCAAAAGTAGTTGGATATAAAGATGATAAGGAAAGAATTCCTGAAATTGATTTTACTGTAAAAAATAATCAAATTTGGAAGGAGAAAAATTTTCAAGCTAAAATAGTACATATACCCGGCCATACGAGTGGTCATATTTGTTTTTATTTTTTTAATGAAAAAAAAATATTTTCAGGTGATACACTGTTTTCTTTAGGATGTGGTAGAATTTTTGAGGGCACTTATGCTCAAATGTTTAATTCTCTTAATTTTTTTAAAAGCTTACCTCATGAAACAAATATCTATTGTGGACATGAATATACCCTTAAAAATTCTGAATTTTGTTTAGTGCATGATTCAAATAATCAAAATCTTAAAGAAAAAATTCGGAGAATTAAAGACAGATTGAATAGAAATTTATCAACAATGCCTACAACAATAAAAGACGAAATTGAATGTAATATTTTCTTAAGGTCAGAAAACTTGGAAAAGTTTTCAAAACTAAGAGATTTAAAGGATAATTTTTAATTTATTAAACTTGACTAAAAGAGGTCTCAGATTATATTGCTGACTATAAATTTTTTGATTAACAATGTCTTACGCTATTATAAAAACCGGTGGAAAACAATATAAAGTAAAAGCTGGAGAAATTTTAAAAGTAGAGAAACTCCAAGAACTTAAGTCTTCATCTATTGTAAATTTTAAAGAAGTTCTAGCATACGGGGATGACAATAATATTGAAGTTGGAACACCTTTAATAAGTGGAGCTAAAGTTGAGGCAAACTTAATAAAAAATTCAAAAAATAGAACTGTTTTAATTTTCAAAAAAAGAAGAAGAAAAAACTCAAGAAGAAAAAATGGGCATAGACAACAATATTCTTTAATTAGAGTTAATAAAATATTTTCAAAAGATGGTAAATTGCTATCTGAAGCAGAAAAAATGATCGAACCAAACAAGACAAAAGTTTCAAAAAAGCAAATTCAGCAAAAAAAATTATAAGGTAATCTATGGCAACAAAAAAAGCAGGCGGATCATCAAGAAACGGACGAGATAGTGCAGGGCGTAGACTTGGTGTTAAAAAATATGGTGGCCAATATGTTTTGCCAGGTAATATTATAGTAAGACAAAGAGGTACAAAAATTTTTCCTGGAGAACATGTAAAAATGGGTAAAGATCACTCAATTTTTTCTCTTGTCGAAGGTAAAGTTGAATTTAAAAAAACAAAATCAGATAGAACTTTTGTTTCAGTAAAACCTAATTAGTCAGTACAGCTAAATAAAAAAGAGTTGTATTATGAAATTTCTAGATCAAGTTAAAATTTATGTTAAAGCTGGGGACGGCGGTAGTGGCTCTCCTAGTTTCAGAAGAGAAAAATTTATTGAATTTGGTGGTCCTGACGGGGGAGATGGAGGTAAAGGAGGATCTGTTATCTTAAGATCAGAAAGGAATTTAAATACACTTATTGATTATAGATACCAACAACACCATAAAGCCGAGAGAGGAACTGATGGTGCAGGAAAAAAACGTACAGGCAGAAGTGGAAGAGATCTTTTTTTAAAAGTTCCTGTTGGAACGCAGGTTTTTGAAGAGGATAATAAAACTCTAATTTTTGACTTTAAAAAACAGGGAGATGACTTTGTTGTAGCAAATGGAGGCAAAGGAGGTCTAGGAAATGTTAGATTTAAAAGCGCTACTAATAGAGCTCCAAGAAAATTTACCAAGGGCAAAAAAGGTGAAGAATTTATAATTTGGTTACAATTAAAAACAATTGCAGAAATTGGAATTATTGGATTACCTAATGCAGGTAAGTCTAGTTTATTATCAGTTATAACAAGCGCAACCCCGAAAATTGCTAATTATAAATTTACTACATTAAATCCAAATCTTGGCGTTGCCATATACGATAATAAAGAAATAACAATTGCCGATATTCCAGGTTTAGTTGAAGGTGCCCATAAAGGAATTGGACTTGGCATTAAATTTCTTAAACATATAGAAAGATGCAATATCTTGCTTCATCTTATTGATATTACTGAAAAGAATTTAGAAAATAATTATAATAAAATCAAAAAAGAGCTTAAAAGCTATAGTAAGGATCTATTGAAAAAAAAGGAAATTATTGTTTTGAACAAAATCGACCTTATCGAAAAAAATGAAGTAAAAAAGATAGTGGATAGTTTCTCAAAAAAAACAAAATCTGAAATAACTATACTTTCAACTTATGATAAAAAATCTGTTTCAAAAATAAAGGCAAAATTATTATCCTATGTATCTTAATAATTCAAAAATAATTGTAATAAAAATTGGATCATCTTTGCTTATTGACGATAAAAAAAAAATAAGAAATAAGTGGTTATTTGAGTTTTCTAAGGATGTAAAAAGTTTATTAAAAAGAAACAAAAAAGTTATTATTGTGAGTTCTGGTGCTATTGCGATGGGTTGTAAAAAATTAAATTTAAGTAAAAAAAATCTTAAATTAGAAAAAAGTCAAGCTGTTGCATCTATAGGTCAAATAGAGTTAATGAATTTATTTAATGAAAATTTTTATAAAAATAAGATTAATATTTCACAAATATTACTTACTTTGGAAGATACTGAACAAAGAAGAAGGGCTCTTAATGCAAAAAGAACTTTTGAAAATTTATTTGGATTAAATTTTGTACCTATAGTTAATGAAAATGATAGCACAGCTACTACAGAAATAAAGTATGGGGATAATGACCGACTTGCTTCAAGGGTTGCACAAATTTCTGGAGCCGATGTATTAATATTATTGTCTGATGTAGATGGTCTTTATACTAAAAATCCAAAATTAAATAAAACTGCTGAACTTATAAAAGAAATTAAAATTATTAATAAAAATATTGAAAACATAGCTACAAAAAGTATTGGAGAACATGGGACAGGCGGCATGAAAACAAAAATAGATGCTGCAAAGGTTTGTCAATTATCAGGATGTAAAATGGTTATAGCAAATGGACTGCCTTTAAGACCTATAAAAAATATTATAAAAAAAAATAATTGTACATGGTTTTTACCAAAAATTTCTAAATTAGATGCAAGAAAGAAATGGATAATAAGTTCTATTTTTCCAAAGGGAGAATTAATTATAGATGAGGGAGCAAAGCAAGCTTTAAAAAAAGGTAAAAGTTTATTAGCAGCTGGAATTAAAAAAGTAACTGGTAGGTTTAATAAAGGTGATCATATAAAAATTGTTGATAAAAATAATAAAGAATGCGCCAGAGGCCTAAGTTCATTCTCTTCTTTTGAGATCACAAAAATTATGGGTCATCATTCTAACGAAATTGAAAAAATACTTGGTTATTTTTCAAAATCTGAAGTAGTTCATAAAGATGATATGGTAGAGTTGTAAAATGAGTAAATATATCAGACAAATTGGAAAAAAAGCCAAAAAAGCAATAGAAAAAAAAATTAATAGTAATATAAAAAATAAGGTTCTTAAAACTTTTTTATTTTTGTTAGAAAAAAATAAAGAAAAAATTTTACTTCAAAATAAAAAAGATATTAGATTTTCTAAGAGTAGAAAACTTAAGCCAAATCTCATTGATAGATTAGTTTTAAATTCAAAAAAATTTGAAGTAATCAAAAAATCGGTAAGAGATATCATTAAGCTTGAAGACCCAATAGACAAAGTTTTGGAAAAATGGAAAAGGCCTAATGGATTAAATATTAAAAAAGTTTCAATTCCTATGGGTGTGATTGGTATTATTTATGAGAGTAGACCAAACGTAACATCAGATATATCTACTTTATGCTTTAAATCTGGTAATGCAGTTATTTTGAGAGGGGGTTCAGAGGCATTAAATACAAACAATATTTTAGTTTCATTATTTAGAAAGGCTTTGAAAAAAAATAACGTAGATCAAAACTTTGTTCAATTTATAAATAATAGGAATAGAAAAATTGTAGACTTTATGTTATCAAAAATGGCTAACCAAATTGATGTCATTGTGCCTAGAGGTGGAAAAAGTTTAATTAAAAGAGTTCATTCCATCTCGAAAATACCTGTTATTGGACATTTGGAAGGCATTTGCCACACTTATATTGATAAGGATGCAGACTTAAAAATGGCAAAAAAAGTTTTACATAACGCAAAATTAAGGAATACAAGTATTTGTGGCGCAACAGAAACTGTTTTATTTCATAGAAAAATAGTTAAAAAGTTTTGCAATATAGTTTTAAAAAATTTACAAGAAAGTAATTGTAAAATTATTGGAGATAGTCAGATAAGAAAATTTTTTAAAGGAAAAGTTTTTACAGCAAAAAATAAAGATTGGTCAACTGAATATTTATCTGCAACTATTTCTGCAAAATGCGTAAAAAGTTGTGAAGAGGCGATAAAACATATTAATAAATATGGAACAATGCATACAGAGTCTATAATTACAAAAAATAAAAAAACTGCAAAAAAATTTTTAAAGGATATAAACAGCTCAATTGTTATGCATAATACATCTACCCAGTTTGCAGATGGAGGAGAATTTGGGTTTGGAGGAGAAATTGGAATCTCAACGAATAACCTGCCGCCGAGAGGGCCTGTTGGGCTTAAGCAATTAGTTTCATACAAGTATGAAGTCTTTGGAAGAGGGCATACCAGGAAATAAATTGAGAATAAAAACAAAAAAAAAATTGAAAAATATAGGATTATTAGGTGGGACCTTTGATCCTCCGCACAAAGGGCACTTAGCAATATCTATTGAAAGCAAAAAAAAATTTAAATTAGATTATATAATTTGGGCCGTTACCAAAAAAAATCCATTTAAAAATAAGAGTATATTTAGTTTAAATAGAAGAGTTAAATTATCAGAAAAAATAACAAAATTTAAAAAATTTATTAAAGTAAAATTTTATGAAAATAAAATAAAATCCAAAAGAATGATTAATTTAATTAATTATTTAAAAAGATGTAATAATTATAATATTTTTTTAATTATTGGAGCAGATAATCTGATTGATTTCCATAAGTGGTATAAATGGAAGTTGATATCAAAAAAATGTAATATTTTAGTTTTTGATAGATCTGGATATAAATCTAAGGCTTTAAAATCAATTGCATTTAAGCACCTAAAACGAAAAAATTTAAAGTTTGTTAATTTTAAAAAAGTCAATATTTCGTCTTCTAAATTGAGAAAAATTTGATAGAGTTTTGATATTTAATGGATAAAATTACTGATCTTAAAAACGCAATTTTAAAAACATTGGATAATAATAAGGCGCTAGACGTAATAAGTATAGATCTTTCGAATAAGAGCTCAATAGCTGATTACATGATTATAGCGAGTGGTACATCTTCGAGACATATCCAGGCTCTATCTGAACAAGTACTAATTAAATTAAAAAATAGTGGGGTCAAAAATTGTAAAATAGAAGGATCAGACAGTAGTGAATGGAAACTCATAGATGGTATAGACCTTATAGTCCATATTTTTAATCCAGAAAAAAGAAAGTTTTATGAATTAGAGAAGATGTGGTCTGAATTAATACCAAAAGAAAAAGTAACTATATGAAAAAATATTTTTATATAACTGTAATTTTTTTCTTTATTTATTTTAACCAAAGCTTATCTGCTAATAATACAAAATTATATGATAAAATTGATTTGTTTAGCGAAGTACTTAACAAAATTAATAATGAATATGTAGAAGAAATTGATCAAAACGAAGTAATGGATGCGGCCATTGATGGTGTTTTACAATCTTTAGACCCATACTCTTCATACATGTCGCCTGAAATGCTTCTTAATATGCAAACTGAGACCAGCGGTGAATTTGGGGGCTTAGGGATTGAAGTAGGCATGGAAGCTGGTGTAGTAAAAGTAATTGCCCCAATTGAGGATACACCTGCATCAAAAGCCGGAATAAAAGCTGGTGATTACATAGTTAAAATTAATGATGTCCAAGTTCAAGGAAAATCGCTGTCTGACGCAGTAGAGTTAATGAGAGGAAAAGTTGGAACAGATATTGAAATTACAGTAAGAAGAAAAGGTGTTAAAAAAGCATTAATTTTTAATATAACAAGAGAAGTTATAAAAATTCAATCAGTAAAATCAGAAGTATTAGAGGACAAAATTGGATACTTAAAATTAAATGCCTTTAATGAAAATAGCAGCAATCAGATTAAAAAAAAAATAAATATAATTAAAAAAAACAAGAAGGTAAAAAGTTATATTTTAGACTTAAGAAATAATCCTGGTGGCTTACTTTCGCAAGCAATAAAAATTTCAGATTTTTTTTTAGATGAAGGAGAAATAGTATCTACAAAAAGTAGAAATAAAATAGAGAATAAAAAATTTTTTGCAAATGATGGGGACATAATTGATGGAAAAACCTTAATTGTCTTGATTAATTATGGGTCAGCTTCAGCATCAGAAATTGTGGCAGGAGCTTTAAAAGATCATAAAAGAGCAATAATTATTGGTGAAAAAAGTTACGGAAAGGGCTCAGTTCAATCAATTATACCTTTAAAAAATAAGGGGGCTATAAGACTTACTATTTCAAAATATTTTCTTCCATCAGGAAAATCAATTTCAGAAGTAGGGGTAGTGCCTGATATTGAAGTAACTGAAGAAACTGAGGATTTTAAAATTAATACAGAAAGCGATAATCAACTCAAATTTGCATTAAAGCTTCTTGATGATTAAGAAAAATAAAAACTTTGAAAAACTTCCATTAAGAAAAGGGGTAGGAATAATAGTGCTAAACAACGAAAATAAAGTTTTTGTTGCCAAAAGGATTGATAATCCTAAAAATTTTTGGCAGATGCCTCAAGGAGGTATGGATGATGGTGAAGAATACTATGAGGCTGCCCTGAGAGAATTAAAAGAAGAAACAAGTATAGTTAGTGTAGAATTTATTAAAGAAATTGATAATAAGCTCACCTATATATTGCCAGAAGAATTAATTGGAATAATCTGGAAAGGTAAATTTAAAGGACAAATTCAAAAATGGTTTATAGTAAAATTTTTTGGAGATGATTCTGAAATTAATATCAACACAAAAAAACCTGAATTTTTAGATTGGAAGTGGATTGATATAAATGATTTAACAAAAATAGCTGTAAATTTTAAGCTTAATGTTTATAAAAGACTTAAACAAGAATTATTAGAAATATTATCCTAATTTAGATTTAAACTTCTTAAAACTTCGATCTTTTGATCAAGTAAATACTTTTTTTGATCAGAAACATCATTTTTCTGTGAGTCTTGCTCAGCTTTACTTAAAGTATCTTTTAAAACATTTTTATCTACTTTTTTTACATCAAAAATATTACTTGTTAATATTGATAAACAGTTGTTTTTAAATTCTAATATACCATCATCAACATAGTAATTTTCTTCATTTGAACCCTCAAAAACTCTTACTATTCCAGGTTTTAAAAAGGATATTATTGATACATGATTTTTTAAAATTCCCATCTCTCCTTCAAAAGCTGGCACCACAACTTCTGAGACAGAATCTTTTGACAAAAAAGAGCTTTCAGGATTTACAATTTCAAGCTTAAAACTTTCACTCATTATGCTGCTGCCTCTTTCGCCATTTTTTCAGCTTTTTCAATTGCCTCCTCTATAGTTCCTACCATATAAAAAGCTGCTTCAGGTAGATGATCATATTCTCCTTTGCATATTGCATCAAAACCTTTAATTGTAGACTCTAAATCTACAAGTTTTCCGGGAGAGCCAGTAAAAACCTCAGCAACAAAGAAAGGTTGCGATAAAAATCTTTGGATCTTTCTAGCTCGCGCTACTGTTAATTTGTCTTCTTCTGATAATTCATCCATACCTAAAATCGCAATAATATCCTGTAAAGATTTGTATGTTTGTAAAATTTTTTGAACCTCTCTAGCAACTCTATAGTGTTCATCTCCAACTATCCTTGGATCCAAAATTCTTGATGTTGAGTCCAATGGGTCTACAGCTGGATAAATTCCTATTTCTGCTATCTGTCTTGACAAGACGGTAGTTGCATCCAAATGTGAAAATGATGTTGCTGGAGCTGGGTCAGTTAAATCATCAGCAGGAACATATATGGCTTGTACTGAGGTTATAGAACCTTTATTGGTTGTTGTAATTCTCTCTTGAAGATTTCCCATATCAGTAGCAAGTGTTGGCTGATATCCTACAGCTGATGGAATTCTTCCTAATAATGCTGAAACTTCTGAACCAGCCTGAGTAAATCTAAAAATATTATCCACGAAAAAGAGCACATCCTGACCCTCTTGATCTCTAAAGTATTCCGCAACTGTCAAACCCGACAACGCAACCCTAGCTCTCGCTCCCGGAGGCTCATTCATTTGGCCATAAACTAAGGCAGCCTTTGATCCTTCGCCATCAGGTTTTATCACTCCTGACTCTATCATTTCATGATAAAGATCATTTCCTTCTCTAGTTCTCTCACCAACACCTGCAAAAACTGAAAACCCCCCATGTGCTTTAGCAACATTGTTAATCAATTCCATAATTAAAACTGTTTTTCCAACTCCTGCACCACCAAATAAACCAATTTTCCCACCTTTTGCATATGGCGCTAATAAGTCTACTACTTTTATACCTGTTACTAAAATTTCTGTCTCTGTAGATTGATCATTAAATTCAGGTGCTGATCTGTGTATAGGCCAATTTTCTTTAGTTTTAACCTCTCCTTTTTCATCAATAGGTTCACCAATTACATTCACGATTCTTCCTAAAGTTTCAGGACCTACAGGAACCTTTATTGGAGCTCCAGTGTCGGTTACTTCATCGCCTCTTTTCAAACCTTCAGTAGCGTCCATAGCAATTGTTCTAACACTTGACTCTCCAAGGTGCTGTGCAACTTCTAAAACTAATCTGTTTCCACTGTTATCACATTCTAGTGCGGTTAAAATTTCTGGCAATTTTCCCTCAAACTTAACATCTACTACTGCTCCAATAATTTGTGTAATTTTTCCTTTTCTCATAATTATAAACTTTCTGCTCCTGATATAATTTCAATTAACTCCTTAGTTATTGCTGCTTGACGACTTCTATTGTACTGAATAGTAAGCTTGTCAACCATTTCTCCTGCATTTCTAGTTGCATTATCCATAGCGCTCATTCTTGAGCCTTGTTCGCTAGCTGAATTTTCCAACATTGCTCTAAAAATTTGAGTAGAAATATTTTTTGGTAAAAGATTATTTAAAATTTCATCTTCCTCAGGTTCAAACTCATAATTATCCTCAGAGGAATTTTTATCTATATTATTTGTTTTTAAAGGTATAATTTGTTGTTCTTGTGGTACTTGAGTTATCACATTTTTAAATTGATTATAAAAAATTGTACAAACGTCAAATTCATTTTTTTCAAATTTATCAATAATAATTTTACCTACTTTGTCTGCATCAAAATAGTTTGCATATTTAGAATCTTTGAATGAAATTTTTTCAATTATATTATCTTTAAAAGATCTTTTTAGTTGATCATAACCTTTAGATCCTACGGTAATAATTTTTAAAGTTTTTCCATTTTTAGAAATTTTTTGAAAAAATGATTTTGCTTTTTTAATAATGTTTGTATTAAATCCACCACATAACCCTCTGTCAGAAGTCATTACAACACATAAATGGACTTTGTCTTCACCTGAGCCTATCAATAATTTAGGAGAATTTTCTTTATCCGTAACACTGCTAGATAGGTTTAGAATTATATTATTCATTTTATCAGAGTAAGGTCTTCCTTTTTCTGCACTTTCCTGAGCTCGTCTAAGTTTTGATGCTGCAACCATCTTCATTGCCTTTGTAATTTTTTGTGTAGATTTAACACTTGATATTCTTTTTTTTAAATCGTCTAAACTTGCCATACCTTATGAATTAAAATTTTTTTTAAGTTCTACAATAATTTCAGTCAAAGATTTTTCCACACTTTCCTCAAGTTTACCAGAGCTTTTGATTGATTCTAAAATTTCTGGTTTCTCTGATTTACATTTCTCTATAATTTTGCTTTCAAAATCAGCAATATTTTTTTGTTCAATGTCATCTAAATAACCTTTAACACCACAAAATACTGAAATAACTTGTTCTGCAACTGTCATAGGCGAATACTGTTGTTGTTTTAATAATTCAGTTAATTTTGATCCTCTATTTAAAAGTTTTTGGGTTGATGCATCTAAATCAGAACCAAATTGAGCAAATGCCGCCATTTCTCTATATTGAGCTAGCTCAAGCTTCATTGACCCCGAAACTTTTTTCATAGCTTTAGTTTGTGCAGAAGATCCGACTCTTGAAACTGATAACCCTACATTTATTGCAGGTCTTATACCTTGATTAAATAGCTCTGTTTCTAAGAAGATTTGGCCATCAGTTATTGATATTACATTAGTAGGTATAAATGCTGAAACATCTCCTCCTTGTGTTTCAATAATTGGAAGTGCTGTTAAAGACCCTCCTCCATGTTCATCACTCAATTTAGCTGCTCTTTCAAGTAGTCTACTATGTAAATAAAATACATCTCCAGGATAAGCTTCTCTTCCTGGAGGTCTTCTTAATAAAAGTGACATTTGTCTGTAAGCTACTGCTTGTTTAGAAAGATCATCATAGATGATTAATGCATGCATGCCGTTATCTCTAAAATATTCTCCCATTGCACAGCCAGTGTAAGGTGCTAAAAATTGAAGTGGAGCAGCATCCGACGCTGTAGCAGCAACAATAGTTGTATATTCCATTGCTCCAGCTTCTTCTAAAGTTTTTTCAATTTGCCTAACAGTAGATCTTTTTTGACCTATTGCTACATATACACAATATAATTTTTGTTTTTCATCATTTGACTCGTTTATCTTTTTTTGGTTTATAATAGCGTCAACAGCAACTGCAGTTTTTCCTGTTTGTCTATCACCAATAATCAATTCTCTTTGACCTCTTCCAATTGGAACTAAACTATCTATAGATTTAAGACCAGTTTGCATCGGTTCACTTACAGATTTACGTGGAATAATGCCAGGAGCCTTGACTTCAACTCTGCTTCTTTTGACTCCTTTATCAAGCGCACCCTTTCCATCAATTGGGTTTCCCAAACCATCAACAACTCTACCAAGTAATTGTTTACCAACTGGAGTATCTACAATCGCTCCTGTTCTTTTAACTGTATCTCCTTCTTTGATCGCTTTATCGTCTCCAAAGATTACAACACCAACATTTTCACTTTCTAAGTTTAATGCCATCCCTTTAGAACCATCAGAAAATTCAACCATTTCTCCAGCTTGAACATTATCAAGTCCATAAATTCTAGCTATACCATCTCCAACTGACAAAACTTGGCCAACCTCTGTAATTTCGGCTTTATCTCCGAAATTTTTAATCTGCTCTTTTAATATTTTTGTTACCTCTGAAGGATTTATTTCCATTTAAGCCTCTACCATTATATTTTGTAATTTATTTAATTTATTTTTAATTGAAGTGTCTACCATGGTACTACCTACTTGAACTATTAGGCCGCCAATTAAACTTGGGTCATGTTTATAATTTAGTCTTATTTTTGAGTTAAAATTTTTTGTTAATTCATCTTTTATAGAACTTATCTCGCTTTCTGAAAGTTCTCTTGCTGAAGTTAATTTAGCATTAACCTCTCCTCTTTTTTTAGAACAAGTTTCAATAAAATCATTTAGTATTTTATTAACATAAAAAAATCTTCTTTTTGTAATTAAAAAACAAAGAAATTTTTTAAATAATGCATTTAGGTTATAATTATTTGAAATTTTTGAAATTATAGTAATTAGTTCTTCTTTTTTAATTGTGGGATTTTTAATAAATGATTTAATTTCTTCATTATTTGATATTAGGTTTATAAATGACAAACAATTTTTTTCTATTTCGTTAAGTTCATTGCTTTCTTTTGCTAACTCATAAAGTGCAACTGAATACCTATTTGCTGATGTATCGGAAAAATTCTTGTTTTTACTCAATTTGAACCCCTTATTAATATTTGAAATTATCTCAAAATTTTGAATTTAAGTAACATATGACAATATTCTCTTCAAGCAGCAGTTTGTCAAAATTGGTTTTTTTTTAACAGTTAATTAAAGCTTATTGGGTCAACATCAACTGTTAGTTTCATTCCTGATGAAAATTCAAATTTTTTAAGTGCCAAATAAAGGGACTCTTGAATTCTGTAAGTTTTTTTACTTCTTATTAGTAATCTATTTCTAAATTTTTCTTTTATTTTATAAATAGGTGCATTTATAGGTCCTAAAATTTTTCCACTCAAATTTTTGACTAAATGCTCTTTCAACCTAATAGATTCTTTCTCTAATATTTTTTCATTTTTGGAACTGAGTATTAAGGCAATAAATCGCTCAAATGGTGGTAAATTATTTTTTTTTCTTAATTGAAGCTCATTTTCTAAAAATATAAAAGGATCAGAGTTAGTTAACTTTGAAATCGTATCAGATTTTAAGTTATAGGTTTGAAAATAAACTTTTGCAGGTTTTCCTGTTCTTCCTGCTCTCCCAGAGAGCTGATGGTATAGTTGAAGATTTTTTTCTGCACCTCTTAAATCGTGACCAAGCGACGATAAATCTATATCCAAGACAATAATACAATTTAGATTAGGAAAGTGGAAACCTTTTGAGATTAATTGTGTTCCAATTAAAATTTTAAATTCATTATTTATAATTTTGTCTAAATCTCTAGAAGATGACTTTTTATTCATTGTATCACTGGAAAAAATTAATGATTTGTAATTTGGAAATATTTTTTTAACTTCTTCGTGGATTTTTTCTACTCCTGGTCCACTGAAAGTAAATCTACAACTTTCACTTATATTTTTATTACATTTTCTTTTCAAACTAGTTGTAAAACCACAGTAATGACAAAGAAGTTTCTTTTTATTTTTATGATAGACTAAATTAATTGAACAGTAAGGACACGAAAAAACTTTAAAACAATTTTTGCAAAAAACATATGGTGAAAATCCTCTTCTGTTTATAAAAAAAAGAATCTGATCATTTTTTTCTAGATGTTGCTTAACTTTTTCAATAGTTTTTGTTGAAATCCAAGAAAGATTTGGGAGCTTATATTTATTTAGATCAATCACCTCATGTTTAGGAAGTTTAGCATTTTTATATCTATTTAGAATTCTAGAGTAAGAATATTTTTTTTTTTTAATATTTTCGTAAGTTTCAATTGATGGAACTGCAGATATTAGATCTATTGGTATATTTTCAAAGGATGCTCTTGAAATTGCCATATCACGTGCATTATAAATTATACCTTCGTCTTGTTTGTATGATTGATCGTGCTCCTCATCTACTACTATTATGCCAAGCTTATAAAATGGTAAAAAGAGAGATGATCTTGCTCCAATAACTACTTTTATTTTTCCATTAACTAATCCACTCCATATAATTTTTTTCTTTTTTTTAGATATTCCAGAGTGCCAAATTGCTGGAATAAATCCAAAAAAATCATAAAACTTTTTTTCAAACTCTGTCGTTAAACCTATCTCGGGCAATAAAATAAGACCTTGGTAACCTTGATCAATTTTTTCCTTTATTGCATTAAAATATACTATAGTTTTACCTGATCCAGTTGTTCCTTGAAGTACATGAACTCTGAATTTTGCATTTTTTATTTTTAATTCTTTTAGACTTTTTTCTTGTTCTTTAGAAAGTTTAAAATTATTAGTTTTTTTTATTGATTTATAAATTTCGTATTCCTTATAAAACACTTCTTCGATCGCCTCGTTACTCAACAAATGCAATTTTAAAGACATGCCCTTTGGTATTAGATTGTATTCAGAAAACCAATTTAAAAATTTGATAGTATTTATACTTAGTGATTTAATTTTAAGTTTTCTAATTACTTTTTTTATTTCAAAACTTTTATTTTTTTTTGGCTCAAAGTGATTCCACACCATACCAACCATTTTTTTTTTTCCAAAAGGAACTAATACATAATCTCCTACTTTCAGGTTATTATCTGAGTTATAAGTAAATGGATAATTAAAGATATTTGGTAAAAGAATCGGCACTTTCATTTTTATATATTATGTAAATTTTTTAAGAGTGTATTGCTCTTTTATCCACAGATAAAGCAGCCTCTTTTATAGCTTCTGAAAAAGTGGGGTGAGCATGGCAAGTTCTTGCAACGTCTTCGGCACTTGCACCAAATTCCATAGCTAATCCTATTTCCGCTATCATTTCACCTGCATGAGGTCCAATCAGATGTGCACCTAATATTTTGTCAGTTTTTTCATCTGCTAATAATTTTACAAATCCTTCTGATTCATTGATAGCTTTAGCTCTTGAGTTTGCTAAAAAGGGAAATTTTCCTACCTTATATTTTTTATTCAATTCTTTTAATTGCTCCTCGGTCTTTCCAACAGAAGCTACTTCAGGAGAAGTGTAAATAACACCTGGTATTGTATCGTAATTCACATGTCCTGATTGACCTGCAATTAATTCTGCTAGAGCAATGCCTTCTTCTTCAGCTTTATGAGCTAGCATTGGTCCAGATATAACATCTCCAATAGCATAAATATTTTTTATATTTGTCTCAAAATTTTTGTTTGTTTTAATTCTTTTTTTATCGTCTAAAGTAACATTTATTTTTTCTAGATTTAGATTTTTAATATTTGGTTTTCTTCCAACTGAAATCAATACAACATCGCATTCAAAATTATTTTTTTTACCTTCTTTATTTTTTGTTAAAATATTGATTTTACCATTATTTTTTTTTATACTTTCTACTTTAGTTTGTAAATGAAAATTCATTCCTTGTTTTTTTAAAATTTTTAAAAATTCATTTGAAATCTCTTTATCCATTCCAGGAGTAATATGATCTAAAAATTCTATAACTTGAACTTCAGTACCAAATCTAGACCAAATAGATCCCATTTCTAAACCAATATATCCTCCACCAATTACTACCATTTTTTTTGGTATCTTTTCTAAAGACAAGGCTCCAGTTGATGATAAAATAGTTTTTTCGTCAAATTCTACACCAGGTAATGAATTTGGCTCTGATCCTGTACTGATAATTATTTTTTCAGCTTTAATTATAGTTTCTTTATTTTTTTGATCTGTTACTAAAATTTGATTTTCAGATTTAAAACTAGCTGTACCTTTATAATAAGTAACCTTGTTTTTTTTAAATAAAAATTCAACTCCTTTAGTCAAATTTTCGACCGCCTTATTTTTATTTTGCATAATTTTATTTAAATTTAATTTTATTTCACCTGTTTCTATTCCTAGGTTAGAAAAATTTTTTGTTTTTTCAAAATTTTCTGACAAATTTAATAAATTTTTTGAAGGTATACAGCCTATATTTAAACATGTACCTCCAAGTGCTCCTCTGGAGTCAACACATGCTGTTTTTATGCCTAGCTGAGATAATCGTATTGCACACACATATCCACCAGGGCCTCCACCAATTACAATAACTTCAAATTTATCTGACATTTAAATGTTCAAAAATAATCTTCTAGGGTCTTCTAAATTTTCCTTAATAGTTTTTAAGAATGAAACAGAATCTTTTCCATCTATAATTCTATGATCATAAGATAAAGCTAAATACATAACTGGTCTAATTTTAATCTCACCACCAACCACTATTGGTCTATCAACTATGTTATGCATCCCCAACACCCCAGATTGTGGCAAATTAAGAATTGGTGTAGATAGCATAGACCCATAAACTCCCCCATTACTAATTGTAAAAGTCCCTCCTTGAAGATCTTCAATAGTAAGTTTTCCATCTTTAGCTTTATCAGATAGATCTTTTATATTTTTTTCAATATCAGCAAACGATAATTCATCTGCATTTCTTAAAACTGGAACTACAAGCCCTTTTTCTGTACCTACAGCAAAACTTATATTGTAATAATTTTTATATACTATTTCGTCTCCTTCGATTTCAGCATTAACTGCGGGGAAACTCTTAAGCGCAACAACAGAAGCCTTTACAAAAAATGACATAAATCCTAATTTAATTCCATATCTTTCAAGAAAATCGTCCTGATTTTCTTTTCTCATTTCAACTATGTTTGTCATATCCACTTCGTTAAATGTTGTAAGTAAAGCAGCATTCTCCTGTGCTTGTTTTAATCTTTTGGCTATTGTTTGCCTTAACCTAGTCATTTTTATTCTTTCTTCTTGACCATATTTGATTTTTCTCTCTGATGGTCCAGGATTAATTCCCATTAGATTAATTAAATCTCCTTTTAATACTCTTCCATCTTTTCCTGTTCCTTTAACTTTTTGGATATCAATTTTTTTTTCAGAAACTATTTTTCTAACTGCTGGTGAGAGATTATGCTCAACTTCTATTTTTTCTTCAACCTCATTTGTCAAAACTAATGTATCATCATCTATAGATTGAGAGTCTTGCTCATGCGAATGTTCAAATTCATCTTTGTCTTCTTCTTCACTTAGAATTTTTATTTCTTTTGGTTCAGTTTTTTTTTCAACTTCAATTTTGATAACGTTGTTCTCTTTTTTTTTAACATCTTCATTTTTTGAAATATCAGAAGTTTGAATATTTGATCCTGAATTAATATGACCTAAAGTAGACCCCACCTCTACTACATCTCCCTCGCTAGCATTAATTTTTCCTAAAACGCCATTAACTGGTGAGGGAACTTCAAGATTAACTTTATCTGTTTCTAATTCAACAATCGGTTCGTCTGCTTCAACGCTATCTCCTGCACTTTTAAGCCATTTGGAAACAGTCGCTTCAGTTATACTTTCTCCTAATTCTGGAACTAAAATTTTTTCACTCATAATCTATTCAAAGACCTTTTCTATTATTTCTCTTTGTTGCTTTATATGCCTTTTTGCATATCCAGTAGCTGGAGATGCTGCAGGATTTCTACCAATATACATGATTTGATTATGTTTAGCTCCTATATGATTTAATGTCCATTGAATATAATCTCGCACTAAAAGCCATGCACCCATGTTTTTAGGCTCTTCTTGACACCAGTAAAATTTTGCATTTTTAGCGTATCTAGCAATTTCTTTAACTAATGGTTTAACTGGAAAAGGATATAGCTGCTCTATTCTAAATATTACAGTATCATCTTTTTTATTTTTTTCTCTTGCCTCTAATAGATCAAAGTAGACTTTACCAGAGCACAGAATAACCTTTTTAATTTTTTTACTTCTTTTCAACTTTATAAAATCAGTCTCATTAGGATCGATTGCATGATCCCATAAGACTCTATGGAATGAATTTTTTTTGCCAAAGTCATCTAATTTTGAAGTACACAATTTATTTCTCAATAAAGATTTTGGAGTCATAATAACTAATGGTTTTCTAAAATCTCTATGAATTTGACGTCTTAAGGCATGAAAATAATTTGCGGGAGTTGTACAATTCATAACCTGCAAGTTATCTTGTGCACATAATTGAAGAAATCTTTCTAATCTTGCTGATGAATGTTCTGGTCCCTGACCTTCATATCCATGTGGTAAAAGCATTACAAGGCCACTTGCTCTAGACCATTTTCTTTCTCCTGATGCAATAAATTGATCAATAATTATTTGAGCACCATTTGCAAAATCACCGAATTGCGCCTCCCAAATAGTTAAAGTGCTTGGTTCAACTAAACTGTAACCATATTCAAATCCTAAAACAGCTAACTCTGACAAAAAGCTATCAACTACCTCAAATTTTTTTTGATTTTTTGAAATATTATTTAAAGGAATATAACGTGAATTATCGTCTTGATTTCTTAAAACAGAATGTCTTTGACTAAATGTACCTCTTCCAGAGTCTTGGCCAACAAGTCTTACAGGAAAACCTTCTTCAAGCAACGTACCAAATGCCAAAGCTTCAGCTGTTGACCAGTCTATTTTTTTTTTACTTATAACTGATTGTTTTCTCTGTTCTAAAATTTTAGAAATAGTTTTGTGAACTTTCACTGTTGATGGAATACTGTTAATTTTATCTGAAATTTTTTCAATTTTAGATAAATCTACACCACTTTTACCTCTTTTATCTTTACCTTTTTCAGGTTTGTATCTTGACCAAGTTCCCTCATACCATTCTATTTTAGGTTTATAGTCCTTTGCTGTTTTATATTGTTCCTCAAGAAGATTTTTGAAATCATTTTTCATTTTATTAAACTCATCAGAATTTATAGTTCCTTCTTGAATTAATCTGTTTCCATAAACATTTAATGTAGTGGGGTGGTTTCTAATTTTTTTATACATAAGAGGTTGAGTGAATGAAGGTTCATCCCCTTCATTATGACCAAATCTCCTATAACAAATCATATCTATAACAACATCTTTGTTAAACTCTTGTCTAAACTCAATGGCAACTTTTGCACAATGCGTAACGGCTTCGGGGTCATCACCATTACAGTGCAAAATTGGAGCATCAACAACTTTTCCTAAATCGGAAGGATATGGGCTTGATCTTGCGAACCTTGGGCTTGTAGTAAAACCAATCTGGTTATTTACAATAATATGTATAGTTCCTCCAGTATTATGACCAGGTAAACCTGACATTGCAAAACATTCTGCTACTACACCTTGTCCTGCAAAAGCTGCATCACCATGAATTAATATAGGAATTACTTTTTTTCTATTTAAATCTTGATGAAAAAATTGTTTTGCTCTTGTTTGTCCAAGCACAACTGGATCCACAGCCTCTAAGTGTGAAGGATTATCTGTTAAACTTACATGAACTGAATTACTATCAAACACTCTATTTGACGATGCTCCTAAATGGTATTTTACGTCACCAGCTGAATCTTCTGAGCTGCTAGAAATTTCACCAGCAAATTCATTAAATATTCTTTTATAAGATTTTTGTAATACATTAGCTAATACATTTAATCTTCCCCTATGTGGCATACCAATTTTAATTTCTTTAACCCCTAATTGACCTCCTCTCTTGATAATTTGCTCCATCGCTGGAATTAAAGATTCAGCTCCATCTAATCCAAATCTTTTTGTACCTACATATTTTTTTGCTAAAAACTTTTCAAATCCTTCGGCCTGAATAATTTTATTTAATATTGCTTTTTTTCCATTATTTGTGAAATTAATCCGATTTTCCTCTTTCTCCATCCTATTTCTAAACCAAACTTTTTCTATTGGATCAGATATATGCATATACTCTACGCCAATAGTTGAGCAATAAATTCTTTTTAAGTTAGATATTATTTCATTAACTGTTGAGTATCCTTTCTCCATGTAAGAATGAAGAAAAATTTTCTTATCATAATCTTCCTTATTAAATCCATGGTCTGATGGGTGTAATTCGTGAAGATATTTTCTCTCCATCATTTCTAGGGGATCTAAATTCGCAATCAAATGACCCCTAATTCTATAAGCTCTTATTAAGGCTATTGCTCTTATAGAATCCGCCTTATCTTTTTCAATTTCCTCATTATTATAAAAGTTTTTATTTTCATGAGATTTTTTTTGTAAGTTAATTTTTTTTCTATTTTTATTCCAACTTGGTCCTTCAATTTCTCTAATAATTAAATCAAGATCCTCGCCTAAAGTTTCAAAATATTTTTTCCAGCTTTCAGGAAGGTTTGGATCTTTTTCTATGTATTTAAGATACATATCTTCGATAAATGCACTATTTGATTTACTTAAAAACGAAGTTTGCTCAAACTCTATATTTTTTGAAGAGGACATTAATATTCTTCTATTATATTAGCTGTGATTAATTTTTCAATTAGACAATTTATTTAATAAAGTTTTGCCCATTTCTGCTGGTGATTCAGCTATTGTTATTCCACATTCTTTCATTTTATTTATTTTATCTTGAGCTGTTCCTTTGCCTCCTGAGATAATAGCTCCCGCATGACCCATTCTCTTTCCAGGAGGGGCCGTGATTCCAGCAATAAAACCAACTATTGGTTTTTTAATTTTATGATTTTTTAAAAATTCAGATGCATCTTCCTCAGAATTTCCACCTATTTCACCAATCATTAAAATTGATTTAGTTTCATCATCCTTCAAAAATAAATCTAAACAATCAATAAAACTTGTTCCATTTATAGGATCTCCACCAATGCCGATACATGATGATTGACCTAATCCATTTTCTGTAGTTTGAGCAACTGCTTCATAAGTTAAAGTGCCTGACCTTGAAACAATACCTACGCTCCCTTTCTTGTGGATAATTCCAGGCATAATCCCAATTTTACATTCATCAGGAGTAATTATTCCTGGGCAATTAGGTCCTATTAATCGACTATTTGAGTTCTTTAATTTTAATTTTACCTTGAGCATATCTTGAACAGGTATACCTTCTGTTACACAAACTATGATTTCAATAGAGGATTCAATTGCTTCGATTATTGCTGATGCTGCAAATTTTGCAGGAACATAAATCATGCTCGCGTTAGCACCAGTTTTATTCTTTGCTTCTTCAACAGTATTAAAAACTGGACGATCTAGATGTACTTGTCCTCCTTTTTTCGGAGTAACACCGCCTACTAAATTTGTTCCATAATCAATTGCTTGTTGAGAATGAAATGTGCCATGAGATCCAGTAAAACCTTGACAAATTACTTTTGTATTTTTATTAACTAGAATTGACATTTTATTTTATAACCTCAACAATTTTTTTTGCTGCATCATCTAAGTTTTCAGCTGAAATTAGTTTTAATCCTGAATTATCTAATATTTCTTTTCCTTCTTTGAAATTTGTTCCTGCTAGTCTTACAACTAAAGGAACATTAATATCTATCTCTTTTGCTGCATTTACTACACCTTGCGCAAGTACATCGCATCTCATAATTCCTCCAAAAATATTTATTAAAATCCCTTTAACATTTTTATCTGAGAGAATTAACTTAAGTGCTTCTGTAACTTTTTCTTTAGATGCTCCACCTCCAACATCTAAAAAATTAGCAGGTTCTTCTCCATAAAGTTTTATAATATCCATTGTAGCCATAGCTAAGCCAGCACCATTCACCATACATCCTATACTTCCATCTAATTTAATATAAGACAAATCATGTTTACTCGCTTCTATTTCAATTGGGTCTTCTTCACTCAAATCTCTAAGATCAGCTATCTCAGGATGTTTAAACAAGGCATTATCATCAAAGTTAACTTTTGCGTCTAAACAAACTATATTTCCTTCCTCTGTCAAAATTAAAGGATTAATTTCAACCATACTAGCATCAGTACTTACAAACATTTTGTAAATTGCCTTTATTAAATTTTTTGCTTGATCTTTTTCTTTATTTTTTAAATTAAAGATTCTTATAATATTTTCACAATCTTCATTTGAAATTTCTTTAGAATAATTAATTTTTGTAGTATTAATTTTTTCTGGATTTTTTTTTGCTACCTCTTCTATGTCTACTCCTCCTTGATCGCTTGAGATAAATGCAATTTTTGAACTAGCCCTGTCAACTAAACAAGATAAATAGAATTCTTTCTCTATTTTAGAAACCTCCTCCACATATAGTCTTCTGACAACCTTACCTTCGGGACCTGTCTGATGAGTAACGAGTTTTTTACCCATCATTTCTTTTGATGCCTTTGTTAATTCTTCAATACTATCAAGTATTTTTACACCACCAGCTTTACCTCTGCCTCCTGCATGAATTTGTGCTTTTAAAATATATTTATTAGTTTTTAATAATTTTGATTTTTCAACTAATTCTTCAACTGTTAGTCCAAAAACTCCATTAGGAACAGTTGCTCCATATTTTTTTAAAATTTGTTTTGCCTGGTGTTCGTGTATATTCATTATTTAGAGAGATCTGGATCTATTTTAGATGCAGCTTCCCATAATTTTTTTACGGCCTCAATTGAATTCAAAAACTCTTTTTTTTCTTTATCATCAAGTTTTATTTCATCAATTTTTTCTACTCCTGATTTACCAATTATAACAGGTACTCCTGCATAAATATTATTAATACCATATTCACCATTGAGGTAGGCAGCACAGGGTAACAATTTTTTTTCATCTTTTAAATAAACTTCAGCCATCTGGACTCCTGATGCAGCTGGTGCATAAAATGCGGATCCTTTCTCTAAAAACTTAACAATCTCAGCACCTCCATCTCTTGTTCTTTGATTTATCTCTTCTAATCTATTAGAAGATAATTTACCCTCTTTAACTAAATCTAATAATGGTTTTCCAGAAATTTTTGTAAATCTAGGCAAGGGAACCATTGTATCTCCGTGGCCTCCCATCACCATTGCCTCAATTTCTTTTACTGGAACTTTTAGCTCTAATGATAAAAATAATTTAAATCTTGAACTATCTAAAATTCCTGCCATGCCAACTACTTTATTTGTAGGCAAATTTGAATATTTTTGAAAAGCCATAACCATAACGTCCAAGGGATTTGTAATACATATTACAAAAGCATTAGGTGCATGTTGTTTAACACCTTGTGCGACTTGCTTAATGATTTTTAAATTTATACCTAATAGATCGTCTCTACTCATACCTGGTTTTCTAGGAACTCCAGCTGTAATAATTATTACATCTGAATTTTTTATATCTTCATATTTATCAGTGCCTAAAAATTTAACATTAAACCCATCTACTGATGAGGATTGCGCAATATCTAAAGCTTTTCCTTTAGCTACACCACTAGCAACATCAAAAAGAACAACTTCTGAAGCCAGTTCTTTCAAACCAATTAAATGAGCTAAAGTTCCACCAATTTGTCCAGCACCAATTAAAGATATTTTTTTCATTTTTTTATTTCATGGTTGGCATAACAAATTCTGCATTTGATCTTATACCAGATGGCCATCTTGATGTTATAGTTTTGAGCTTAGTATAAAATCTTACTCCTTCAGTTCCATGCATTGCGCTATCACCAAATAGCGATCTCTTCCAACCGCCAAAACTATGGAATGCCATTGGGACAGGTATTGGCACATTGATACCAACCATGCCTACTTGGATTTTGCTAGCAAAAGTTCTACCAGCATCACCATCTCTAGTATATATACTAACTCCATTCCCATACTCGTGTTCATTAATCAGTTTAGTTGCTTCTTCAAAAGTTTTAACTCTTAACACTGATAAAACAGGTCCAAAGATTTCTTCTTTATAAATTCTCATATCCCTTTTTACGTTATCAAATAAGCACCCACCAATAAAAAAACCATTTTCATAACCTTGTAATTTTAAATTTCTTCCATCTACAACTAGGTCCGCACCTTCTTTAACGCCTAAATCAACATATCCTTTCACCTTTTCTAAATGTTCTTTTGTGATCAATGGACCCATTTCAGAATTCTTATCCATTCCAGGACCCACTTTTAATGTTTCTGATTTCTTAGATAAACGAGATACTAGCTCATCTCCAATATTTCCTACAGCTATTGCTACTGACTGGGCCATACATCTTTCGCCCGCAGATCCATAAGCTGCACCCATTAATCCATTGACTGCTCCATCTAAATCACAATCAGGCATAACAACTAGATGATTCTTTGCACCACCTAACGCTTGAACCCTTTTTTCATTTTTTGCTGAATTTTCATAAATATATTTTGCAATAGGTGTTGAACCAACAAAACTTACTGCTTTAATTTCTTTGTTTTCTAAAATTGCATCTACAGCTTCTTTATCTCCATTAACAACATTGAATACTCCATCAGGTAGTCCTGCTTCTTTTAATAATTTAGCTAATTTAATTGAGCAAGATGGATCTTTTTCAGAAGGTTTCAAAATGAAGGTATTTCCACATGCAATTGCTATTGGGAACATCCACATAGGTACCATAGCTGGAAAATTGAATGGAGTTATTCCAGCAACTACTCCTAGTGGTTGGCGCATTGACCAACTATCAACATTTGTTCCAACATTTTCTGAAAATTCTCCTTTGAGAAGTTGAGGAATACCACAGGCAAACTCTACTACTTCTAATCCTCTGGTTAAAGACCCTTTTGCATCCTCATAAACTTTTCCATGTTCAGAAACTATTAATTCAGTAATTTCTTCAGAATTTTTTTCAATTAATTCTTTAAATTTAAACATTATTCTAGCTCTTTGAAGAGCTGGTTTAAGTGACCATGACTCAAATGCTTTCTTTGCAATATCAGCTACATTATTTAAATCAGATCTATTTGCTAATAATACTTCTGATTTTTGTTCTCCTGTAGCAGGATTAAAAACCTTTCCTTTTTTTTTAGACGAACCAGACGTAAGTTCACCATTCACAAAATGCTGTATTAAATTCATCGTTAAAATTATTTAAATAAGTAATTAACTTGTTGCAAGCATTTTCTTTATAGATGCAATTGCTTTTGCTGGGTTTAATCCTTTTGGGCAAGCATTAGTGCAATTCATAATAGTATGACATCTATAAAGCTTAAGTTCATCAGCAACTTTTTTTAGCCTCTCTTTTCTTTCCTCATCCCTACTATCAATTATCCATCTATAGGCTTGAAGTAAAACAGCAGGTCCGAGATATTTATCTCCATTCCACCAATAACTTGGGCAAGAAGTCGAACAACAGGCACACATTATACATTCGTAAAGACCGTCTAATTTTGATCTATCTTCTATTGATTGTATATTCTCCTTATTTTCATCTTTTTTTGAGTTTTTTAACCAAGGTTCTACAGATGCGTATTGTTTATATAATGTGCTTAAGTCACCGATCAAATCCTTTTGAACTTTTAAATGTGGTAATGGGTATATATTTATATCTCCTTTGATTTCTTTATGTGGTTTTGTACACGCTAGTCCATTTTTTCCATCCATATTCATAGCACAAGAACCACAGACTCCGTGAGCACATGATCTTCTATAAGCAATAGAGGGATCAATTTCATTTTTAATTTTATTTAATAAGTCTAGTACTTTTGAAGGACAATTATCCATATCTACTTCGTAAGTGTCTATTCGAGGATTCTCCCCTGTAGAAGGGTCCCATCTATAAATATTAACTTTTCTGATATTTTTTGAACCTGTTTGATCTTTATAATACTTACCTTTTTGAACTTTAGAATTTTGAGGTAAATTTATTTGTACCATTAATATACTCTTTCTTGCGGTGGAAAGTATTGGACATCATTACTTAAAGTTGATTTGTGAACGTCTCTGTATGCAATCTTTGTCTTACTCCCTTCACACCAAGATAAAGTATGTTTCATAAAATTATTATCGTCCCTTTTAGGATGATCCTCTCTTGCATGGGCTCCTCTGCTTTCTTTTCGTTCATATGCGGAGTCTATAGTGACAATAGCCTGTCTTATTAAATTATCAAATTCAAGAGTTTCTACTAAGTCGGTATTAAAAATAAGCGATTTATCTTTTACGGATATAGAATCCATACCGTCATAAGGTTTTCTAATTTCTTCCACACCCTCTTTTAAAGTTTTTTCAGTTCTAAAAACTGCACATTTAGATTGCATAGTTTTTTGCATAGCCAGTCTTAAATCTGCAGTTCTATTACTTCCATCACCATTTCTTAATTTTTCAAATCTATCTAAACATTTGTCTGTTTCAGATTTGGGCATTTCTTCGTGAGGTGTACCAGGTTTCACAATTTCTGCCGCTCTTTTAGCTGCAGCTCTTCCAAAAACAACTAAATCGATCAATGAGTTAGATCCTAATCTATTTGCACCATGGACTGAAACACAGGCCGCTTCTCCAATAGCCATTAGCCCAGGAACAATTTTTTCAGATCCATTTAATGTTAAAACTTCAGCTTTATAGTTTGTAGGAATACCACCCATGTTATAATGCACAGTAGGCACTACTGGTATTGGCTCTTTAGTGACATCAACGTCAGCGAATAGTCTCGAAGATTCAGAAATTCCTGGCAGTCTTTCTTCAATAACTTTTGGATCTAAGTGATTTAAATGGAGATGAACATGGTCTTTTTCTTTTCCAACTCCTCTACCTTCGTTTATCTCGACAGCTATGGATCTACTTACAACATCTCTTGATGCAAGATCTTTTGCTTTAGGAGCGTAGCGTTCCATAAATCTTTCTCCTTTAGAGTTCAATAAGTAGCCACCTTCGCCTCTTACTCCCTCTGAAATTAAAGTTCCATGACCATAGATTCCTGTAGGATGAAATTGAACAAACTCCATATCCTGCAAAGGTAAGCCAGCTCTTAAAACCATTGCATTTCCATCGCCTGTGCATGTATGTGCAGAGGTTGATGAATAATAAGTTTTTCCATATCCACCTGTGGCTATAATTGTAATATGTGATCTGAATCTATGAATAGTTCCATCATTTAAATTCCATGCTATTAAACCCTTGCATTCACCATTTTTCATTAATAAGTCTAAAGCAAAATATTCAATAAAAAATTCTGTATTATGTTTTAGAGCCTGACCATACATTGTATGTAGTATTGCATGACCAGTTCTGTCTGCTGCCGCACAAGTTCTTTGTACAGTTTCATTCCCATAATTTTTAGTCATCCCCCCAAAAGGTCTTTGATAAATTTTTCCATCTTCAGTTCGGCTAAAAGGAACACCATATTTTTCTAGTTCTAAAACTGCTCTTGGTGCTTCTTTGCATAAATATTCAATACAATCTTGATCGCCTAACCAGTCAGATCCTTTAACAGTATCATACATATGCCATCTCCAGTCATCCTCACCCATGTTACCTAACGCTGCGGAAATTCCTCCTTGAGCTGCTGATGTATGACTTCTAGTAGGAAATACTTTTGATATGCATGCTGTTTTTAAACCAGCCTCACTTAAACCGACAGCTGCCCTTAATCCCGCACCACCTGCACCTAAAACGACAACATCATATTCGTGTTCTATAATTTTATATTTGTTCATAGACTTAATTTAAATAATGTTAGTAAGGTTGATATAGGTATTATTATAGCAAATAAAAAGAGTAATTTGTTTGCGACATTTTTTAATTTTTTACTCTCAATATAGTCTTCAAAAACCTCACTAATACTCAATGCTGAATAAAAATAAGCAAAAATTATAAACAATGAAAATAAAAATTTTGTTGGTTGGCTAGTAAAAAATAATAATATCTCGCTATAACTTTTATCGTAAAATGAAACCAGGCTAAATAAAAACCATAACATCAAAGGAGCTAATATTGCTGAGCTTATTTTTAAAAATATCCACTTTTTAGTTGCATTAATCATAAAAATAAATTTCTTCCTAAAATAAAAATAAAAATTGTTAAAATAAATGATCCAAAAATAACTAATAGGCCAGTTATATTTGAAGTTTTTAATTCAAATCCTATTCCTAAATCCCAAAATAAATGTCTAATTTCACTTAAAATTTGAAAGGAGAAAGACCATACAGTCCCAATAATCATAAATTTAGCAAAAAATGTTCCAAAAAAATTATATACTAATTCATAATTTGAATTTCCTAAAAGTAAAAATGATACCCAAAAACAAATTAAAGTTATGATTATTATATTTATAATACCAGTTATTCTATGACAAATTGAAACCAATGATGAAATATGCCAACTATAAATTTGAATATGTGGTGATAGTGGATTATCGTTTTTCATTAATTTTTTTTTATATATGCTTCAGCTATTTCTACTGAATTCAGTGCTGCCCCTCTTAACAAATTATCTGAAACACACCAAAGATTAATTGTATTTTTAATTGTGTTATCTTTTCTAATTCTAGAAATAAATGTTTCGTTTTTTCCTTCAGCTTCGACTGGGGTTATATAGCCTCCATCTTTCCTATCATCAATAACTTTGCATCCATCAGCACTATTTAAAGCTTCAAAAATTTTTTCCAAAGTGAATGGTTTTTCAAATTCTATATTTAAAGATTCTGAGTGAGAAACTAGCACAGGAATTCTTACACATGTTGCAGTTAGCTCTATTTTGCTATCCAAAATCTTTTTTGTTTCATTAATCATCTTTATTTCCTCTTTTGTATATCCCTCATCAACAAATACATCAATATGAGGGATTGCATTAAATGCAATTTGCTTAGTAAAATTTTTTGAATTAATTTTTTTATTATCTAAAGAAAGTTTAGTTTGTTCTATCAGCTCATCCATGGGCGCTTTACCAGCACCTGAAGTAGATTGATATGTTGAAATAACTACCCTTTTAATATTAAATAAATCATGTAATGGTTTTAAAATAATAACAAGTTGAGCTGTTGAGCAATTTGGATTTGCAATTATATTTTTTTTAATATTTTTTAATTGATCTGAATTAACCTGAGGAACAATTAAAGGAACATCAGGGTCCATTCTAAAATGACTTGAATTATCTATCACGACCGAGTGTTTTGCAGCAAGTGGAACATATTTTTCAGAAATCTTTCCTCCCGCCGAAAAAAAAGTAATATTAGCTTTAGAAAAATCAAAGCTTTCTAAACTCTCAACTTCAATTTCCTTACCTCTGAATTTTAATTTTAATCCTGCGCTTTTAGATGATGCAACTAAATATAAATTACTTAGAGAGAAGTTTTTTTTTTCTAAAACTTCAATAATTTTTCTACCAACATTTCCTGTTGCTCCTACTATGGCTATATTCATGATGGATTAGTTATACTAAATGAAAGGTAAATCGCAAACTTTTCCCTCAAAAACCTCACCGTTTATTGATATTTTAAATATTTCTGAAACTTTACAATAAGGTTTATCAATCATTGCAATCCCTATTACTTTTTTAAAATGTGGCGAATAAACTCCCGATCTTAATTCTCCAATTTTAGAATTTTTTCCATTAATAAGATTTATTGATTTTGATACACTTATTTCTTTTGCATCAATTATTACTCCCATTAATTTTCTTGTTACTCCTTTTTTTTTAATTTCTTTAAGTTTTTCTTTTCCAAGAAAATTTATATCTGTATCTAAATTAACATATTTATCTAATCCACACTCTAATGGATTATCATCGTAATCCATATCATTACCAAATGATAATAAAGCACTTTCAATTCTCTCAATTAAATTTGGACAACCAGCTTTTACATTAAATTCTTTGCCAAGCTCAAATAATTTATCGTATAAGTTAAGGCCAGATTCCGTATTTTCTACATAAATTTCGTAACCTCCTTGCTTTGACCAGCCAGATCTTGCAATTAAATGTTTCGCTCCTGCAAATTCAAAATAATCAAAACCAAAAAATTTCATTTCGGTAATTTTTTTTCCAAATATTTTTTCCATAAGCATAAAAGATTTTGGCCCTTGTACTGCTAATATGTCAACGTTTGGCTCAAATATTTTGACATCAAATTTTTTTCCTATTGCTAATCCTTTTGCAAATAAAATGACATCTGAGTCAGCGATAGAAATCCACCAACGATCTTCTCTTAACTTTAAAATTACAGGATCGTTAATAATACCTGCTCTATCATCAATAATTGGACAATAATAACATCTTCCTATTTTGGATTTTGAAAGATCTCTGCATGTCATTAGTTGAACTAATTTGCTTGCATCTTTGCCAGAAATTTCAACCTGTCTTTCTCCCGCTACATCCCAAACTTGTACATTTTCTTTTAAATGATAGTAGGATTCCTCCAAAGATCCAAATGCGGCAGGCAATAGCATGTGGTTGTATGATGTATATGCAGTTACTCCCTGTTTTTCAATTCTTGAAGTATATGGTGTACTTCTAAGTCTTCTAGATCTTGCAATAGAATAATTTTTCATCTATTTTTTTTGTATAAACTCTTTTACTAATTTTCTCATTTCAAATGCTTTTTCAAAAAGTATCATGTGACCACAATTTGAAATAATTTTTAATTCACAATTTTTTATCTGCTCTGACATTTTTATTCCAACCTTAATTGGTACCATTTTATCTAGGTCTCCAAAAATGCATAGTGTTGAACAATTAATTTTTTTAATTGCATTTTCGCCATCCTTATAATTATTACAGGCGTTTAAGTCTACCGCTAATACTTCTCGTATAGCCCTTGCAGAATTAACAATTTTTTTGACTGGATTGCCTCCTATAAAAGCTTTTGAACCTTCATAACCCCACTTCATCATTAATAAAACTGCTTTCTCGTCCCCAGATTCTGCTAAATCTATAAGGTCCTTGTTAACTGGCATTTTATTTGAACCAGCTACTAAAACTAACTTGTCAATTAATTCTGGATATCTTGACGCAAAGTCAATTCCTATAAGAGCACCCTGAGAATGACCCATAAAGCTTATTTTTGAAATACTCAATGCTAACATCAATTTTTTTACCCAATCAGATATTTCCTCAATAGATTTTAGAGAAGGTCCCTCCGAATCTCCGTGTCCAGGTAAATCAATTGATAAAACATTAAATCCATTGGCTGAATAAAACTGTTCATGTAGGGACCAAACTATATGTGTAAGTCCACTTCCGTGCATCAAAAGTATTGATGGTTTTTTTGGATCAATATCCATACCACTGGTAGATATGAATACGTCTTTATTATCGACGTTTAAGTTCAGTTTAACTCCTTGGCCTTTTTTCTTAACTCAAATTTTTGGATTTTTCCTGTTGATGTTTTTGGCAATTCACAAAATTCAACTTTTTTTGGAACTTTAAAACCTGCAAGGGTCTCTTTGCAAAAATTTATTAATTCTTTTTCTGTAACTGGTTTATCTTTTACCATTTCAATGAAAGCACAAGGTACTTCACCCCATTTTTCATCAGGTTTTGCAACCACAGCTGCTATGGATACAGATGGATGCTTTGCTAAAGTATTTTCTATTTCAATAGAGGAAATATTTTCACCACCTGAAATAATTATATCTTTAGATCTATCTTGTATCTTTGCATAACCATCAGGATGCATAACTGCTAAATCACCTGTATGAAACCAACCATCTTTCATGGCTTTTTCTGTAGCTTCCTTATCCTTGAAATATCCTTTCATAACTACATTTCCTCTAATCATTATTTCACCTATAGTTTTCCCATCTCTTGGAACTTCCTTCATTGTCTCTGGATTCATAATTGTAACGCCTTCAGTATTTGGATATCTAACTCCTTGCCTGGCTTTTATTTCATTTTGCTTTTCCTCATCTAAACTGTTCCATTCCTCGTTCCAAGCACATTGTGTTACATGTCCATAAGTTTCTGTTAACCCATAAACATGCATTACTTCAAATCCAAGACTTTTCATTTTTTTAAATATAATACTTGGTGGTGGAGCACCAGCTGTTAATACATAAACCTTATTTTTAAGTTTTTTACGCTCACTCTCTGGTGCGCCTGTTATCATATTCAGTACTATAGGAGCTCCTCCAAAGTGGGATACATTATACTTATCTATAAGTTCAAAAATTTTTTTTATATCAATGGCTCTAAGACAAATTGTTCTTCCATTAAGCATTGGTACTGTCCACGGATAACACCATCCATTACAGTGAAACATTGGTACAACCGTCAGAAAATTTAATCTATTAGGCATATTCCACGCAGTCGCACTTCCTGTTGACATTAAATAAGCTCCTCTGTGATGATAAACAACTCCTTTAGGATTGCCTGTTGTTCCTGAAGTATAACTTAATGAGATTGCTTGCCACTCATCATCTGGCATTTCCCATTTAAAATTTTCATCGCCAGTATTTAAAAATTCCTCATATTCTAAATCTCCAATTTTTTCTAATTTCGATTGATCAGCAAATTTATCGTTTATATCAATTATAGTAATTTTTTTTTTGAGTGCTCTTAACGCTTTTTTTACCTCTAAATGTAATTGTCTATCAACAACTAAAGCTTTAGCGTCGCTATGATCTAAGATGTATGCAATTGTCTTAGCATCTAACCTTATATTAATTGTATTTAATACTCCTCCTGTCATTGGTACAGAATAATGAGCTTCAAAAATCTCTGGAGTATTAAAAGCTAAAAAAGAGACCGTATCACCTTTGGAAATACCAATTTTACTTAGTGCACTAGCAAATTTTACACATCTTTTATACACTTCGCTCCAAGTATATTTTCTATCTTCGTAAACTATTGCTTCATAATTTGGATAAATATCTTTAGCTCTTAATAAAAAAGATAGGGGTGTTAATGGAACAAAATTTGCATTATTTTTATCAAGATTTTTCTCGTAATGGCTCATTTTTTTTTAATTAAATTTAAAATCCATTATATATTTACTGCCTGTTGTTGCGGATAAATAATGGCTTTCTACTCTAGGTAAAACTCTATTAAAATAGAAATTTGCTGTTTGTATTTTGTCCTCATAAAAATCTTTATTGTTTAAATAGTCTTTGTAACTCACTTCTAAAACCTTTAACCACGAATAACCAATTGCAACATAGCCAAGAACTCTCAAATAATCATTTGAGGCAGCATTTGCATCATCTTTTGAGGTTTTTATTTTATCTTTCATCCAACTTGAAAATTTGCTTAATTTATCAATATAAATTTCTAACTTAGTAACAAAAGGGCTTAAGTCTTTATTATTTTTATTTAAGTCACCTTTGATCATACTAATGTACTTATCAATTATATCTCCGTTTTGATTAACTAGTTTTCTAAATACTAAATCTATTGCTTGAACAGAGTTTGTTCCTTCGTATATGGGAGTTATTCTATTATCTCTGTATAATTGTTCAATACCTTGATCTTTAGTGTATCCATACCCTCCGTATATTTGCATTGCATCACTTGTAATTTCCATCCCTAAATCTGAAAATAATGATTTAACAACAGGAGTCATTAATGAAACCATATCTGTGGCGTCTTGTTTTATTTTCTGGTCGCTATGGTTTAAACTCACTTCTGTTTGTTGTGATAACCAAAAGCACAGAGCTCTCTCTCCCTCAATTATAGATTTCATATTTAATAAAGTTTTCCTTATATCTGCATGCTCAATAATTAAGTCTGCGTTTCCATTTGGTGACTGATTTTTTGTACTTTTTCCTTGCTTTCTCTCTTTTGCATAGATCAATGAGTTTTGATACGCAATTTCAGAAATACCTAGGCCTTGGATTCCAACCACAATTCTCTCTAAATTCATCATTGTAAACATTTGACTCAATCCTTTATTTTTAGGACCAATCATATATCCCGTTGCCTCATCAAAGTTTAAAACACATGTTGCTGAACCTTTAATTCCCATTTTAGTTTCTATTGAACCAGTCGATATTCCATTTCTAGTGCCAATCGATCCGTCCTCTTTGACAATAAATTTTGGAACTAAAAATAAACTGATTCCTTTAGTGCCCTTAGGTGAGTCTGATGCTCTTGCGATTACTAAATGAATAATATTTTCTGTCAAATCATGATCGCCTGATGTAATAAATATTTTTTGACCTGTAATTTTATATGTTCCATCTGGTTGCTCTATTGCTTTTGTCTTAAGCAAACCTAAGTCTGTGCCACATACTGGTTCAGTTAAACACATTGTCCCACTCCATTTACCCTCAACCATTTTTGGAAGATATTTATTTTTAATTTCATCTGTAGCATGGTGATTTATACAATTATAAGCGCCAAGCGTTAGTTCGCTATAGAGCTTAAATGCTAAGCTAGCTGATGATAGCATTTCATCAAAAAATGCACTCACAGTTTTTGGCATGCCTTGTCCACCATATTTTGGATCACAAGATAATGATGTCCATCCATCTTCAATAAATTTTTTATATGCCTCTTTATAACCAGGAGGTGTCCTTACAACGCCATTTTCTAATACTGTTGGATTTTCATCTCCAGCTTTTGCAAGAGGTAAAATTAAATTTTGATTAATTTTTGCTGCCTCCTCTAAAATATTTTTTACAAGATCAGTTGTTACTTCTTTATATTTATCAATCTCATTATAATTTTTGTTATCTCTAAGCTTTTCATATAAAAAAAGCATATCTTCAACTGGTGCATTATAAGTTGGCATAATCTTATTTTAATTAAAATACAAATTATTTCAATTTTGAAATAATCGCATCCCCCATTTGAACAGTGGATACTTCTTTTTTTCCCTTTGCAACTATATCTTTTGTTCTTAAACCGTCATTAAGCACATCTTGGACCGCTTTTTCCAAATTATCTGCCTCTTTATCCAAATTTAAAGAATATCTTAATGCCATCGCAAAACTTAAAATTGTTGCAATTGGATTTGCCAATCCTTTTCCGGCTATATCTGGAGCTGAACCATGTATTGGTTCATACATAGCTCTCATTTCGCCATCTTTATTTTTTGCGCCAAGAGATGCTGATGGTAAAAGTCCTAGTGAGCCTGTTAACATTGATGCTTGATCAGAAAGCATGTCTCCGAAGAGATTATCAGTTACTATGACATCAAATTGTTTTGGATTTCTTAATAATTGCATAGAACAGTTATCTGCTAACATATGATTTAGTTCTACTTCTTTGTATTCTGAATCGTGTAAAGTTTGAACCTCTTCTTTCCAAAGTTGTCCTGCCTCCATAACATTAGATTTCTCACACGAAGTAACTCTATTAGATCTTTTTTTAGCTAAATCAAAAGCGACCCTTGCTACTCTAATAATTTCGCTGCTAGTATAAGTATGTGTATTAATGCCTTTTCTTTCTCCATTATCTATAGGTTTAATCCCTCTTGGTTCTCCAAAATATATTCCTCCTGTTAATTCTCTTACAATCATAATATCTAAGCCAGAGACAATTTCAGGTTTAAGAGTGGATGCATCAACCAATTGTTTAAAACATATTGCAGGTCTTAAGTTTGCAAATAATTTCAACTCTTTTCTTAATTTCAATAATGCTCTCTCAGGTTTTTTAGAAAATTCCAGATTATCCCATTTAGGTCCACCTACTGCTCCTAACATGACAACTTCACTCTCAAGAGCTTTGTAAAACACTTCATCCGTTATTGGAGTTCCATGTTTGTCATAAGAAGCTCCTCCTGCTAAATCTTCATCAATTTCAAAATCTAGAGACTTTTTTGAATTAAGCCATTTAATAACTTTTTTAACCTCGTTTATTACCTCAGGGCCAATGCCGTCCCCTGGTAGAAGTAAAATTTTTCTTTTTTTTACTTTAATCATTAAATATCCAGGGCCTTTGATTTTTAACTTTATTTTCGAAGGATTTTATTTTATCAGATTTTTCAAGAGATAATGCAATATCATCTAAACCTTCTAGTAAACATTTTTTTTTAAATGGGTCTATCTCAAATGAAATTTCATTGTTTCCATATATAATTTTTTGATCTACTAAGTTGACTGAAATCTCCTCTTTTCTATTTGAGTATTCTGATATTTCCTTAATTTTATCCTCGTTTAAAACAATCGGTAAAATTCCATTTTTAAAACAGTTATTATAAAAAATATCAGCATAGCTAGAACTAATAATACAAGTAATTCCAAAGTCTAATAGTGCCCAAGGTGCGTGTTCCCTAGAAGAACCACACCCAAAATTTTTTCCTGTGATTAATATGTTGGAATTACAAAATGGTTTTTTGTTTAAGATAAAGTCTGAGATTTCTTTTCCTTTTTCATCATATCTTAATTCAAAAAAAAGATTTTTTCCTAAACCTGTTCTTTTAATCGTTTTCAAAAACTGTTTTGGTATAATCATATCTGTATCTATATTTACAATTGGCAAATATGTTGGGATACTTTTAAGAGAAATAAATTTTTGCATTTAATTTTGATACTTTCTAACGTCGTCTAAATTACCAGCTATCGCTGCAGCTGCAGCCATGCCTGGGCTTACTAAATGTGTTCTGCCGCCTCTGCCTTGTCTTCCCTCAAAATTTCTATTAGAGGTAGATGCACATCTTTCTTCAGGCTTTAATTTATCTGCATTCATTGCTAAACACATAGAACAACCAGGTTCTCTCCATTCAAAACCTGAATTTATAAAAATTTTATCTAAACCCTCTTGCTCTGCTTGTTGTTTAACTAAACCTGAACCAGGGACTACCATGGCGTGAACATGGGAAGCTTTTTTTTTATTTTTTAATATTTTTGCAGCTTCTCTTAAATCCTCAATTCTTCCATTTGTACAACTTCCAATAAAAACTTTATCAATTTTTATGTCCTTTGCTAGTGTGTCTGGTTTCAAGCCCATATACTTTAAAGATCTTTCAATTGAACTTTTCTTATCAAGATCTTTTTCTGTATTTGGATTTGGAACCTTTCCTTCAATTGTTATAACATCTTGGGGAGAGGTGCCCCAAGTAACCATTGGAATAATTTCTTCTGCAGTTAAACTTACTTCTTTGTCAAAATGAGAACCATCATCTGAATTTAAATTACTCCAAACTTCAACTGCTCTATCCCAAGTAGAGCCTTTGGGTGACATAGGTCTCCCTTTTAAATAATTAAATATTTTTTCGTCTGGTTCTATTAACCCAGCTCGTGCTCCACCTTCTATTGTCATATTACAAATAGTCATTCTTTGCTCTACACTTAAAGATCTAATTAAATCTCCTGCGTATTCTATTACACAACCTGTTCCACCGGCTGTCCCTATTTTTCCAATGATTTGTAAAATAACATCTTTTGATGTTACTCCTAATGGAAGTTTTCCATTAACATTTATTCTAAAATTTTTTGCTTTTTTCTGAACTAATGTTTGTGTTGCAAGAACATGTTCCACTTCTGAGGTTCCGATTCCAAAAGCTAGTGAACCGAATGCACCATGAGTAGCTGTATGACTGTCTCCACAAACTATTACTGTTCCTGGTTGTGTAAATCCTTGCTCTGGACCTGTTACATGTACAATTCCTTGCCTCTTATCATTCATTCCAAAAAGTTTTATTCCAAATTCCTTACAATTTGCCTCTAGAGTTTCTACTTGAATTTTTGATTCTTGGTCTGATATTCCTTTTGATCTATCTGTAGTTGGTACGTTATGATCTGCTACGGCTAAAGTTAGAGATGGCTGTCTCACTTTTCTATTTGAATTTCGTAAACCTTCAAAAGCCTGTGGACTTGTTACCTCATGAATTAAATGTCTATCAACAAATAATAATGCTGTACCGTCATCTTGTTCATGAACTAAATGATCATTCCAAATTTTATCGTAAAGTGTATGCGGCATTGAAAAAAATTTATTTTTTTTCTTTTAAACTTTCTTCTTTATTTTCTGAAGTTTCCTCTTTGATTTTCTCTTGCTCATTCTCTTTTATATCATTTTTTACTTCAGTCTGCTGTAAATTTTCCTCAGTTGCTGTTTCACTTTTAACATCAAATTCAATTCCTATATTTTTTCTAATTTTTTCAGCTATTCTCGCAGATTTTCCAGTTCTGTCTCTTAAATAATATAATTTAGCTCTTCTTACCTCTCCAGATCTTATAACTTTTATTGATTCAACTATAGGGCTATACAAAGCAAAAGTTCTTTCAACGCCTTCACCAAAAGAAATCTTTCTCACAGTAAATGATGAGTTTATATCTCGACTTTTCTTAGCAATACACACACCCTCAAAATATTGAATTCTATCTCTTTTTCCCTCAGTTATTTTAACTCCCACTTTAACAATATCTCCTGGAAAAAATTGAGGCAGCTTTTTTTCAGCCTGAATTTTTTTGACGTTTGATCTGTTAATTTCTTCTATATTTTTCATTCTAATATTTATCAATTTAGTTCTTTTTATATTTTTCCCATAAATCTGGTCTACGGACGCGTGTTATAGCCTCAGATTGAGACAAACGCCAGTCTTTAATTTTAGCATGATCTCCAGATAATAATACATCTGGAACAGCTTTTTTCTCCCAAATCTGTGGTTTAGTATACTGGGGATATTCTAAAAGACCGTTTTCAAAGCTTTCATCCTGTTTAGATAAGTCATTTCCAAGTACACCAGGAATTAATCTTAAAATTGAGTCAATTATCACAAAAGCAGCTGACTCGCCGCCGGATAAAATAAAGTCTCCAATACTTATTTCCTCAATATTTCTTGTAGATAAAATTCTTTCATCTACACCTTCAAAATTTCCACAAATTAAATTGATTGATTTCTCTTTAGAAAGTTCTTTTGCAAATTTTTGATCAAATTTTTTACCCTTTGGAGATAAATAAAAAATTCTACTTTCATCTTTCAAATTATTATCAATAGACTTTGCTAAAATATCTGCTTTTAAAAGCATTCCAGCTCCTCCGCCAAAAGGTGCATCATCAACAGTTTTGTGTTTATCCTCAGCAGAATCTCTTATATTTACAACTTTTAAATTCCATTTTTTCTTTTCTAAAGCTTTTCCATAAAGTCCTTTTGATAATGGACCAGGGAAAGTTTCGGGGTAAAGAGTAAATACTTGTACTTGCCACATAAATTATTTTTTTTCTTCCTTAGGTGCTTCTGCTTTTTTTGCTTCTTCCTTAGGTGCTTCTGCTTTTTTTGCTTCTTCCTTAGGTGCTTCACCTGAAGCAGCTTTTTCATCTTTTTTCTTTCTATCCTTCTTAGGTATGGCTTTTTGTGGATTATTACCTTTTGCCGGCATTGGCATTAATTGATTTTCTCCAAGAATTCTCGCAACTCTAATTGTAGGCTGCGCTCCTTGTCCTAACCAATATTTAATTCTATCTGTTTCTAAACCAACCCTTTCTTTTTTATCTTTTGGTAATAAAGGATTAAAAAAACCAAGTTTTTCTATAAATCTTCCATCTCTTGAAAATCTACTATCCGCAACAACTATTTTATATACTGGTCTCTTTTTTGTTCCACCCATTGATAATCTTAACTTTAACATTTTTTACCTTTCATTATTTTAATTGATTAAAAAGCTCTGGCGGTATTCCTTTGTCAGTCATACCTTTCAGATTTCCTTTTGACATCTTTTTCATCATTTCAGACATCATTTTAAATTGCTTTAGCAATTTATTGATAGTGGCTGCATCAGTTCCAGAGCCATTAGCAATTCTTTTTTTTCGAGATCCATTAATTATTTTTGGATCTTCTCTTTCTTTTTTAGTCATAGATAATATTATTGCTTCATTTTTAGTTATAATTTTTTCATCAACTCCTGCAGCGTCCATTTGAGATTTAATTTTAGAAACACCAGGTAAAAAAGACATAACACCTTCTATTCCTCCCATTTTTTTCATTTGTCTTAATTGAGTTAAATAATCTTCTAATGAAAATTGTCCTTTTTTTAAATTTTCCTCAGCTTTTTTAATATTTTCTTCTCCAAGGTCCTGAGCTGCTTTTTCTACTAAAGAAACAACATCACCCATACCTAAAATTCTGTTTGCAATACGATCCGGATGAAATACTTCAATATTATCTATTTTTTCTCCTACTCCTAAAAACTTTATTGGTACCTGTGATACATATTTCATACTAACAGCTGCTCCACCTCTCGCGTCACCATCTGCTCTAGTTAGAATTATTCCAGTTAAATTTACAGTATTTTTAAATTCTTTTGCTACCTCGGCGGCTACTTGACCAGTGAGAGAATCTGCTACAAGAAATGTTTCTGAAGGTTTAATTATATTTTCTATTTGTTTAATTTCACTCATCATTTGAAGATCAATTTGTGTTCTACCCGCTGTATCGAATAAAATTATTTCTGATCCATTTAAATTAGCAGCGCTCATTGCTCGTCTGCATATATCTGCAGGTAATTGTCCTTCAATGACGGGTAATGTTATTATATTATTTTGTTCACCTAGAGATTTTAATTGTTCTTGTGCAGCTGGCCTATAAACATCCAGACTGACCATCATAATTTTCTTTTTTTTATTAATTTCTAAAAATTTAGCTAGTTTAGCTGTAGTAGTTGTTTTTCCTGAACCTTGAAGTCCTACTAACATCATTGGAACTGGAGGAACAACATTTAAGTTAATTTCTTCATTTTTTTCACCTAGTAATTTAACTAGCTCATCATAAACTATTTTGATAACCATTTGGCCGGGTGACGTAGATCTAATTATTTCTTGACCTAGCGCTTTTGGTTTAACGCTCTCAATGAAATTTTTAGCAACATCTAGAGATACATCTGCTTCTAATAAGGCTTGTCTAATACCTCTCATACCCTCATCAACTTGCTTTTCATCAAGTGAAGGTGCTTTCTTTAGAGAAGAAAAAACTTCTTCAAATTTATTTGTCAAATTTTCAAACATAATTTCATCCAGCAGCTATCGCACCAGTGGGCGAACCCTCGCTGACTGGTGTCGATCTCTTTGTTTCCAAAGACACCGCAAAATGCTGTATTTGCGGAAATTCCGATAACCTATAATAGAGGTTCAAAATGTCAATAAATAAGATAAACATAAAAATATATGGAATTTAAAGCTTTTAAAATGGATGGTTTAGGTAATGATTTTCTTATCATTGATAGAAGAAAAAATCCAATTTCTATTGTTAAAGAAAAAATCGTTGAGTTAGGAAAAAGAGGTAATATTGGTTTTGACCAATTAATATTTCTTGATGAGATAAATCCTGAAGCTCCAAATTATATTCCCATTACAATATTTAATTCTGATGGTGAAGAAGTTGAGGCTTGCGGTAATGGAAGTAGATGCGTTGCAAAACTTATATGTGATGAAAAAAAAATAGAACATACTGCAGTATTAGCTGGTAATAGAGTTTTAAAAGCTCAAAAAATTTCTGAAAATAGTGTTAGAATTGTAATGGGTGATCCTATTTTTAATTGGCAAAAAATTCCTTTATCAAAAAATATAGATTGTAAAAATATAAATCTAAAAATTGGAAATGAAGAATTTAAAGATGGTTATGCATTAAATGTGGGGAATCCACATATAGTTTTTTTTGTTGAGGATTGTAATAAATATAACCTAAAACAAATTGGACCATTAATTGAAAACCATCAATTATTCCCAGAAAGAATAAATGTTACATTTGCACAAATAAAAGATAGTACTAACATCTTGATAAATGTTTGGGAGCGTGGAGCTGGACAAACTAAAGCATGCGGGACAGCTGCTTGTGCAACAGGTGTTGTTGCTTTTGAAAAAAAAATTGCTGGCAATAACAACAATATTCATTTCAAAGAAGGTTTTTTAAATATTGAATATGATGGAATTATATCTATGACAGGTCCAGTTTCAGATATTAAGGAAATTAAAATAAAATTATAATGGGTATTTTTGAGAAATTTAAGTTAGGATTTAAAAAAAGTGCTTCTACTTTTGCTTCTGGACTAAAGGAAATAATTGTCAAAAAAGAACTTGATGACAAAACACTAGATGAAATTGAAGAATTTTTGATAAAATCAGATGTGGGTATTATTCCATCTGAGGAAATTAAAAAAATAATTGCAGAAAAAAAAATTGATCCAAATAAAAATAAAGTGGATGAAATTAATTTACTTCTCAAAAAATATATAATTGATTTGATGTCTCCACTAGAAAAAAAAGATTTTTTTACTAATAAAACTGATTTAAATGCAGTTCTTGTTTCTGGTGTTAATGGAGTAGGAAAAACAACCACAATTGGAAAAATAGGAAAAATTTTGAAATCTAACGGCAATAAAGTTATTTTTTCAGCATCTGATACTTTTAGGGCTGCAGCAATTGAGCAGTTAGAAAACTGGGCTAAAAAAATAGATGTAAGTATAATTAAATCTTCACAAGGTTCTGATCCTGCGTCCGTTGCATTTAAAGCAGTCGATGAAGCTATGAAAGATAAATTTACTCATGTTTTAATAGATACTGCTGGAAGATTACAAAATAAAAAAAATTTAATGGAAGAATATAAAAAAATTGCAAACGTTACTAAAAAAATTGATCCAAATGCTCCACATGAAGTATTATTGATTTTAGATGCAACTTCTGGGCAAAATGTAATAAATCAAGTGGAGGAGTTTAATAAAATAATTCCAATAACAGGTTTAATTATGACAAAACTTGATGGAACCGCAAAAGGCGGAATTTTAATAGCTGTAGCTAAGAAATATAAATTACCAATTGTTGCTTTAGGGCTTGGTGAAAAAGAAGATGATTTACAAATTTTTGAAGCAGAAAAATTTGCTGATGCTTTTATCGGTACAAACTAACTTAACTGTTCTACAAAATTTTCAATGGAATTGATAAGATCTTGATTATACTCCATCATATGATCATCAAAGTCGTTAAAATAACTATATTTTGGTTTATTAGCATTTTCAAAAATAGTCTTTCCCATTGAAAATGGTACAATTTTGTCTTTTTTTCCATGCATTACCAAAACTGGAAAATTAATATTTTTAATTTTTTTTAAGTTTTCGTATTTATCTTTTAATAATAAATTAATTGGCAAAAATGGGTAATATTTTTTTGCTAATTTTGTCATTGATATAAATGGTGACTCTAATATTATTCCAGATAGTTTGAAGTTCTGACCCAGATCTATGGCAATCGCAGTACCTAAAGATTCTCCATACAGGATTATATCTTCATCCCTTACTCCGTTTTGATTTAACCATTTTTTTGACTGATTGGCATCTTTATACAAGCCAAGCTCGCTAGGTCTGCCACCATTTCCACTAAATCCTCTATAGGCAACAATAAGATAGTTTAGATCTAGATTTGAAATTTCGTTAAGTTTATAAATTCTATTTTCAAGTCTACCTGCATTGCCATGAAAAAAAAGTAAAGTTTTGAAGTTTTTATTTTTTTTATGATACCATCCAATTAAATCATTATCTGATTTTACATAAATTTTTTGAATTTTGTGATTTAGGTTTTTTTCATTCAAATAATTATCAACTGCGGGATGATAAAGAAGTTTTCTTTGTAAGAAATAAATTGAGATACAGGTAACAAAATAAATTACAAAAACTAGAATAAATATATAATTTAAATTCATTCTTTTTTTCAATTTAAAAATATTTAATTATTTTTTATCAAAAAAAGTTTCATATATCATAAAAGTGATAGCTATTCCCATAATGATATAAACTGGAAGTACGTCTAGAAAAGTTATCATTGGAGACCTGGTTAATGTAGTTGCTAACCCAATCAAAAAGAAAAGGGAAAATGATATTCCAATTATTGAAATTAATTTATTCATTATACTCCTCTGATTTTGTCTCTAGCCATCTAGCAGTGCTTAAAAACCTATGATCGTCATATTTGGCGCCTACCATTTGAATTCCTAATGGTAAATTATTTTCCCCTTGAAGTAAAGGAAGAGATATTGAAGGAGTACCTAGAAATGACCAAACTCTATTAAAATCCGCTGAACCTGTACTTTTAAGACTTTTGTCAGCTACACCAGTGCTTGATGGTGTGAGTACAGCGTAGTAATCTTCAAAAACTTCTTTATAAGAATCATAACTTCTTTTCATAAAGTCTATAGCTTCTGCATACTCCTTCGCTGAGTGCTTCATTCCATTTTGAATAGCATTTATCATTTCTTTTGAGAGTTTTTTTCTATAGTTTTTATAATAATCGCTAAAATTATTCGCTAAATCCACTTCATGAATTAATTTATGATATTTCGATATTCTTTCAAAATATGATGGTGTATCAAATATTTCTATATTTTTTTTAAATGATTTAATAAAAAATTCAAAAGATTCTCTAGACTTCTTATCAACCTTATTCCAACTTTTTGTTTTATAAAAAATAAACTTCGGTTCATAAATTGGGTCTTTCAAACATTCAGTTAATAAATGTTCTGAAGAATAATGCACTGAAGCTTCATCATAAGTGTCTTTTTTTATCAAAATTTTTGCTAACAGTGCAACATCCTCAACTTTTTTTCCAAAAACACCAATATGATCTAGTTTAGAGGAAGTTCTAAGTACACCGTTTCTAGATATGAGACCATATGAAGGTTTATATCCAACAACCCCACAATAAGATGCTGGTCTGATAATAGATCCCCCAGTCTGAGATCCAATAGAAAGTGGTGCCATGTGAGATGCTATTACTGCTGCTGATCCACTAGAGGATCCACCTGGTGTTCTATTGTAATCATGGGGATTTCTTGTTTTTGGGGGGCTTAAAAAAGCTAATTCTGATGTAGCTGTTTTCCCCATTATTAAAGCACCAGAAGATTTTAGTAAATCTACAATTTCTGCATTTTGAGATGCTGATTTTCCTTTTCTTATAGGGGTTCCGCATTCAGTAGGCATATCATAAGTGCCCACAATATCTTTTAAAGCAACTGGAACCCCATGCAAGGGTCCAAGAGCATTACCAGATTTCCTAAATTCATCAGACTCGTGAGCTTTTTCTAATAATATTTTTTCATCGAAATGAGCCCAAGCTTTAATATCTTTTTCGAATTTTTTAATTCTCTCTATGTATAATTTGCAAAGTTCTACGGATGTTATCTCAGCATTTTTGATTTTTTCTACAATTTGACGTACGGATAAATTTAAAATATCCATGTTAGTCTGCAAATAGTTTTTCTGGTAACCACAAAGCAATCTCAGGAAAAATATACATTAAAACCATCGCGAATATAACAATGCCTAAGAATGGAATTATTCCTTTAAAAATTTCCATTAACTCTACATTTTGTGATTGAACACCTTTAAGATAATAAGCTGACATTGCCATGGGTGGGGTTAAAAAAGATGTTTGAAGGTTTAAGGCAATTAACATTGCAAATAAATATGGGTTGACACCAAAAAATTCGACTAAAGGTAAAAAAATTGGAACGAAAATTATTAAAATCTCTGTCCATTCTAAAGGCCATCCTAATAAAAAAATAATTAATTGTGTCAAAACTAAAAATTGCCATGGCGCCATGTCAATCGATTTGAAAAAATGTTCAAAAACCTCATGCCCTCCTAAATAAGAAAAAACAGATGCAAATGTCCAAGAACCTACAAACAACCACATAATCATAGCTGAAGTTTTTGCTGTAAGAAAAACTGCATCTTTGAAATTGTCCCATTTTAATGTTTTGTAAAAAAATGCTAGTACAATTGAACCAAAAGCGCCTACAGCAGCTGCTTCTGCTGGAGTAGCCAAACCTGCTAAAATAGTGCCTAATACAAGTAATATTAACGTAAAAAGAGGAACAAATGATACGAAAACCTCTTTAATAATTTTTCCTATTGGAGGTATTTCCTCTTTACTTGGTTTAGGAGCAACCTTTGGATTTATAAGTGCCAATGACACAGAATATAAAATATATAGAAATGCTAGTAGAAGACCCGGAAATATTGCAGCTGCGAACAGTCTCAAAGGAGATAGTTGAGCAATTACAGAATAAACTATTAACATAATACTTGGTGGAATAAGTATTCCAAGACATCCTCCTGCACAAATTACTCCGGATGAGAATTTTTTGTCATATCCAGCTTTTATCATAGCTGGCCATGCCAATAATCCCATTAGAGTAACAACAGCACCAATAATCCCAGTTGCTGTTGAAAATAGCGCACAAGTTATAAGAGCTGCCACAGCCATTGAGGCAGGAAGTTTATGTGAAGCTAGTCTGATAGCAAAAAATAATCTTGATACTATTCCTGCTCTTTCTACTAAATATCCCATGAACAAAAATAAGGGTACAGCAGTCAAAACATTATTATCCATAACCGTGTAAGTGTTTTGAACAAACAATTTAAAAATTCTATTATCAAACAAATGTTCCATCAACGCCCAATCAAAATAAGCGTAATACCCAAAACCTATACCTACTGCCATTAGTGTAAAAGCAATAGGGAATCCTAATAATACTGCACCTAAAAAGAATACGAGCATAATCATAGCTACTGCTGGATCGGGTATATAGAAATACATGACGTTACTTTCCTTGATTCTTCATTAGCAATTGCTCTGTCTCCATAGAAACAACAATTCTCTCTGGCCACTGTTTTTCTTTAATGCAAATTAAGCATTTCATTACTTCACTGATACCCTGTAAAGTTAAAAAAAATCCTGAAAGTGGAATTAATGACTTTGCCATATAAATTTGTATTTGGGCAGGGCTACTCCAACTTGTTTCTTGTACACGCCATGCTAAGGCAGCGTAATCATAACCGTAAAATGTTAAAGCAAGTACACCTGGGAAAAAAAATACGATATATAAAACCAAATCTAATCTTGCTTGTTTAGTTGGTTTCATCAATCTATACAATACATCTCCTCTTACATGTGCCGCTGTAGCCAAAGTGTATGCGCCTGCCATCATAAAAATTGCACCATACATTTGAAGACTAAAATCAAAGTTCCATAAGGTCGGCTTATTGAATGCATATGCCATTACTACTTCATAACAAGTTCCGAGGCATAAAATAAGTATACACCAAGAAAAAGATTTACCTACTTTAATGCTAAGTTGATCAATAAAATTTATGTATTTTTTCATAAAGACTTAAACATACAACACAATAGAAATTAGTCTAAAAAAAAATGGGGGTTATAATAAACCCCCATTTTCTATAATATTTTAAAATATTTAAATCTTTACGTTCCCTAAAGATCCAAACTCATTCTCATAAGCCAACCTGTAGTTTGGTTGATTCATAAGAAGATATTTCATTACTGTTTTTGCATATTTCTTCTGTGAATCTACAATTTTCTTGAAGAATGGATCTTTCGCAGAAAATTCACCAACTACTTTATCCCATCCTTTCAATTGTGCAGAAAGAATTGCATCAGAAGTCTGATAAACATTAACGCCATGCTCATTCATCAACTTGCTTAAATCTGCAGAATAACGAACTAAAGCTTTAAAGTAGTTATCACTATTTGCACTACCAGCAGCGTACTTTAAGATTGCTTGGTGTTTTGGTGATAAACTATTTAGTCTTTTTTTATTGATACAAATTTCAAACATCTCCTGAGATTGGTGAAAACTTCCTAAATGATAATGCTTGGATACATCCTGCATACCAAATTGTGAGTCTGATGTTGGGTTATTAAACTCAGCAGCATCAATAAGACCAGTTTTCATAGCTGGTTGTATTTCTCCACCTGGAAGTTGTCTTACCACCATACCCATTGCTGTAAGTACGTTCGTAGCCAATCCAACGGTTCTATATTTCATACCTGTTACATCAGAAACGTTTGTCACATTTTTCTTAAACCATCCAAAAGGCTGCGCTGGCATTGGCATATGGAAGTAACCTACATAGTCGAAGCCAACTTTTTTCAAAGTTTCTTCATACAAAGCTCTACCTCCGCCGTATTCAATCCAACCCATTACTTCTTGGGATGATAATCCGTAAGATGGACCTGTTCCGAACAAGGAAGCAGCTGGATTTTTACCATACCAATATGCTGTAACCCAATGTCCCATGTCTAGTGTACCATCACTTACTGCTTGACCAATTTCAGATGTTTTTACAACTGAGCCAACTGGTTGCAAATCAATTTTGAGTTCTCCACCTGACATTTCTTCAACCATTCTTGCATAGTCGCCAGCCATTTCAAAAAAAATGTTTGCGCCGCTTGGCCATGCCGCTTGCATTTTGAGAGTAACTTTTTTCCCTCTTCCGCCAAAGCCTCCCTGTTGCTGGTCACAACCTGCTAAAAAAGCACCTCCAGCTATCACAGCACCAGCAGTAGCTGCTTTCTTAAAAAATTTACGTCTTGAAGTAATTAAAGACTTCGCTGACTTCTTTTTTTTAATCATGATTTATTTCTCCTCTTAGTTAATTAACATGACAATTAAAGCATATATGTTTTTCTGAGTCCCGTGCTAATTAGTCTAATTCTAAATTATTTACAACTAAGAGTAGTAAAATTAATTTAAATCAAATATTTTTCCAGGATTCATAATATTATTTGGATCAATAGTTCTTTTAATGGATTTCATCAAAGGTAGATTATCTGCGTGTTGTTCCATTAAGTATTTTTTTTTATGCAGTCCAATTCCATGTTCTCCGGTAATTGTTCCCTCAGACTCAAGACTTTTTTTAATCAAGATATCATTAAATTTTTTAATTTTTTCATACGCCCCTTTCTTTGAAGGATCATATGGAAGCATAACATGAAAATTTCCATCACCTAAATGACCAACCATTGGACCTCTTAATCCAAGTTTTTTAACCTCTGTCTCGGCAAACTTAACACATTCAGTAATTTTAGAAATTGGAACACAAATATCAGTTGTGTATACTCGTCCATTATTTATAAGTGCTTTAACAGAGTACCAAGCATCCCATCTTGCTCTCCACATTTTATTTCTCTTTTCTAATGTTTCGGCCCACTTAAAATCACTACCATTGTTATTTTTTGATATTTCATCTACAATTTTAATTTGCTCTTTATTTGAAATTTCATCTCCATGAAACTCAAAAAATAATGTTGGTAAAGGTTTTACATCCTCTAATTTTGAATAATTAATACTTATCTCCATTTGATCTTTGTTGAGCATTTCAATTCTTGCTATAGGTATACCATATTGAATTACTTCTTGTGCGGTCTTTACCGCATTCTCAAGTTCTTGAAATTGACAAACGGCACTGATTATATTTTCTGGAATAGGTGATAATCTTAATTGGACCTCTGTTATAATCCCCAATGTTCCCTCTGAACCAATAAATAAATTTGTTAGATTATATCCAGCTGAAGTTTTTTTTGCACGACCTCCAGTATTTATGATATCTCCATTTGGTAAAATAACTGTTAATCCTGTTATTACAGACTTCATAGTCCCATATTTTACAGCCATTGTCCCCGAAGCAGATGTAGACGCCATTCCACCAATAGCAGCGTTTGCACCTGGATCTATTGGAAAAAAAACACCATCTTCTCGCAGATATTCATTAAGTTGCTCTCTAGTCACACAAGCTTGAACTCTACAATCAAAATCCTCAGTGTTTACCACTAGTACTTTATTCATCTTTTCAAGTGAAATGGTTATTCCTTTATCATTTCCTACCGCATGGCCCTCTAAAGAAGTGCCAGTACCAAATGGAACTACTGGTACTTTATTTTCATTACATAACTTTAAAATTAGAGACACTTCTTCATTCGTCTCAGGAAAAACTACTGCCTGAGAAAGTACAGGATCATATGTATCTTCACCTCTAGCATAATTTGCTCTTGTTGACTCTGATAGAGAAAATCTATCGTTGAGAATCTTTTTAAGTTGGTTTTGAAGATTTAAGTTCATTAGAATATATTATTAAAAAAAAAATAAAAAATATATGACTAATTAACCAAGCATTTTTTTAATATTTTCAATTGAATCAGAAATATTATCTTGTGAAGCAGCAAAACTAAATCTAACATAATCCTTAGCCTTTTTTCCAAATGAAGTTCCTGGAACAATTGCAACTCCAGCTTCATGAAGACATTTTTTTGCAAATTCCTCACCATTCATACCAGTTTCTTTAACATTAGGAAAAGCGTAAAATGCTCCACCTGGTAAACTACAATCAATTCCTTTAATACTATTTAAACCATCATAAATTAATTTTCTTCTTTTTGTAAATTTTTCCATCATAAAATTTATTGAGTCATCTGGTCCATCAAGAGCAGCAATTCCACCAAATTGAATAGCTGCATTGACACAGGAATGATTATTTACACAAAGTTTAATTACTTGTTCTATTAATTTTTCAGGCCAAACTGCCCAACCTAATCTCCAACCTGTCATTGAATATGCTTTGCTCCATCCATCAAGAACAATTAATCTGTCATATAAAAAAGGATAGTCAAAAAAAGATGGCATTTTTTTTCCATCAAAAATTTGTCTACTGTAAATTTCGTCGCTTAAAATAGCAACTTTTGGAAATTTCTTTAATCCCTCTGCTAGCTCATCAATTTTTTTTTTTTCAGTGAAAGCACCGGTGGGATTGTTTGGGTTATTTAATATAATTAATCGTGTATTTTCATTAATTAAAGATAGTATTTTTTTTGGATTAATAGAAAAATCTTTATCTTCAAGCATATCTATGGGTACTGCTTTTGCACCTGTAAAATTTATCATCGACTCATAAATTGGAAAACCTGGATCTGGGTATATAATCTCAGCACCTGGCTCACCAAATAGTGTTATTGCATAATACATGGTCGGTTTTCCACCTGGCATGATAATTACTCTTTCAGGATCAATTTCTGCGTTATATAGCTTTTTAATTTTTCTTGTTACGGCTTGCCTACATTCAATTATTCCATTGGGTAAAACATACCCATGATGACCATCATCCAAAGCTTTTTTTGTAGCTTCTACAACATGATTTGGTGTTTTAAAATCTGGTTGACCAACGCTTAAGTGAATTATTTTTTTTCCTTGAGCTTCTAATTTTTTTGCATCAGCTAAAATTTTAAATGCTGTTTCAGTACCTAGTCTTCTAAGATTTTCTGCTAATTTCATCTAATTATCTATATACTAATTTTGAAGAGTTAAGTTCTTTTAAATTTTTACAACCCATCAATTTCATATTCCTTTCAATTTCTTTATGCAAATTTTGCAACATTTTTTCAATACCCTTTTGACCACCTGCGCTCAAACTAAAAAGATAACCCTTTCCAAAGCTGCATGCTTTTGCTCCAGCTGCAATTGCTTTTATGACGTGAGTACCTCTTCTGATTCCACCATCTAAAATTATTTCAACTTTATTACCAAATTTATCTGAAATTTCTTTTATTTGGTCAAAAGGTGATAATGAACCATCTAGCTGTCTACCACCATGATTTGATATTATCACAGCTGTACAACCAATATCTATTGCGTGCTCTACATCCTCTAAACTCATTATACCCTTTAAAGCGAACGGACCATTCCATTTTTTTACGATGTATTCTGCATCTTTCCAATTCATGGCTGGATCATATTGTTCGTTTATATACTCAATCACAGATTTAGTTATATTTGTGCCTTTGTCTGTTTTGTTTTTTACATTTGATAATTCAAATTTTTTATTTGTAAAATAATTAAATAACCACCCAGGTCTTAAAGCAAAATCTACAAAGCTTTTAAAAGTAAACTTTGGAGGTGTTGTGAAGCCCGTTCTATGATCTCTTTCTCTATTTCCAGCAACTATAGTGTCGACGGTTAAACACAATCCATCAAAGTTAGCCATTTTACATCTATCCAACAAATCATCAGTAATTGATTTGTCTTTGTGGACATATAATTGAAATAATTTAGGTCCGCTTGAAATATTTGATATTTCCTCAATAGATGTGTTTGCCATAGTTGACATGCTATAAAAAGTTCCAAATTTTTCTGCAGCTCTAGCTGAAGCTTTATCTCCATCTGGATGATATAATCTTTGCATCGCTGTAGGTGAGAGAAAAAGTGGAATATTTATTTTACGTCCTAATACTATTGTTGAAAGATCAGGATTTTCCACTCCATTTAGAACATTTGGTATTAAATCACATGAATTAAAAGAGTTAGAATTTCTTCTTAATGTTACTTCATCATCTGACCCTCCATCAATATAATGAAAAATTGGTGAAGGTAATTTTTTTTTAGCTAATCTTCTAAAATCATCGTAGTTATGACAATCATCAAGATCCATTTTTTCTAAATCTTAGATTTTTTCTACTTAAATCACTTATTTTTGTACATCCCATTAATTTCATACCTCTCACTAGCTCTGCACGATATTGTCCTAAAGCTCTTTCAACGCCTTCCTGTCCTGCTGCTGCTAATGCATAAAGATATAATCTACCACCTGCACATGCTTTAGCTCCAAGAGATAAAGCTTTGAGCATATGAGTCCCTCTTTGAAATCCTCCCTCACAAATAACATCTATCTTATCACCAACTGCATCAACAATCTCTGCTAATTGGTCAAATGGTGATCTAGAACCATCAAGTTGTCTTCCACCATGATTTGATACCATTATTCCTGTGCATCCAATATCTACTGCTCTTTTAGCATCCTCAACACTCATCACTCCTTTAAGAGCAAAGTGCCCACCCCATTGTGAACACAATTTTTCAGCATCATTCCAATTCATTGATTGATCTAACATGGTGGAAAAATAATTACCGATTGAAGTATTAGTGCTGGTACCTTCTTTCACATAATCTTGAAGATGTGGCAATTCAAATTTACCTTTTGTTAAATAGTTTATCCCCCACATTGGTTTAATAGCAAAACTGAAAAGACTTGATAATGTTAGTTTAGGAGGGGACGTAAAACCAGTTCTTAGATCTCTTTCACGGTTTCCTCCTGTTATTGTATCTACAGTTAAAGCCATTACATCAAATTTTGCTGCTTTAGCTCTTTCGAGACAAGAGTCATTCAATCCTCTATCTTTATGAAAATAAAACTGAAACATTTTTGGAGTATCAATCATTGAGGAAATTTCCTCAACACTTACTGTGGCTAAAGCTGAAACACCGAACATCGTATTGAATTTTTGAGCTGCTTTACCCACCGCTCTCTCTCCATCATAATGAAAAAGTCTTTGAAGGGCTGTTGGAGAACAATAGAATGGTAAATCAATTTTTTTTCCAAAAATTGTTGTTGATAAATCAACATTTTCTACACCTCTTAAAACATTCGGTACTAAGTCAACATCATTAAATGCACTAGAATTTCTCTTATAAGTGATTTCATCATCTGCAGCGCCATCTATATAATGAAAAATTGGCGATGGTAGTTTTTTTTCAGCTAATTTTCTAAAGTCATAAAAATTATGACAATCTTTTAATCTCATAAATTATTCTAAAATTTTTTAAGAAAATTAAACATATAACTATTTGCCCCAGGATTTTTATCCCCCAGGCTTGCATTAGATATATGATTGTATGAAAAACCAAATTGACTCTCTTTTGGTAGATCAAAAGATAATTGAACTTCACTTTTAAACTCGATCATATGACCTAAGTCTTTACCGTCTCCCTGGCTATAAAGACCAGGTGTGAAACTTGGCGTTACATTTATGCTGCCAACTTTATACATTGCTTGAACTCCTGTGTAAAAATAACTAGCACTATCTTGTGTTATTAAAGCTCCTGTAATTGGTGAAAGAGTACCTAAAAAACTTTCTCTAGTAAGTTTTTCATTTTGATGTTGAAAACCAATTATTTGTGATCTCTTACCATCGTCACTAAAATCAAACAATCCAGTGAAAATATTAATTTCATGCTCACTATTTGAAATTTTTTTATTATCTGTTGCCTTTAAAGGTGTAAATATAAATAAAAAAAATCCAAACAATAAAATGTGTTTTTTAAAACATGTTAGCTTCATAAAAAATTTTATCCTTTTTACATATACAATTATATTTTACGAAAAACCAATTTTTTTAGTATTATTGCACCTCCTAAAAAAAATAACAATACTGGCAATCCCCATAGAATAAACGTATTTTTGTTAAAACGTGTGTCATAAACAATCCATTCCCCATATTTTTCAATTAAAATTTTATAAATTTCTTTTTCACTTAACCCTTCATCAATTTTTTTATTGATAAGAAGCTTCATACTGATTGCAAAATCAGACTGGGAGTCGTAAATGGATTGACCTTGACAAATTAAACATCTCAAATTTTTTGAAATTTTAATAGTTAACTCATCATTTTTATTTGCATATGTTATTGAAAAATAATTTAATAACAAAACTAATACAATAACAAATCTTAAAAATTTCATTTTATAATTAAACTTATTTCTTTAAGTGAGTCTCTTGTTAAATTTCCAATAAAACTTTTTATTATTTTTTTATCTTTGTTAATTAAAAAAGTTTCAGGTATTCCATAGCCACCAAACTCAATTGAAATTATACCATTTGTATCCACTATAGTTGTAGAGAAAGGATTTCCTAATTCATTTAAAAATTTTTTTGCGTTTTTCGGATTATCTTTATAATTTAATCCTATAACTTTGATTGACGAATTTTTACTTAACTCTATCAATTGAGGATGTTCTGCTCTACAGGGTGCACACCAGCTGGCCCAAATATTTAAAATATAGAAATTACTGCCTCTAAATATTTCTTTTGAAGAAATTTTTTTATTAGAAAATAATTCTGTAGAAACAAACTCAGGTAAATCTCTAGCTTCTTTTTTTTCAGGTACATATATACCTGAACTGTTTAAACTTTTATATAATACAAAAAAACAGAAACTTAAAAAAAATATTAACAAAATAATTAAAAATTTATTTTTCATAATATCTCTTATATAAACTTATAGAGCCTCCGATTACCAAAAGTAAAGTTGATATCCATATCCAAATCATAAATGGTTTAATTTGGTAACGAACATTAAAATATTCATCACCTTTAATTTTATTTATAACTAAAAATTTATCTCCAAATAAATCTGTTTTAATATCAGCTTCACTAGTAACCACCTCTGGTTGATCATAAATTCTTAATTCTGGCTCAAATTCATAAATATTTTTTTTATCATCTACGACTATAAAATGACCAGTAATTGATTGATAATTGTTTATTTTATTATTTTTTAAAGATTTAAAAAAAATTTTTTCCTTTCCAAAATTAAAACTATCTCCAACCTTTAGATTCATTGTTATTTCACTAGACATAATTCCATTAAGTAAAATACTTAAAATTAATAAACTGAAACCAAAATGAGAAATTTTTTTTGAAAAATTATGAATTTTTTTTGAAAAAAAATCTTTTATTGTTATAAAAACTAAATGTAACGAAGCTACCAACAAGAGACTATTAAATAAATCTGTACGACCAATTTTTTCTAAGAAAATTAAAGACAGAAACATTGAAAGAAAAAAAAATAAAATTAATTGAAATTTATTTTTGATATTTGTTTCTTTAATCCATCTAAAATTAGGCCCAATTGACATGAAAAGCATAAAAAATATTAGAAAGGGTACAATTAATTTATTATAAAATGGTGGACCTACGGATATTTTTTGATTTGAAATTACCTCGAGAAAAATTGGATATAATGTTCCAATCAAAATTACAGAAAGAAAGTACATTAAAAACCAATTATTTATCAAAATAGAGACTTCTTTACTTAAAAAATAAATTTTTTGATAATCTTCTTTTTTCTCTTGATAAAAAGTAAAGAAAATTACTAAGGACATAATTACTAAAAAAAACAAAAAACTTAAAATAAAAATACCTCGAGAAGGATCATTTGCAAATGTATGTACTGAATTAAGTATACCTGATCTTACTAAAAAAGTTCCACACATACTTAAAGTGAAAGTTGCTATTGACAATATTATTGTCCAAGTTTTTAAAAAATCTCTTTTTTCAAGAACTAAAATACAATGTAACAGAGCAGTTAAACATATCCAGGGCATCAGAGAAACATTCTCAACCGGATCCCAGAACCAAAAACCACCCCATCCTAATTCATAGTAAGCCCAAATAGACCCCAACATAATTCCTACTGTTAAAAAAATCCATGAAACTAAAATCCAAATTTTAATGTTTTTTGCCCAACTTTTTGAAATATAATTTTCAACTGTAGCTGCAAGACTCGATGAAAATATTATTGATGCGCCTACATAACCTATATACAAAATTGGAGGGTGAATAGCTAAAGCTGGATCTTGTAAAATAGGATTCAGGCCTAACCCTTCAACTGGTTTTGGAAATAAATAATTAAAAGGATTTGAAGTAATTAAAACAAACAGAAAAAAACCAATTATAATTACTTGTTGAAATACTAAGGTTAAAATTCTGTACCTTTTAACTTCATCTTTAGAATAAATTAAAAATAAAAATAAAAATAGGGTTAAAACTAATAACCATAGAAGTAAACTCCCTTCATGGTTTCCCCATGTTCCTGATATTTTATAAAAAATTGGTTTATTTGAGTGAGAATTATTAAATACAGTTTCATTGCTAAAATCGGATATCACAAAACAAATAACTAAGCTAAAAAAACTAGTTAATACAAAAAAAAATTGTAAAAAACTTAAAGAAAAAATTTTTTTATCAATTATTTTAATCTTATAACTTTTTAGAGAAAGAATAAAAATAATAACTGAAGAAGCTAAACCAAAAATTAATGAATAATATCCTATGAAATTAGGTATCAATTTATTTATCTCCTAAAGCTTCTTTCACCTCTGGAGGCATGTAGTTTTCATCGTGCTTTGCTAAAATTTTTACCGCTTTAAAATAACTTCTATCTTGCAAAAATCCCTCTGCTACAACTCCTTTGTTTTCTGAAAACAGATTTGGAACTGATCCTGAATAACTCACATTTATCTCATTTTTAAAATCAGTGACTATAAAATTTATTTTATTTGAATTTATACTCACAGATTTATCTTTTACCATTCCTCCTACTCTAATTTTTTTTTTTTCTATTTCCTCTAAATTTTTAATATCTGTAGGCGAAAGAAAAAATACCACATCTTTTTCTAAAGATTGGAGAATTAAAAAAAGAGATAAAATTATTGATAGTATTAATGCCAATAAAAACGCTATTCTTAATTTAACTTTTTTTACCATTTTTGGATTTAAAGTTAAATTTTAGAAATTAGAGTATTTAAAAGTATTTCTTTATTTATTTTTTGTTCTTTAGCAATAGCGCTCTTAGCTTCACTCAATGAACCAAATTTAGCAATATATTTTTTTTGTTCTCTCAACAATTGAAGCTTAGTCAACAAATATAATGATGCAAAACACATGATGGTGAATAAAAAAGCTGACCAAACATACGCTCCATACCCATTCATTAAAAATATCTCATTGATCATAATCTATCTAATCCTTTACTCTTAATCCTTATCATTTCCGTATTAAATTTCATCAAAAAAATTAACAAGGAGAATAGAGCAAATGCCGCAGTCATTATAGCTAAAGGTATAATCATAGAGGAATGAATAGTTGTATCACCCATAATTTTTAATGATGGACCTTGATGTAATGTGTTCCACCAATTAACTGAAAATTTTATAATCGGAAGATTAATGGCTCCAACAATTGCAATTAAAGAGCTTATTTTGTTAGCACTATTTTTGTTTGTAATAATTCTCCATGACAATAAATACATTAAATAAAATAAAGCTAAAATTAGCATAGAAGTAATTCTTGCATCCCAAGCCCACCAGGTTCCCCATGTTGGTTTTCCCCATATTGATCCAGTTATTAATGCAATTATATTAAAAATGAATCCTGAAGGAGCTAAACTTTTTGATATTAAAGAAAAATTTTTATTTTTAAAAATAAATGTACCAAATGAAAGAAAAGCTATAACAGCAAATATACCTAGTGCCATCCAAGCAGCAGGAACATGCACATACATTATTCTAACTGAATGACTTTGCTTGTAATCTTCGGGTGATAAAAAAAGAGATTCTGTTAATCCAATAGTCAATACAATTATAAATAAAATAAATACGTATTTTACAGATCTCGAAGAAATTTCGAATATTTTTCCTAAGTCAAATAAATTAAACATTTTGAAGTTTTATATATTAAGAATTGAGATTTTTTAATTATTTTTTAAAAAGATCTGATCAAGAATGCTGAGGGAGAAAATAATAAGGGAATTAATTGCATTCCTGATCAGAATGTAAATTATAAAATAATGATATGTCTAAGATTTGCGGTAAATGTGTTTAAAAAATGACTTGTCTCTTAATTAGATGGTTTAAAATATGTTGAGCCTTTTCTCCCAGAAAAAATCTCATTAATTAGTGGATGTTTGATCGGCTCATCTGAGTCATCATTTAACAGATTCTGCTCTGAAACGTAAGCTTCATAAGTAATTTCATCATTTTCAGCAAGTAAATGATAAAATGGCTGGTCTTTTCTTGGTCTGACATTCTTAGGGATTGATTGATACCATTCTTCTGAATTGTTAAACTCAAAATCTACATCATATATAACTCCTCTGAAATCAAAGTGTTTATGTTTTACCACATCGCCTATTGAAAATTTTGCTTTTTGAATTGCCATTTCTTAAATATGAGTATTAAATTAAAAAAATCAATAAAAAAATTTAAAAGTTTTGGTAATCTGTTAATATCTAATAGTGAATAAATCTTTTGTTAAATTTGTCACAGACTTTGGACCTTTGGTGGTCTTTTTTTTCTTTTATTATAATAGCGATAAAAATCTAAAAGTAGCAATACCACCTTTTATTTTTGCAACCTTAATTTCATTATTTGTAGTTTGGTTAATTGAAAAAAAAATACCCACAGTCCCATTGATTAGTGGGGTCTTGATAACTTTATTTGGTGGTTTAACGATTTATTTTAATAACGCTATTTTTATTTATATTAAACCAACAATTATAAATATACTTTTTGCATTTACCTTGCTCTTTGGAAAATTTTTTTCAAATGAACCAATTTTAAAGAAAATAATGGGAAAATCTTTGTCCCTAACTCAAGAGGGATGGGATTTGTTAAATAAAAGATGGATATATTTTTTTTTGTTTTTAGCCATATTAAATGAATTTGTGTGGAGAACGCAATCAGAAGAATTCTGGGTTAATTTTAAAGTTTGGGGACTATTACCTATAACTTTTATTTTTACTGCTTTTCAAGTACCATTAATCAGTAAACACAAAATTAATGAATAAAAATTTAAAATTAATAATTAATAATTCAATAAAAAGTGTTGAAGAAAAATATTTTTTTGAAAAATATGAATTAAAAATCATATTAAACCTATATGCTAAAATGGTATCAAAAGGATCTTGGAAAGATTACGGCCTTACAATATCAAACCGACAGGCAGGTTTTAAAGTTTTTAGAAACTCAACAGAAAATGCAATGTACAATATTTGTAAAAATTTTAACCCAAAAAATAGAAATTTAAAATATTTGGTTACAGATACTAGGGGTAGAATTCTAAAAAATTCAAGTGACCTAGAAATAATGCTAAATAGTATTAATTGGAAAAAACTTTAATTAGATTATCTTCTCTGACCGAACAGCCTTAAGAGCATAATAAAAAGATTTATGAAGTCTAAATATAGTGTTAGTGCGCCCATTACAGCTTTTTTACCTATAACTTCTCCACTGTCAGATGATAAATACATATTTTTTATTTTTTGAGTATCATAAGCTGTTAAACCAACAAAAATCAAAACTCCTAAAATTGATATTACAAAATACATCATAGAAGATTTAAGAAATATATTTACCAAAGATGCGATTATAATTCCTATTAATCCCATAAATAAAAATGATCCAAACTTTGTAAGATCTCTCTTAGTTGTGTAACCATATAAACTCATAGCTCCAAAAGTTGCTGAGCTTATGAAGAATACTCTCGCAACACTTACTCCAGTGTATACTAATAGTATCCAAGATAATGATAGACCCATTAATGCAGCAAAAATCCAAAAAACAGTTTGAGCTTTCGCGGAGCTCATTTTATTGATTCCAAAGCTCATATAAAAAACAATTCCTAGAGGAGCTAGCATTACTATCCATTTCAAACCTGAAAAAAACAATGCATTTCCAAAACTTGTAAAGCTAATGATTGTTCCACTAGCGTCTGTGACAACAGAAGATTTAAAAGACAAAAGAGCGATTATACCAGTTAGCAAAACACCGGTTGCCATGTAGTTGTAAACTTTAAGCATATAAGATCTGAGACCCTCATCCCAAACTACAGTTTTTTTAGCAGTGGTTGCTTGAAAAATATTTTGTCTATTAAAATCCATAAATTATATATAGTAATTTTTTTATAAATTTTCAAGAAGTCAAAATAAATATTAAATTTTTATGAATTATAAAAAACTAGGAAATACTGACCTAAATGTAAGCACAATATGTCTTGGTACAATGACTTGGGGAGAGCAGAATACTCAAAATGAAGCTTTCGAGCAAATGGAATATGCTTTAAATAAAGGAGTAAATTTTTGGGATACCGCAGAACTATATTCCATACCTCCTAAACCTGAAACTTTTGGACATACTGAATTAATTATTGGGAATTGGTTTAAAAAAACAAAAAAAAGAAATGAGGTAATTTTAGCTACAAAAGTTTGCGGTCCTATGAGATCGTACGTAAGGGGTGGAGGAAATCAGTATGGAATAAAAAATATAACAGAAGCATTAGAAGGAAGTTTAAAGAGATTGCAAACTGATTATATTGATCTTTATCAGCTTCACTGGCCTGAGAGAAATACAAATACCTTTGGTAGACTTGGGTATGAACATAAAGATGATGGTAACTGGAATAAATTTGAAGATATTTTGGGAAGTTTAAAAAAATTTATTGATGCTGGTAAAGTAAGATACATAGGTTTGTCAAATGAAACCCCCTGGGGAACTAATAAATTTTTGGAAATTTCTAAAGAAAAAAATCTTCCAAGGATGATGTCAGTACAGAATCCATACAATCTATTAAATAGAACCTACGAAGTTGGATTAGCCGAAATTTCTATTAGGGATAAAATAGGACTATTGGCTTATTCTCCTTTGGCAATCGGATATTTATCTGGAAAATATAGAAATAATAATATTCCAAAAAAATCGAGATTAGATCATGATGGTGACTTTTGGACCAGATATAATAAACCAAATGCGGAAAAGGCTGTTGAAGCTTATTATCAAATATCAAAAAAAAATAGTATTGATATGGCTCAAATGTCTCTAAAATTTTGTGAAATTCAACCGTTTGTAACCAGTGTAATTATTGGCGCAACTACAATGGATCAGTTGAAAACTGACATAGAAAGTGTAAATGTAAATTTATCAGATGAAATTATTAAAGAAATTAATGAAGTCCAAAAAATATATCCAAATCCATGTCCTTAATTAGATTAATAAAATTATCGTTATTTTTTTTAATTATTACAAGCAATGTAAGTGCCGAAGAAGTTAAAAAGATTTTAAAAAATAAGGATTGGGAAACTTATGTTGTTAAAAACGAAACTGGAAAAATCTGCTTTGCTCAGTCAATGCCAATTTTGCAAGCACCAAAAACGAATGTAAGAGAAGCAAGACTTTTTGTTACATTTAGACCTAACGAAAAAATTTCAGATGAGATAAGCATCACATCTGGTTATGAATACAATAAAAAAAACTCAATAATGGCAAGATCTGGAAAATATAAATATAAATTTGATATATCTAAAGAAAATTTTGCGTGGATTGCAGACAACAATAAAGAAAAAAAAATGATAAAAACCATGAAAAGAGGATCAAGAATAATGATAACAGGATATAATCAAAAAGGTTCACAAACTATTGATCACTACTCTCTGTTAGGATTCACCAAAGCATATAACTCTGCCAAGAAAAGTTGTAGCTAAAAAAATTAATGAGATCTAAAAGAAAAATTGTCCTCGCATACTCGGGAGGATTGGATACATCAATAATACTAAAATGGTTGCAAGAAAATTACAATGCTGAAATAATAGCTTATACGGCTGATATAGGACAAAATATTAATAGAAATAAAATCTATAAAAACGCAAAAAAATTAGGTGTTAAGAATATTATTATTGAAAATTTAAAAGATATATTTGTGAAAGATTATGTTTTTCCAATGTTAAGAGGTCATGCTTTGTATGAAGGTGTATATTTGCTTGGAACTTCAATTGCTCGACCATTAATTGCGAAGAGACAAATATTTATTGCTAAAAAGTTTAATGCTTACGCTGTATCACATGGCTCAACAGGAAAAGGAAACGACCAAGTTAGATTTGAGCTAGGATATCATTATTTTGATCCAAAAATTAAAGTTATTGCACCATGGAGAGAATGGAAACTTAAATCAAGAAAGGATTTGATTAAATACGCAAAAAACAAAAAAATTTCAATACCTAAAGACAAAAAAGGAGCGGCACCTTTTTCGGTAGATGACAATTTATATCATACATCTACTGAAGGAAAAATTTTGGAGAATCCAAAAAATTCTCCGCCAGAATTTATTTTTCAAAGAACTGTTTCTCCTGAAAAATCACCTAATAAATATACTTTTGTAAATATAAGATTTAAAAATGGAGATCCAATATCTGTAAATGGTAAAAAATTATCGCCAGGAAATCTTTTAGAAAAACTAAATGTAATGGCAGGAAAAAATGGAATTGGTAGAGTGGATCTTGTAGAAAATAGGTTTATTAGAATAAAATCCAGGGGAGTTTATGAAACACCTGGTGGTACTTTGTTAATGATAGCACATAGAGCAATTGAATCTGTTACTTTGGATAAAGACACTATGCACAAAAAAGACGCGCTCATGCCTCGTTACGCAGAACTAATTTATAATGGCTTTTGGTATTCTAAAGAAAGATATAAAATTCAAAAAATAGTTGATTTCAATAGGCAGAAAGTGAATGGATTAGTAAAATTAAAATTATACAAAGGTAATGTAATAATTATTTCAAGAGAAACCAAAAGTAGAGCATATTCAATGAGAAGAGTTTCATTTGAGGAAAATAAAACATTTAGTAAGTCAAATGTTGAAAAATTTATTAATTTTCATAAAAAAAAACTGTAAAAATTTCTTTAAAACGTTGCGTCAACAAGCGCTAGTTTTTAATAAAAATTAATGTATATAGAGGATAATTAGTATGGAAAATATTACAAAAAATTTACAGCTTGCCCTTTTGACGATTATTTTGATTAGTACTGTTATTGCAGTTGGAATTGAGATTAAAACGATGTACTTAAATCAATCTGTTACGCTAGCAGATCTTTTATTAATGTTTCTTTATCTAGAGGTATTGGCAATGGTAAGAGTTTTTTGGGGTCAGCAATCTATAAGTATTACTTTACCATTGTTAATAGCTATTACTGCTCTATCCCGATTTATAATTTTACAAGGTAAAGAAATGGATCCCTCTGGATTAGTTTATGAAGCGGTTGCTATAGCACTAATTGCTTCTGCGATTGTAATTTTAAGATTAAGACATAGCGATAAACTCGGCATTAAACCAAAAACTAAAAGAAAATAATTATTTTTGAATTCTTTTAAAACATTCAATCGTGTTTTTAAGCAAACAAGCAATAGTCATTGGACCTACGCCTCCTGGGACCGGAGTTAGAGCTTTTGCAACTTTTGAAACCTCATCAAAAGCAACATCTCCCACAATCCCTTTGTCTGTCTTATTTATTCCAACATCAATAACAATTGCACCTTTTTTTATCCAGTCTCCTTTTACAAGTTCGGGTATACCAACTGCAGCAACTACAATATCACCTTTTAAACATTCAGTTTTAAGATCTTGAGTTTTAGAATGAGTAATTGTAACTGTGCAATTTTCTTTTAAAAGAAGTTGAGTCATTGGTTTTCCATTTAAATTTGATCTTCCTACAACGACAGCTTTTTTTCCACTTAAGTTTGGTTCAATATTTTTTATTAATAAATAGCAGCCAAGTGGTGTACATGGAACTGAACTTTCATATCCTGATGATAAGTTTCCAACATTCATTGGATGAAATCCATCTACATCTTTGCTTGGTAAAATTTTTTCAATCACTTTTTGCTTATCAATATGTTTTGGCAGAGGAAGCTGCACTAAAATACCTGATACACTATCATCCTTATTTAGTTCATCAATTTTTGATAAAACTATTTTTTCTTCAACTGTTTCTGGATACCTAATTACTTCTGACTTTAAGCCAACCTCATTTGCTGATCGTTCCTTATTTTTTACATAAATTTTACTTGGTGGATCTTCTCCAATTAAAATTACTGTAAGTCCTGGAACTTTTTTATGTTTGCTTTTGAGTTCAAAAACTTCTTTTTTAAGTTTTTCTCTTAGATCAGCAGCTGCTTTTTTTCCATCTATCAAAATCATAAATTTAGTTAAATATAATTGGTGCCAAGTAAAGCTTCATACACATTTCTATAAACCAAATCAACAAAAGTAATATTACTGGTGATATATCTAAACTACCTAGATTGGGTAAAAAACGTCTAATATAATTTAAAATTGGATCAGTTAATCTATAAGTGAGTTCTAAGATTGAATAAACAAATCTATTTTGTGTATTTAAAACATTAAATGCAATAAGCCAACTGATTATTACATTGGCAATTACCACATAAGAATAAAGCTTTAATATTTGAAGTGCTAAATAAAAAATTGCAATCATTTTTTCTCTACATAAATAGACTGACTTGGGAAAGCAAATGACGCTTTATGTTTTTCAACTATCTGTTTTATTGAAATAGCAAGCCTTTCTTTAACTGCAAGCCACTCGTCCCAATCATCTGTCTTTGTAAAGCAACGAATGTACATATCTATTGAGCTGTCAGCAAATTTATCTATTCTAACTGCATAACCAAGTTCTGGCTTATAGTCCTCATTTTTTTTTATAAAATCTTCTATTTCATCTCTTATTGTTTTAAGTTGATCTACAGTAGTATCGTATTGTAAATTTATCGTCCAACTTATTATCCAATTTGTCGTCTCACTAATATTAACTACTGCGTTTTCTGCAAATTGAAAATTTGGAATGATCGCTATTGATTTGTCAAACTTACGTATAACAGTTGACCTGAATCCTATTTTTTCAACAATTCCCTCTATAATATTTTCAACAAGAATCCAGTCCCCTATTTTAAATCTTTTCTCAACTAAAACTAAAATACCAGAGATTAAATTTTTAAATAAATCTTGTGCTCCTAATGCAACTGCTACACCAAAAAGTCCTAATCCTGCTATAATTGGTCCAATTTTTATTCCCCAAAGTTCTAGCACCGCAGCTAAACCAAGGATGAAAATTAAAATTTTAAGTGATTTAATAATCCATCCTATTAACTCTCTAGTCAAAACCTTTCCTAAACCACTCAATACGTATGAAATAGGTTCTATTATTTGATGCATGACCCAAAAAATAAAAATAGTAATTAATGTTCTGTTTATTGTATCAACAACAGCTCTACTATCTTCTGAAAAAGACATGTAATAACTTGCTATAAAAAAACCTATAACAATTGGAAGAAATCTTGCTGGTCCCTCCATTGCTTGAACAAAAGTATCATCTAATTTGTTGCTTGTTTTTTTTGCAACACTTTCTAACCTTTTAATAATTATTCTACTTATTATTCCCCTAAAAATTAAAAAAAGTAGAAAAATTCCAACACCAATAAAAATTTGAAAAATATCAACTCCTAAAATTCCCTTATTCCAAACTGATAAAAAAAGCTCTTTAAAATTATTAAATATTTCCATAACTAAACCTTGTATAGCAAAAATTCCTCTTCGCCAGGATTAAAAATAAAAATTTTTTTCCATTTAATTTCATTCAAAATAGATGATGTTTTTTCACTAATGCACATTAAATTTGTATCAATCCATAGATTACTCAAATTATAATTTTTAATTAATTTTAAAAAACTTTCTGCACTATTTTGAGAGTATATATAAACTATATTTGGCATTTTAAATTTCATTTTTTCTATAAAATTTTCATTTAATTTTTCTACATGTTTAGTTTTATAATTAATAAGTCTTTTAACATTATATCCCTCGGAAATAAGTTTTTTATCTAATTCATAAGAAATTATTTCTCCACTTACATAAAGTAATTTTCCTTCAGATGAGTTAAAATTTTGCAAAATAATTTCTTTTAAATTATTCACATTTCCATCTGCAGAAAATGTATTAAGAAAACCAAAATTCTTAGCACTTTTTTCTGTAGCAAATCCTACACAGAAACAATTAATTTTCTTATCAATATTTTTTAAGTTTAAATATTTGATTGCATTTGAACTTGTAAAAATTATACCTTTAAATTCTTTAAAATTTATTTCGCTATAATTTTTTTTCTCAACGCTTATGACGGGCATATGTGAAACCTCATGTCCTAATAATTTAAACTTAATCATTATTTCTTTGCAATCTTCTAAGGGTCTTGTAAACAAAATATGCATAATTATTTCTTATATGAATTTTTAGATTTTTTTTTAAGAATTTCACCTACTTCTTTTCCCAGTTCAGACGCTAAACTAAGATCTTTTGAAGACTTTACATAAAATCTTTGTTTTCCATCTAAAGAGAATAATTCAGCTTCTAAAATAATTTTGTCATCTACAATTTTTGCAAAGATTCCAATTGCTGTTTCGCAATCACCCTCCAAAACTTTTAAAACATTTCTCTCCGCTTCAACTAAATAGTTTGTTTCTTTATGATTTATCTTGTTTAGAATTTTTATAATTCTCTCGTCTTGTTTTCTGCACTGTAATGCAATTACGCCTTGGCCAGCACTTGGAATAATTTCAGAAATTGAAAAAATTTGAGCAATATTGCTGTCCAATTTTAACGATCTAACTCCAGCATGGGACAAAATTATTGCGTCAAATTGATTTTCTTTTAATTTTTTGATTCTCGTATCAACGTTTCCTCTAATAAGCTTATAATTAAGATCTTGTCTAATTTTTTTCAGCTGAAACTCTCTTCTAAATGAAGAAGTTCCAACAATAGAATTTTTTTTTAATTTTTTTAAATCTAAATTATTTTTACTAATTAAAATATCTCTTGGATCATTTCTTTTTAAAAAACAATTTGTAGCTAAACCATCCGTTTCTTTCGTTGGAAGATCTTTAAGAGCATGTACAGCTATATCTATTTTATTATTAATTAAATCATCTTCAATTAATTTACAAAATAATCCTTTACCTCCAGTATCGGAAAGTCTTACGTTTTGAATGATGTCCCCTTTTGTTGTTATTTTTTTTATATCAATATCAAAATCACTTGAAATTTTTTTAAGCTCAGATTTTGCTCTTTCTGCATAAATTAGTGCTAATTTACTTCCACGAGAACCAATAATAATTTTTTTGTTTTTCATTTAATTAGTTTATAATTCATACCTTACATTGAGATTGGATAAATTATAAAAGCTTATTTAATGAAAAAAAAACCAATAATATTAGGTATTGAAACAAGTTGTGACGAAACAGCCGCATCAATAATACAAGAAAATTCAGATGGATCTGTAAAAATTTTATCAAATATTGTTTCAAGTCAAGTTGAGGTTCATAAAGAGTTTGGAGGTGTTGTTCCAGAACTTGCAGCTAGATCCCATGCTGAAAAAATTGATTTAATAACAAAGAAAGCAATTAAGGATAGTGGCATAAGAATTGATGATATAAGTGCTATCGCTTCAACTGCCGGTCCAGGACTAATAGTTTGTCTATCGGTAGGACTAAACTTTGGAAAAGCTATTGCTGCATCTTCAGGAAAACCTTTCATCGCAGTTAATCATCTTGAGGGTCACGCGTTGAGTCCTAAACTAGATTCAAAAGTTAGCTATCCTTACTTGGCGCTTTTAATCTCAGGAGGTCATAGCCAATATCTTAGTGTTGAAAACTTAGGTAAGTATAAAAGATTAGGAACAACAATTGATGATGCCCTGGGTGAAGCATTTGATAAAACAGCAAAACTAATTGGTATTGAATTTCCAGGTGGTCCAAAAATTGAGGAGTATGCGAGGCTTGGTGATCCAAATAAATTCAAATTGCCTAAGCCTATTATTAACAAGGGTGGTTGTAATTTATCATTTGCTGGGCTTAAGACAGCAGTTTTAATGATTTCAAAAAAAATAAGAAGTCAGACAGAAAAATTTGACTTAGCTGCCTCATTTCAAAAAACCATTGAAGAAATTTTATATAAAAAAACAAAGGTAGCATTTAAAGAGTTTCGAAAAGTTAATAAAAATTCTAATAAATTTATTGTTGCTGGAGGTGTAGCTGCAAATAAAGGTATCAGAAAAGTTTTAGAAAATTTATGTTACGAAGAAAATTTTGAGCCAATTTTTACTCCAAGTGAATTTTGTGGTGATAATGCTGCTATGATAGCTATGGTTGGTTTAGAAAAATTTAAAAAAAAACAATTTAATAAATTAGATTATCCAGCCAAACCTAGATGGGCTCTAGATGAAAGTGCGGTTTTTTTAAAAGGTTCGGGCGTCAGATTATAAGTTAGTATTAATAACTAAACTTCAATATTGTCTACCTTATTATTCTGATAATATAATCTGTGAACTTCTAAATATGCCTTTTCAAGATTGGTTGTAAATTTTTTACAATCAAATAGTGGTTTTATTTTTAAATTTTCATTTAATCTTGACCTAATACTTTGCATGTGGATTTTATTTGAAGCTAATTCTATTGCTAAATTTTCATACTGTTCAATATTCGTAGTAATTAGTTCTTTTAGATCTAATACATGCAATAGGCTAGATGAAACTCTACCTGCAAAAGAATTTCCTTGGAGAGTTATAACAGGTAAACCGGCCCTCAGTGCATCACTACAAGTTGTATGTCCAGTGCAAGGAAAAGTGTCTACAAAAAGATCTCCCAATCTAAGTCTAGAAATATGTTCATCAAAAGGCAGACGCTTAGCAAATATAATTCTTTCATCGCTTATCCCTCTTTTTTTAGCCTCTAAAATAAGATTTTTTTTTGCTTCTTCAGTATCAATCAGTAACCAAAGAACGCTATTTTCAACTTTTTTTAACATATTCATCCACACATCAAATGTTTTGGGTAAAATTTTAAAAGTTGCATTAAAAGAACAAAAAATAAATTTATCTTTTGGTAAACCTAATTCTTCTCTAGAAAATTCTTTTGTCATAGTTTTTATTGAATCATTTACCTGAAAACTATCTGGTAGATATATTATTTTTTCTGAATAGTACTTTTGACTTTCTTTAGGAATTAATATTTTATCCGCAATAATATAATCCATACAATCTGAGCCCAAAGTTCCCGGATAGCCTAAATAATTTATTTGAATTGGCGCACATCTTTCTTTAAAAATTTCAAATCTATTATTTTTTGTGTAGCCTTTTAAATCTACTGCAATATTAATATTTTGAGTTCTAGAAAAGTTTCTAATTTCTGAGTCTGATTTATCTTCTAAATTAAAAAATTTATCAAAAGCTGAATTTACTCTTTTATACATATCATCTTCTATTTTTCTACCTATATTAAATCCTATAATTTCAAATTTTGATCTATCATGTAATTCGAATAAATTTGCCATTAATAAACTTGTTGCATGATTATGAAAATCACAAGAAAAATAACCAATTTTAATTTTTTTGTTTTTTTGTGTAGTTTCAAATTTGTAAGGATTAACTTTTAAAGAACCAGTTCCTTTATTTGCCCAAACTTCGGAGGTAATTTTTTGTAGTTTAGGAGAGTCATTATATGTAAGAAAAACCCAGGGCTGTGTAATCTGTTTTTTTTCTGCAACTTTTTTTTCAATATCCTCTAATATTTTATCAATTTCTTCCCATTGACAAATTTTTAGTTTAACATGGGCAAAAAAACCCAACAAATTTTTAAAATTATATTTTATTTTGAGAACTTTTATAAAATGATTTAAAGCTGCAACAATCTCACCTTTTTCTTGCAGTATATTGCCTAAGTCTACCAAAGCATCTAAATATAAGGGATCAATTTTAATTGCTTCTTCGTAGTTTTTTATTGAGTCATTTATAACATTTATTTCTTTAAAAATACTTCCTAAATTTTTATAGGCTTGGGCAAAGTTTGGCTTTATTTTTATAGCTTCTTTATAGCTTTCAATAGAATCTTTTTTTTTATTTAATTTTCTTAAAACATTGCCTCTATTGTTAAAAGCATCTGCAAAATCTTTTTTAATTTCAATTGATTTATCATAATTAACTAATGCATCTTGAAATTTATTCTGCATAAATAATATATTTCCCTTATTATTATACGCTTCAGCAAAATCGGGATTTAATTTTATTGTTTGATCCCAATTTTTTATAGCTAAGTCAAATTTTTTAAGATTAAAAAGTATAAAAGCAAAAAGATTATAAAGCTCAAAAGAGTCTTTTTTTATCTTAATAGCTTCTTCAATGTTTTCTCTTGATTTTATAAAGTCTTTTTCTTTAAAATAAATTAAAGCCAAGATATGAAAAGGTCTAAAATTATTTGGCTCTTCTTTTAAAACTTCTAAACAAAGATTTTTTGATTGTAAAAACTCACCCTTTTTAAACAAAGTTAAAGCTTCATTAAATTTAGAATTCATCACTTTATAATATATATTTATATTCAATGATGATAAAACATATTTAGTGAGAAAAAAAACCTATTGGCTATTAAAATCTGAACCAGACGTTTGGTCTATATATCAACAAAAAAAGGATGGTAAAAAAGGTACTGTATGGGATGGTGTTAGAAATTATCAGGCTGCTAACAATTTAAAAAAAATGAAGATCGGAGATTTATGTTTTTTTTATCATTCAAATATTGGTAAAGAGATAGTTGGTATTGTTGAAGTCATTAAAGAATGGTTTATTGACCCGTCAGATCAAAAAAAAAAATTTGTTGCGATTAAAGTTAAATTTAAAAGTCTATTAAAAAAACCAGTCACACTAGAAAATATCAAAAAAAATGACGATCTTACACATTTATCTCTTGTAAAACAGAGCAGATTATCAGTAATGGAAATTGACTCTAAAAGCTGGAAAATTTTAAATAAGATGGGTAATATTTGAACAAAAAAAATATGGCAAAAAGATCTAAGAAAAAAACAAAATTTAAAAAAAGAGTTTCAAAAAAACCTAAAAAAGTTAGTTTAAAGAAAAAAGATGTTGAAAGCGATTTAATTATTAAAACTAAAAAAGAGTGGATTAAAAAAGCTTTAATAAACAAATCAGGCTACGAAAAAAAATATAAAAAATCTTTAAAAAATAACGATGAGTTTTGGAATAAAGAAGGAAAAAGGATAACTTGGATTAAACCTTATAAAAAAATTAAAAATGTAAAATACAGCAAAGATGAAGTCTATATAAAATGGTACGAAGACGGGACTCTTAATGCATCTGAAAACTGTATTGATAGACATTTAAAAGATAAAAAAGATAAAACTGCTATAATATGGGTCGGAGATGATCCAAAAGAAACCAAAAAAATTAGTTATAAACAATTACATAAAGAAGTTTCAAGAGTAGCAAATGGACTTAAACAATTAGGAGTTAAAAAAGGTGATAGAGTTACCATCTACTTAACAATGATACCTGAGCTAGCCTATACAATGCTAGCATGTGCAAGAATAGGTGCTATTCACTCAATTATATTTGGGGGCTTTTCTCCAGACTCCATAGCTGGGAGAATTGATGATTGTGAGTCAGATTATGTAATAACCGCCGATGAAGGAATAAGAGGAGGAAAACTTATATCATTGAAAGATATCACTGACCAAGCATTATCTAAATGTAGGGATATAAAAAAATGTATCGTAGTAAAAAGGACCGGTAACTACATTAATTGGAATAGTGAAAGAGATGTTTGGTATAATGATATGATAAAAAATGTTTCAACTCATTGTGAACCAGAAGAAATGAGTGCAGAAGATCCTTTATTCATACTTTATACTTCGGGCTCAACAGGAAAGCCTAAAGGAGTTCTGCATACAACTGGGGGATATATGGTTTATGCCTCAATGACTCATCAATATATTTTTAATTATAAACCAAAAGATATTTATTGGTGTACAGCAGATATTGGTTGGATAACTGGCCACAGCTATATTATCTATGGGCCTCTTTCCAATGGGGCAACAACGATAATGTTTGAGGGAGTACCTACATATCCAGATAGTTCAAGATGGTGGCAAATCGTTGATAAATATAAAGTAAATATTTTTTACACTGCTCCAACTGCAATAAGAGCTCTCATGAGAGAAGGAAGCGCTCCAATTAAAAAAACATCTAGAAAGTCTCTTAAATTACTAGGAACCGTGGGTGAGCCAATAAATCCAGAAGCATGGATGTGGTACTTCAAAACTGTTGGAAATTCAAAATGCCCTATTGTTGATACGTGGTGGCAAACAGAGACTGGTGGAATTTTAATAAGTCCACAAACAGGAGCAATCAATCTTAAACCAGGGTCTGCAACTAAACCATTTTATGGAATTAAGCCGGTGATAGTTAACGAAAAAGGTGAAACACTTAAAGGTGAGTGTCAAGGTAGACTTTGTATTGCTCAATCATGGCCAGGACAAATGAGAACTGTTTATGGAGATCATCAAAGATTTATAGATACTTATTTTTCTCAATTTGATGGAAAATATTTTACTGGTGATGGATGTCGAAGAGATAAAGATGGATACTATTGGATTACGGGCAGAGTTGATGATGTAATTATCGTTTCGGGACATAATTTAGGTACCGCCGAAATAGAAAGTGCATTTGTTGCTCACCCTAAAGTAGCAGAGGCTGCTGTAGTTGGTTATCCACACGATATAAAAGGGAACGGCTTATACTGTTATGTGACTTTAAATGCTAATGAAAAAGAAAACTTAGATCTTGAGAGAGAATTAAAATTGTGGGTAAGAAAGCAAATCGGACCTATAGCAACTCCTGACCTGATACACTTTTCTCCCGGTCTTCCAAAAACAAGATCCGGAAAAATTATGAGAAGAATTTTAAGAAAAATTGCAGCAAATGAACATAATGAACTAGGAGATACTACCACATTAGCAGATCCTACAGTAGTTGAAAGTTTAGTTACTAATAGAAAAAATATTTAAAATTTAATTAGTTTAATAAATTCTTCTTTTATATTGTCCCATTTCAGAATCATTGAATTTAAAACTATTTTTCTATCTAAAACTTTTAATTCTTCAGCGATAGGCGCCCATTCATATAAAGACAAGGCACTATCATTAAAAGGTAAAGATTTGAAATGATTTTTCCAATTTATTTTTTGTAAACGTTCTTCAAAATCTTTTTTTCCTTTTTCTATTACATCGCTTGGCATCCCATTAGTAATTTCATCATCTAATATTGACTCATAAATCTTTTTTGCATTATCAATTTCTTGATAGTTAAAAAAAGTATTCAAATATGAAAAAGCAAAAAAAGTGAGATCTTGTAATGCGACTGAATAAATATTCCACTTAGCTTTATTTATTGATTCTAATAGTACTTCGTTATCAAAGTGTAAAACATATCTTGTGCCCATTCTTGTTTTTAAATATCCATACAAAGTTACTTGCGATACCCATGCAGATTTTTTTTGAATAAATTCTTTAAGGTCATTTATATTCTTAATTTTTTTCTTCGGAATAAATGCTTTGAATAATGCGAGTAGATAAACTTTAAAGTCCTCTAACTTTATATCCTTTAGATTAAATCTATACTTTAACGCCATTTTCTAGCTCAGGTTGTTTTATATTTAATAATACTAACTAAATACTAGGATTTTAAGGGTTTCAATATTAATTTTTATAAGTATGCTCACGTCTTTTAACCTATAGGGAGGATTAAAAATGTCAAAACAAGCACAACATTGGGAAAAAACTAGAAATCACCTATTTATTACTTTGGCGATCTGGTTTGTATTCTCAATTGGCATCTTTTTCTTCGGAGCCGAAATGGAAGCATCAAATTTTAGACCGTTTGGATATCCATTGTCATATTATATGACATGTCAAGGGTCTCTTGGAATTTTCGTAATACTAATTTTTTGGTTTGCAAATAGACAAGAAAAAATTGATGAAGAATTTGGTTATACTGAAAGAGAGGGTAGCTAAATATGATTAAAGGAAAATTTATAGATAACCTGCCAAAAGTTTATGGAATTTATACTGGGGGATTCTTAGTATTCATAATCTTAATGGCAATAGCTGAACAAGCAGGTATGTCTGCGAAGTTAATAGGTATTTTCTTCGTTGCGTTTACTGTTTTAATTTATGCTTTGATTGGTTGGTTATCTCGAACTATGCAAACAGATGCGTATTACGTAGCCGGAAGGCAAGTTCCAACTGTTTTTAATGGAATGGCAACTGCAGCAGACTGGATGTCTGGTGCTTCATTCGTTGCAATGGCAGGAGGTATTTACTTCAAGGGTTACGGTTATATGGCTCTGTTAGTAGGATGGACAGGTGGATATGTACTAGTTGCATCGCTTTTAGCTCCATACTTAAGAAAGTTTGGATGTTATACAGTGCCAGACTTTATTGGTACTAGATACGGTGGAAATTTAGCTAGATTATCCGCAGTTATAGTTTTAACAGTTGCTTCGTTCACTTACGTAACAGCACAAATCAATGCAACAGGAACAATTGCTTCTGTAGCATTAGATATTCCATTTGGAATTGCAGTTTATGTAGGTTTAGCGAGTATCTTGATGTGTTCTATGCTTGGCGGTATGAGAGCAGTTACTTGGACGCAAGTTGCGCAATATATCGTGCTGATCATAGCATACTTGATACCTGTATTCTGGATAAGCAATAAAATGGGTGCCGGTTTCTTTCCACACTTTATGCTAGCTGATGAAGTAGCTAGAATTGCTGAACTAGAAAGTCAATTTGGTTTAGGTACAGTTAAAAATTCTGCAGCTGATTTAGCTACAGTGCCAAAAGGCTTAGCTGGTATAACTAAAGCACATTCTGAAGTTAACACTACACCTTGGAAATTTATTTCATTAGCGGTTTGTATGATGGCTGGAACAGCTTCATTGCCACACGTAATGATGAGATATTTTACTACTCCTAGTGTAAAAACTGCTAGAAGATCAGTAGGTTGGTCATTATTCTTTATATTCCTACTTTATTCTTCAGCACCAATGTTAGCTACATTATCAAAACTATCATTGATGGATCCAAACCTTTCAACTGGAATTATCGGTAAATCAATTTCTGATGTACAGGCATTAGACTGGTACCAAAACTGGAACCAAGCTAACTTAATGTTTGTAAGCGACTTTAACGGAAATGGAACACTTGAGTTAAACGAGTTTTTCATGGGTGGTAAAGCTGTAGTATTAGCTACTCCAGAGATTGCTGGATTGCCTTATGTAATTTCAGGACTAGTTGCTGCTGGAGGTATGGCTGCTGCCATGTCAACTGCAGACGGGTTAGTTCTTGCGATTTCAAACGCACTGTCTCATGACATTTACTACAAGATCATCAATCCTAAAGCGGAAACAGCAAAAAGACTGATTGTTGCAAGGGTATTATTATTCTTAATTGGTTTTGCTGGAGCATCTATTGCTGCTCTTGAGATTCAAGGAATCTTAGGTTCAGTTATATGGGCTTTTGACTTTGCGATGTCAGGATTGTTCTTCCCACTTGTACTTGGAGTATGGTGGAAGAGAGCAAATGCACCAGGAGCTGTTGCAGGAATGCTTCTAGGTCTAGCCGCTGGTACAGCGTATCTAGTTTGGGTACGAAATGGCGGAGCTGGATTCTGGGGTGTAACTCAGCTTACATTCGGAATAGTTGGATCATTAGTTAGTTTAGTATCAATGGTTATTGTTAGTTTAATAACTAAAGCACCAGATGCAGCTACTCAAAGAATGGTTGACGAAGTACGTATACCTAGCGGTAAATCGGTACTCGGCAAACAACACTAAATAATTAAAATTTAAGGGGCGATTTAATCGCCCCTTTTATTAGTTTCTAAAATTCATGTCTGCAAATTTTCATCCTCTTGTGTATTTAATTGATTATGTAATGGGAATGATAATGTGGACACTAATTGGAAGAGTAGCGATGAATATCTTCCAAAGAGAAAATTCAGAGTTCTTTTTTATGAAAGTTTTCGTAAAGTTTACTGATCCAGTAATAAATTTATTCAAACCAATAACACCTTCTTTTATAGTAAGACCCATTGTCCCACTTTATGTAGCTTGGTTTTTTTTTATGTTTAGATTTTACTTATTCCCATATTTATTGGGTTATTCTGTCATGGGAATGCTATCTTTTCCTTTAGAAAGCGAAATAGCGGCACAAATTTACCAAATTTTTGGTAAAAACTAATTCAAATTAAAAACTAAAATTGATACTAGTTAAATTAATTATCAATGAAAAAAATAAAAATTTCACCATCAATATTATCAGCTGACTTTAGTCAATTAGGTAATGAAATTAAAAGATTAGAGGAAGGAGGAGCTGACATGATACACGTGGACGTTATGGATGGTCATTTTGTACCTAATTTAACTATTGGTCCACCTGTAATTAAAAGTTTACGAAAACACACTGATTTAATTTTTGATGTTCATTTAATGATATCACCAGTACATAAATATATTAAGGATTTTGCAGAGTCTGGAGCAAATATTATAACTATACATCCAGAGGCTACTGAAAATTTAAAGGATTCTATTAATCTAATAAAAAGTTTAAATAAAAAAGTTGGAATATCATTAAATCCAAATACTAAGATAGATATAGTTGAAGATTTCTTATCAGAAATTGATTTGGTGCTAGTAATGAGTGTATATCCAGGGTTTGGAGGACAGAAGTTTATACCAGAAGTGCTGGAAAAAATTAAAAAGTTAAAAACAATTAAAGAAAAAAATAATTTAAATTTTGATATAGAAGTAGACGGTGGAATAAACTTTGAAAATTGTAAACAAGTGATAGATGCTGGAGCAAATATACTTGTTTCGGGAACAACAATATTTAAGAGTAATAATGGTAATATTAAAAAAAATATTTATGATTTAAAAATAAATTAGAACAAAATGATTTTAAAAAATTCGATTAACTATTTAAATCAATTTTTTTTTTTCATTACTAATAAAAGTAGAAATATATATTTAAATTCAATTGTCTATAATAAAAAAATTTCTAAAATTGAACACAGAAGCTTAGAATATAAACCAAACCCAAATTTAATTGATTGTTTAATTAAATATAAAAAAAAGAAAAATAAAATTGAAGATTTTTCGTTAAGTTCTATTTGGGAAAATAAAAGTATTAAGGAAAAAGACTACAAAAAACTACATAATTTTTTTTGGTTATTTACCCTTGATCTAAAATCATCACAAGCAATTACACAGACTATAGTGCTTAACTGGATCAATTCTTATAATAAGTACAATATAAAAAACTGGGAAATTGATACACTATCAAAAAGGATAATTGCATGGATATCAAATTCAAAATTAACCTATGAAGATAGTAACGAAACTTATAAAAAAAAGTTTAATGAAATTATTCTAAAGCAAACTAATCATTTAATAAATGAAGTAAATAGATCTGAAAACTTTGATAATAAACTAATCGGTTGTTCAGCTATCATACTTGTAGGTTTGTCCTATCAGGATAAATCAAAATATTTAGAATTTGGCTTAAATTTTTTAAAAAAAATTGCTAAATATTCATTAGATACTCAAGGCTTTCCTAAATCAAGAAGTATAAGGCAACTTTGTTTTTATTATAAGTATTTTGTTTTAATAAGAGAATGGATTAAAGATTCTCAGAATGAGATTCCTGAATATATTGATGAAACAATTTATAACTTTGGTAATGCTTATTCACTTGTCTGTCAAAACTTAGAAAAAAGTATACTTTTTAATGGAAACTATGAGTCAGATAATAGTGATTTTGATAATTATCTATCTAAATTTGGTTACAAATTTAAAAACAGCAATCATGAAATAGGTGGTTATTTAATACAAAAAAATAAGAAAATTACTTTAGCAATGGATGTAGGTTCAAGCCCTGAAAAAAAATTTTCTAAAGATTATCAATCTGGTGCTTTATCATTTGAAATTATTTCAAGCGGTAATAAAATAATTACAAATTGTGGATATTTCAAAAATTATAAACATAAGTTAAATGAATTATCAAAAACTACCGCAACTCATAGCACCATAATTATTGAAAACAGTTCTTCATGTAAATTGAGAAAAATTGGAAATAAAAGTTCAAAAATAGAACAAGGATTAAAAATTATAAATAAATCCTCAGTATTTGAAAAAAACTATTGGAACGTAATTGCTTCTCACAATGGATATCTTAAAAAATATGGAATTATTCATGAAAGAAAAATTGAGTTTTTTCCTGAACAAAATAAATTTATTGGATCAGATTTTTTGATAAATAAGAAACATTATAAGGATAAAAACTTTGAAATACGTTTTCATTTATATCCCTCTGCAAAAATTATGAAAACACAAGATAATAAATCAATATTAATAGAAGTTGACAAAGAGGGTTGGAAATTTTCATGTGATAATTATGAGATAAATTTAGAAACTGGTCTATATTTTGGAAAAAAAGGGTCTTACTCGGAAAACCAAAATATTTTTATTTCTGGCATGACTAAAAATCAAAATCAGAATATAAAATGGGAGTTAAATAAAATTTCATGAAAAAAATTAAAAGGGCAATAATTTCTCTATCAGATAAAAAAAATTTAAAATCAATTTTGAAAATTCTTGATAAAAATAATATAGAAATCGTAAGTTCTGGGGGAACCTTTAAAGAAATAAGAAAACTAAAATATAAATGTATTGAAGTTTCAGATTACACAAATTTTTCAGAAATTTTAAATGGAAGAGTTAAAACATTACATCCAAAAATTCATGCAGGTATTTTAAGCAAAAGAAATAACAAATTACATAAAAAACATTTGTTAAAAAACAATTTTGAGGAGATTGATTTAGTAATTGTAAATTTTTATCCATTCGAGAATATATTAAATAATTCAAATAATCATTCTAAAATTTTAGAAAATATAGACATAGGAGGTCCCACATTAGTTAGAGCGGCTGCAAAGAACTATAATTTTGTAACGGTAATTACAAAAGTTGAACAGTATCCAAAATTAATAAATGAATTAAATAAAAACGCCGGAGGTACGTCTTTATTATTTAGACAAAAAATGTCCGAGGAAGCTTTTACTGAAACTGCTTATTACGATTCTTTAATATCAAATTATTTTAATACTTTAACAAAAAATAAATTTCCAAAAAAAAAATTAATATATGGAAAACTTTTGCATAATTTAAGATATGGAGAGAATCCTCATCAACACGCTGCTATTTACTCAACTAAAAATGAAATAAAGTTAAAGCAATTAAACGGTAAACAACTAAGTTACAATAATTACAATGATATTTTTTCTGCACTTATAATTTCTAAATCTTTACCTAAAAATAGAGGAACTGTTATTGTAAAACACACTAATCCATGTGGCGTGTCAATTAACAAAGATAAAGTTGAAAGTTATAAGTTGGCTTTAAAATGCGATCCTATAAGTGCATTTGGTGGTATAGTTTCTTGTAACTTTAAAATAAGTAAAAAAATAGCTATACAACTTAATAAGATATTTTTAGAAGTAGTAATAGGTAACGGTATAGATAATGATGCTCTTAAAATTTTAAAAAAAAATAAAAATTTAAGAATAATTGATTCTAAAAATATCAAATTAGAAGATATTCAAAATATAATTTTAAATTTTAATACTTTAATGATGCAAACTGCAGATAATAAAAAATTTTCAACGAATAATTTTAAAATTGTTTCAAGAAAAAAACCTAGTAGAAAAACCTTTAACAATTTATTGTTTGCTTTTAATGTTTGTAGATATGTAAAATCAAATGCTATTGTCCTCGTTAATAATGGATCTACGATTGGTATTGGATCAGGACAACCAAGTAGATTAGATAGTTGCAAAATTGCAGTTAATAAAATGAAAAAATTTCAAAATTTTGAGGAAAATAATGAAATAATTGCAGCATCAGATGCGTTTTTTCCATTTGTAGATGGTATAGAAACCCTAATAAGTTCAGGAGTATCAGCAATAATTCAGCCATCAGGCTCAATTAGAGATAAAGAAATAATAAAATATGCAGACAAAACTGGAACTATTTTAATTTTTTCAAAAACTAGACACTTTAGGCACTAGGATATTTTATCAATCTTAGCTGCGAGTATGAAATCACTTTCTGCTAAACCTTTAATAGCATGAGTAAAAATTTTAATTTTTGCGTAACCCCAACCAAACCAAATGTCAGGATGGTGTCCTTCATTTTCTGCAATTTCTCCAACTTTATTAATAAAGCTCTGACTTTTTATAAAATTTTCAAATTTAAACTCTTTAATCAAGTAAAAGTTATTTGACTCATCTTGTTTTACATCCCATCCATCTACCTTTTTTAAATATTTATGTATTTCTGTAAGATCAAATGAAGGTATTCCACCTTCACATGGAACACATTTTTTTTCAGATAAATCACTCATATATTTACTCCATGGAGCGGGCAAAGGGGGTCGAACCCTCGACCTTCTCGTTGGCAACGAGACGCTCTACCACTGAGCTATGCCCGCTTATTTATGGGCTTATTATAAATACAGGTTTTTTTTATGCAAGCTATTTTAGAAATATTCTTTTAACCAATTAAATTCACTCGAGAATTTATTGCCTAAGTCATTATATGATAAAAATTTATCTTTTTCATAGTTATAGATTTTTTTTCTTACCTGCTTTGTGCTTGCAGTTTTTGAATAAAGATCCTTTCTTTTGTAAAATTTTAATACATCTGGTTCCCAGCTAATTTTACAAAAATCAAATACATCTTTTGATATTTTCTCATGATTTTCTATTAACTTTTCTAAGTCTAAATCATATATTCTTTTCGGATATTTATTTTTAAAAAATTTGATAACTTTCAAGTAATTATCGATGTAATCTAATATTTTTTTATAAGAAAAAGACCAGCCTAAATGAACTAGAAATTTTTGATAAATTGAAATACTTGTATGAAATAAATTTCTTTTGAATTAATAAATTTTGCATTTGGAAATAAATCCAAAATTAAATCTATATAAAAAAAATTCTCTAGCGATTTATCTATAAAGAAAAAATTTTTTTTATCGATTAATAAGTCTAATTTTTTGTATTTATCATAAATAGTATTTGAAAAAGAGTCATAATCAATATGTAGTCTAGAATTACTTAAATCAAAATTTTTTCTCGTCATCTTGACAATTGTAGAATTAATAATAGAGCTTTCGCCACAACTGGGAATTCTTAATTTATTTGATGATAAAATAGCTTCTATTAATGTAGAACCTGTTCTTGGCAAACCAACTATAAATATAGGATTAAAAATTTTAAATTTTTTTTGAATTTCTTTGTTAACAATATATTTTTTTTTATTAAATAGATTTGGAATAGTCTTTCTAAAAAAATTATCTGACTGCTCATTAATATTCAATTTCGATTTATAGGAATAGGAATAGGCTTTATCTAAATAATAAATTTCATTTTTAAAATTTTTGTTTTTTCTCTCAAATAATGATATTAGATAATTTGCTAGACTTTTTTCATAATCACCTAAATTAGTGTTATTTGAAATATTTTTAATTTTATTGAATTTTTTTTCATCAAAATATGTTTCATTTATTGAAAATAAATTAAAATATGCAATCAAACAATTTTCATCTAAATTTATAATATTTAAAAATATTTTTTCAGCTTCGTCAAAATTTCCCTTCTCAGCTTTATTTATTCCTTGATTTATCATTTCACTGATTGAATGGAATTTATGACTTTTTTTCATTAATTTTGCTTATTTTAATAAATTAAATTATTAAATTTAAAAAATATTAGTATAATTTAAAAAAAAAAATATGAATAAAAAAGAAAAATTTCCGAACAGAATTCCTGTTTTTCCCTTGTCTAATTTCATATTTTTCCCAAGTACTAATGTTCCATTAAACATCTTTGAACCTAGGTATATACAAATGATCAACGATAGTATGAAAAGTTCAAGATTAATTGGCATGGTACAACCAAGAAAAAAATTAAATAATTCATTTGATGAACTTTTTAACGTTGGATGTTTAGGAAAAATAATAAGTTTTAATGAAACAGATGATGGAAGATATTTAATAGTTCTAAATGGTTTAACTAGGTTTAAAATTTTAAGAGAAATTCAAAATGAAAAAAAGTATCGTGAATGCGAAGTAAGTTTTAACGATTATCAAAATGATGTTAAAAAAAATAACGAAGAAATTAAATTTTCAGATTTGAAATTGATATTTAAAGATCTTAAAAATTTATTTGAAAAAAAAGGTTATTTAATTAATTGGAACGATCTTGAAAAACAAAGTTTGGAACAGACAATAAATGCGCTAGCTATGGCATCACCTTTTTCCTTAGAAGAAAAACAAACTTTATTGGAGACAAAAAATCTAAGTCTTAGAAAAGAAAAATTAGAAGAAATTCTTAAAACCTATAGTTTTGATAATTTTGATAATAATACCATTCAATAAGATTATAAAACTATACCTCTATTCGCATATTTAATAAAAAATTGGTTAAATTTTTTGTTATTATTTATAAATTTAAAAATTTCTTTTGAGATGTTAATACCAATTTTATTATCAAATTTAAAAATTTCGTGAACTACATCTATTGCTGATGAGAATATATAATTAAAATGTTTTGTTTTTTTTTCGAACTCCTTTAAAACTGAAGTATCAACAGGAAGTCCTAACTCTAATCTTTTTTGAATGATTTCTGATAAAATTTTTATATCTCTTATAGTAATGTTGAAACCTTGACCTGCAAGTGGATGAACTCTATGAATAACATCGCCGAAAGCAAGAATATTTTTATAAAAATAGTTTCTCGATTGTGAAAAAGATAAATTAAATTTTTCTAAATTACTAAATTTTAGTATTTCATATTTGTTATTATAAAACCTGATTAAATCAAATATTTTTTGATTATCAAATTTTCTATTACTAAAACTTACTGAAAAAACTATTGAAGTTTTAATATTTGATAAAGGCAAAAAGGCTATTGGACCAAATTTTGTGAAAATTTGCGACGCTGTTCTATTTTTGATGTTTTTATGTTCAATGATACATGTAAACGCTTTGCTATTATAGTTTTTATTTATTTTTTTATAAAAGAACTCTCTAGTAATAAAGTTGTTTACATCACAATTAATAATTATATCAAAATTTTTACTTAAACTCTTTTTAAGAAATTTATCATTTTTAATATAAATTCTTTTAAAATATTTATTTTTTTTTAAACTTTTTTCTAAGCATTTGAAGACTTGGTTATTTTCAAATATGGAAAATAATTTAGACTTAGAGTTTTTAAAGTTTAAAATTTTTTGATATTTATATTTTTCGTAAAAAATATCTATTTTATCAATATCCCACGTCATTTTTTTTTTTAGATTTATTATTTCCTTATTAAAAAAATCTAAATTATCTTTTGTTATTCCAATAGTGCTTGTTTTTGTCCTTATTTTATTTGTTATTACGTAGTTTGAAACTTCGATTTTCTTATTAACTAAGTTTTTTCCTAAGGATAGGGCTGTTAAGTTATTACCTATTAAACATACTTTCATATTTAAAATTTAATTTTAACAATAAATATTAAATGATACAAAGTGATAAATTTGATTCATTTTATGGAAATAAAAAAAATTGTTAAAAAAAGCTTTGAATTTGTTATTAATAAATTAATTGAATTATTGGGGTTATCTACTGCCATTTTAGGTTTATTACTACTAGCGGCACTTATAAGTTATTCTCCAGAAGATCCTAATTTCATATTCACTAACAACAAAGAAATTAAAAACTTGTTAGGTTTGAAAGGAAGTTTTGTATCAGATATTTTTTTTCAATCTATTGGCCTAATTTCAATTCTTGTTCCGTTAACGATTTTTGTTACCGGAATCAATGTTTTTAGAAGTAAGAAAACAATCATACTATTAGAAAACTTATTTTTCGTTGTTTTATATTCTTTAATTGGATCATTATTTTTCACGACTTTTTTTAAACACTCCTTTTGGTTGTCTATCAATGGAAATGGGGGTTTCTTAGGAAAGTTTTTAAGTGAAGGTTATTTATTTTCAAATATTAATTTGAATCATAATATTTATTATTACTTATTTTTAATAATCATTTTGTTTCTTTTTTTACTTAGTATAAACTTTAAACCAAGAAGTTTTAAATCATTTATTAATAATTTATTTAAAATTATATTTAGAAAAAAAAATAGTGACCAAGCATACGAGGAAGAAATAAAAGAAACAAATTTCAAAGTTGCAAACGAAATAAAAAACCCCAAGCAAGAAAATTTTTCTTTTTCAGAAACTAAAAATGAAAATATTATTAAAAAAAATAAATTTGTTTTACCATCTGTAGATTTATTAAAAGTACCATCAAAAAAAGACAAAAATAAAGATGTAAATCCTACTGGTCTTGATTCTAATTTCTTAGAAAAAATTTTACTTGATTTTGGTGTTGAGGGAAAAATAAAAAAAATAAGTAGTGGTCCAGTTGTTACATTAAATGAGTTTGAACCTGCGGCTGGAGTAAAAGTATCTAAAATAATAAATTTATCCGATGACATAGCTAGAAATACTAGCTCGGAATCAGCTAGAATATCTACAATGCCTGGAAGAAATACAATTGGAATTGAAATTCCAAATCCTTCCCGTGAAAATGTTTATTTAAGCGAGATTTTATCTGATAATAGTTTTTTTAAAAAAGAAGTTAAGTTGCCAATTGCATTAGGTAAAAATATTTCTGGAGTACCTATAATTGGAGATCTTACATCTATGCCTCATTTACTAATTGCTGGTACTACTGGTTCGGGTAAATCTGTCTGCATTAATACTATTATTCTTTCTTTGCTTTATCGGCATTCTCCAGAAAAATGTAAATTTATTTTAATTGATCCTAAAATGTTAGAATTGTCTACCTACGAGGGCATTCCTCATTTACTATGTCCAGTTATAACAGAAGCAAAAAAAGCCGCCTCAGTTTTAGGTTGGGTTGTTAAAGAGATGGAAAGTAGATACAGGCTTATGACAAGAGAAGGAGTGAGAAATATTGATGGTTACAACTCTAAACATAAACTTCCGATGCCATACATTGTAGTTATTGTTGATGAAATGTCTGATTTAATGTTAGTGGCTGGGAAAGAAATAGAAAATTACATTCAAAAATTATCACAAATGGCAAGAGCTGCTGGGATCCATATAATTATGGCAACGCAAAGACCAAGCGTTGATGTAATTACAGGTACTATAAAAGCAAATTTCCCTACGAGAATTTCATTTCAAGTAACTTCAAAAATTGACTCAAGAACTATTTTAGGTGAACAAGGTGCTGAACAATTACTTGGGAAAGGCGATATGCTTTTCATGTCTGCTGCAAATAGAATGGTAAGAATCCATGCTCCATTTGTATCAGAAAACGAAATAGAAAAGGTTAATAATCATTTAAGATTACAAGAAGAACCAGATTATATAGATGAAATATTGAATTTTGTTGACGAGAAAGAAGATGCCGAAAATTTATCAAATAGTTCTGAAAAAGATGAACTTTATAATTCGGCTTTAGAAATAGTAAAATCAGAGAGAAAAGCATCAACATCTTTTTTACAAAGAAAACTTCAAATTGGTTATAATCGTGCAGCTAGAATAATAGATATGATGGAGGCTGAAGGTGTTGTAAGTAAAGCAAACCATGTTGGAAAAAGAGATGTTTTATGACGAAAAAAATATCTATTTTTTTATTAATTTTTGTTTTTTTTATTAAACCACTTAAAGCGTCAATCAAGGAAAAAATTATTTTAAATTTAAAAAATACTAAAAATATTACTTTTAATTTTGAGCAAAGAATAAATGATTTTCTTGAAGTGGGAGAGTGTACAATTGAGTATCCCAAAAAAATTTTTTGCAAATATGACAATAAAAAACAAAAAATTATGGTGTCCAATGGAAAAATTTTAGTAATAACAAATAAAAATAAAAGCAGTTATTATCTCTATCCACTCAACAAAACACCTTTAGAATTAATACTAGATAAAAATTTTTTAATTAATAAAATTGAAGATCTCGATTTTAGGAATATTGAGAATAAATACTATAATTTTACAATAATTAATCAAAATAATAAAATTAACATTTATTTTAATAGTAAAAACTATAATTTGATTGGGTGGCAAACGGAAGATATTTATCAAAATTTAGCTATAACATTTATATCTAAGATAAAAACAAACCAAGAAATCAATAGAAAAATTTTTAAAATTCCAAAAAGAAAAATAAATTAGGCAATCTTTGTTTTTAATATTTCTGATTTGAAAATTGCCATTCCTCTTGATATATAATTCTGTAGAGCATTTTTATGATCTAAAGAACATGTGTGAAGCCAAACACGTTTTACATTTTGTTCAAAGGATTTTTTAATTGCTTGACTTAAAAGATAGCCACCTAGTTTTTTTCCAAAATAGTTTTCTAAAATACCAAAATATGCAATTTCAGCCTCTTTCTCAGAGCTATGAATAATTAGTTCAACATATCCGACGATTTCTTCTTTTTCTTTTAAAATATATGTAGATAATTTTTTGTTAGAAACATATTCTATCCATGTTTGATCAGACCACTCTAATCTATCCCTCCAATAATATTTTTTTCCTATTTGTTTATAAAAAAATTTATTAAGTTGAAAATCTGTTGGCTTTACTAGCTCAATAGAATACTCATGAGAAGGTTTTGTGACCTCATTTAAATCGCTCAGCGATTTTATCTCTAAATAATTTCTTGAAACTCTTTCTATCATGAAACCATCTTGCCAATTTTTTCACCTCCAAATAAATGAAAATGTAAATGTGGCACTTCTTGCCCACCGTGCTCGCTTATATTTGTGAGCGCCCTATAACCCTTGCCAGTATCTACTGATATACCTAATTTTTTTGCCACAACATTAATCCCTTTCAATAAACCAACAATCTCCTCCGATGATGCATTTGATGAGAAGTCATCTAAATCTACATACTGTCCTTTTGGAATAACTAGAGCATGAATTTTTTTTTGAGGACTAATATCATGAAATGACAAAACGAATTCATCTTCATAAATTTTTTTACAAGGAATTTCACCTCTTAAAATTTTTGCAAATATATTGTTATCATCATATTTCATTCGATGACCTCAATCTCCTCAATAATACTTAGTATTTTATTTCCCTGTAACACTGCCAACACAACGGTACATTCATAATCCGCATAAGAAGTTTCCTCTGCAATTTCTTTCATTTTTAGGCATTTTGATTTTGATGGAGCATAAAGATGTTCCTGCATTTCACCATCCAGGTACATAATAAGACCTATTACTTCCCCTTCTTTTGTGAAGCCTGATTCTTCTTCAAGCATTGCAACCCTTTCACCAACTCCGATCTCAAAATTCTTAAATGCTACTACCCCTTTATAAATAACAAAGGCTAATATTATAAAAAAAATAATTTTTATCTTTCCCATAAAATTTCACTTTTTTCTTTTGTTTAATTCTTCAATTATATCTTCAATTTTAATTTGATTTGCTTCTAAGTAAACAAAAAGATGGTAAATGACATCTGCAGCTTCGTGGATTTTATTTGAATTTTTCTCAATTGACTCAACTAGTTCTTGAATTTCCTCGTTAACTTTTTCTAAACTTAATTTTTTATTATTTAATAGCTTGTTTGTATATGAATTTTCTTTGGGATTTTTTTTTCTCTCCCTTATTAAATTAATTAATTCCTCTAAGTCTTTCAACATTTTATAATCTTACCTGAACTTTCTTAGAATTTAAATATTGTTTAGCTTCTTTGATTGTATATGTTCCAAAATGGAATATAGAAGCTGCTAAAACTGCACTGGCATTTCCTAGCTTAATACCGTCTACTAAATGATCCAAATTTCCAACTCCCCCTGAAGCAATTAATGGTATATTTACTTTTGAAGATATTTTAAACATTAAATCAATATCATATCCGGATTTTGTGCCATCTTTATCCATAGATGTAACTAGTAACTCTCCTGCCCCACTTTGTTCCATTTTTTTTGCAAATTCTATTGCATCGATTCCAGTTTTATTTCTTCCGCCATGAGTAAATACCTCCCAGCTATTTTCAGTTCTTTTTGCATCAATTGCAACAATAATACATTGAGATCCAAACTTTTTTGAACTATCAACAACAACTTTTGAATTTTCAACTGCAGCTGTATTAATTGAAACTTTATCTGCACCACAATTAAGTAATTTATTTATATCTTCTATACTTCTAATTCCTCCGCCAACAGTTAAAGGTACAAAACATTTCTTTGAAGTTTTTTCTACAACATCAAAAATAATATTTCTATTTTCATTAGAAGCGGTAATATCTAAAAAACAAATTTCGTCAGCTCCACCATCGCTATAGATTTTAGCTTGCTCAACAGGATCTCCAGCATCTTTAAGATCAACAAAATTGATACCCTTAACAACACGACCATTCTTAACATCTAAACAGGGAATTATTCTATTTTTAAGCATCTTCTCTTACTAGTTCCTCTAATATAATATCACCATCATAGATAGCTTTACCAACGATAATGCCTTCAATATTTTCCAAAGTTTCGGCTTTTTGAATATCCTTTAATGATGATACTCCTCCTGATATAATCACAGGACAATTTGATATCTCGGCAACTTTCAATGTTTCATCAAAATTTGGACCTTGTTTCATACCATCTTGATTTATATCAGTATAAATTAGCCTACTAACACCATAATCATTTATTTCTTTTAAGTAATCCAATACCAATTGATTAGATGTTTCTTTCCAACCAGATACTGACAAGTATCCATCTTTGGCATCTAAGCCTAAAGCAATTTTGTTTGGAAATTTTTCACATGCTTCTTTTAAAAAATTTTTATTTTTAATTGCTGCACTTCCTAAAATTACTTTATCAGCCCCAACATCAGTGTATTTTTTAATACTTTCAAAATTTCTAATGCCACCACCTATCTGCACTTTAAAGTCATATTTACTAACTATATTTTGAATAATATCTATATTAATGGTTTCCCCGGTTAAGGCTCCATCTAAGTCAACAATATGTAAATTTTTAAAGCCATGATTCTTATATTTTTCAGCTTGTTCAATTGGAGATATTTCATATTCAGTTTTATTATTAAAGTTTCCTTTAACTAACCTCACACATTTTTTATCTTTAATGTCTATTGCTGGAAAAATTTTCATTTATAAATTTATAAAATTATCAATTATTTTAAGTCCCATCTTATCACTCTTTTCTGGGTGAAATTGAGTTCCAAAGATGTTTTCTTTTTCAATAGAACAAACAATATTTGATGAATAATCTGTTGTTGCTGAAATTACAGTTTTATCTTCAGGGATCAATTCATAGCTATGAACAAAATACATATGTGAATTTTTTTCTATACCTTTAAAAATTATACTATCTTTCAGTATATTTATTTCATTCCAACCAATATGAGGAAGTTTAAATTTTCCATTTTTATTATCTATTTTTGAGACTTTGCCTGAAATCCAACCAAATCCTTTTGTTTCAGTTTCTTCATAGCCGATATCAGCAAACATTTGTAAGCCAACACAAATACCTAGGAGTGGTTTTTTTTTTTTAATTGCAAATTCGTTAAGTGTTTCTGTAAGACCATTGATTTTTTTTAAAGCATCTACACAACTCTTAAACGAACCTTGTCCTGGCAAAACTACTTTGTCACTAGATTTAATTTTCTTTATATCTGAGGTTACTTCAATACTTACTTTATCTTTAGCAACTTCCTTAAAGGAGTTTATTACGGAGCTTATATTCCCCGAATTATAATCGACTATCGCGACTTTCATTAATTCTTTTATTTATAACGAACCTTTTGTAGATGGCACAGTTTTCTTATTTCTAGGATCTAATTCTAACGCTGACCTTAGTGACCTAGCTAGTCCTTTATAACAAGATTCTATTATGTGGTGACTATTATCACCGTAAATATTTTCAACATGTAAAGTAATACCTGCTGATTGTGCAAATGCTTGAAACCACTCTTTAAATAATTCTGTGTCCATCTCTCCCAATTTCTCTACTTTCAATTTAACATTCCAAATTAAATATGGTCTGTTTGAAACATCTATTGCAACTCTAGTTAATGTTTCATCCATTGGAAGTAAGGCGTGTGCATATCTTTTTATACCTATAAAATTTTTTGATGCTTTTTTTAAACATTCTCCAATTGCAATACCTGTGTCCTCAGTAGTATGGTGTAAATCAATGTGTGTGTCTCCTTTGGCTTTTACGCTCAGATCCATTGAAGAGTGCTTTGATAATTGTTCCAACATATGATTAAGAAAACCAATTCCTGTGTCAATTTTATATTTACCTTTGCCATCAATATTAAGATCTACTTTGATAGATGTTTCTTTTGTTTTTCTTGTGATATTGGCTTTTCGCTTCATAATTTTTTATAGGTATATCCCCATTATTTAGTTATATCAACATAACTAATAAGGCCCTTGAACTATTAAAAATAATATCCATTTAACTATTATGACAACGATTGTTTTGGTAAGAAAGAATAAAGATGTTGTGGTTGCTAGTGATGGGCAAGTTAGCATGGGAAATACTGTCATTAAAAAAACTGCAAACAAGGTAAGAAAGATTGAGAAAAGAAATGTGATTGCTGGATTTGCTGGATCAACAGCAGATGCACTTACGTTATTTGAAAGGTTAGAGTCCAAATTAGAAAAACACGCTGGAAATTTGACCAGGGCTGCTGTTGAACTAGCTAAAGATTGGAGAACTGATAAATATTTGAGAAGATTAGAAGCGTTAATGGCGATTGGTGATAAAGAAAAAAGCTTTATAATTTCTGGTACTGGCGATGTTTTAGAACCTGAAGGAGATGTTATTGGAATTGGATCAGGTGGAAATTATGCCCTTGCTTCAGCCAAAGTCTTAATGGATACAAATTTGAGCGCAGAGGAGATAGCAAAAAAAGCTATTAAAGTAGCTTCTGAAATATGTGTTTTTACAAACGAAAATATAAGTATTGAGAAAATATAATGGAAAATTCTAACGTTACTACACTTGTACCTAAGGATAAAAATGTAGATGAAAATAAATCCTATATAAGTTCGCTGTCCCCAAGGGAAATAGTTTCAGAGCTTGATAGATTTGTCGTTGGTCAAAATAAAGCTAAAAGAGCTGTGGCAATAGCATTAAGAAATAGATGGAGAAGACAGGCTCTTGAAGGCGAAATGAAAGATGAAGTTTTGCCAAAAAATATTTTAATGATTGGTCCAACAGGTGTTGGAAAAACAGAAATCTCAAGAAGATTATCAAAACTAGCTGAAGCACCATTTGTAAAAGTAGAAGCTACACGTTTCACAGAAGTTGGCTATGTAGGAAGAGACGTTGAACAAATTGTCAGAGATTTATTAGAGATAGCAATTGCAATGGAAAAGGTTAAGAAAAGAAAAGAAGTTTCAGCTATTGCACAAAAAAATGCAGAAGAAAAAGTTCTAGATGCTTTAGTTGGAAACAAGGCTAGTATAGCAACAAGAGAAAGTTTTAGAAAAAGATTAAGAAATGGTGATTTAGATGACAATGAAATTGAAATAGCAGTTAGTGAAAATAGTTCAATGCCATCATTTGAAATTCCAGGTATGCCTGGTGCAAATGTAGGTATGATAAATTTGGGAGAAATGCTTGGTAAATCCATGGGAAATAAACCAAAGAAAAAGAAAATGACTGTAAAAGAATCTCATGAAATTTTAATTAATGAAGAGTCAGACAAGTTGATTGAGCAGGATAAAATTATAAAAGCTGCAAAAAATTCAACAGAAAATAATGGGATAGTATTTCTTGATGAAATTGACAAAATTTCTGGAAGAACTGATCGTGCTGGAGGAGATGTATCAAGAGAAGGCGTTCAAAGAGATTTGTTGCCTTTAATAGAAGGAACAACAGTAAGTACAAAATATGGACCAATAAAAACAGATCATATTTTATTTATAGCTTCAGGAGCTTTTCAGCTAGCAAAACCATCTGATCTTTTGCCAGAACTTCAAGGACGACTACCAATTAGAGTAGAACTTGATGCTTTAACAAGTGACGACTTTAAAAGAATACTAAAGGAACCAGATAATTCTTTAATTAAACAATACAAAGCACTTTTAAAGACCGAAAATGTTGAACTAGAATTTACTGAAGATGGAATTGATACAATTGCAAATCTTGCTACAGAAGTTAATTCTACAGTTGAAAATATTGGAGCTAGAAGACTTCATACAATTATTGAAAGAGTTTTGGATGATATAAGTTTCACAGCTACAGATAATTCGGGAAAAACAATTACGATTAATTCTGAGTATGTTAAAAAGAATTTAGGCGAATTAGTTAAAGATACAGACTTATCTAAGTTTATTCTTTAAATTTTTTTAAATAAATATTGATTGCTCCACTTCCACCATCCTGATCATCAGCTTTATTAATTTCTTTAATTAATCTCATAAGTTCAGGACTGGATTTGATAAATTCAGGCACTGAATGTTTGAGTATACTTAGATCTTTAGAAACATAAGGGTTACTTTGTGTATTTGACCTTGAACCTTTTCCAGTAATAATAGTTAACTTTTTAATATTCTGAGAATGGTACTTTTTTATATATTTGCTTACAGTACTATTTGCATTTTCTAGTGAATATCCATGCAAATCAATTTTCTTTGTTTCATTTCTTTCAATTTTAATTTCTTTATATAATTGATCTTTATTAAAAAGTTTATCATTACTTCTAATAAATTCATCCCAGTCTTTTCTATCTTTATTTGTTATTTTTTTTTTCAATTATGTTAAAATTTCTTCTAGCAGCCAATTTGGGTTGGAAGAACGAGTATCTCTTGAAAATACCCAAGTATCATAGATTTTTTTTATTTTTTTTGGGTCTCCTGAAACAATATTTTTATCCTTATCTTTAATGCAGGTTATAATTTCACTAACGAATTCAACTGTAACTTTTAGAATTTCATTTATTTTTTTATGTTCTTTAATTTCAGCTGTCTTTATGCCAATAAAAGTAATTTCTGCAAAGTGACCTCTTTTATCTCTGTCTTGCAGGGCCTGATTAAATTGATTGAATATTTTTTTACTTAGAAGAGGTTTGCTTTCTGTGAGTTTGTTATCATGGTCGCTAAAATCTGTGATTATTGTCTCATATGCAATCCTTGCGCCTTTTAAAAAATCATTTTTAGCATCTTCATTGAACTCGTTTTCTTTATTATTTTTTTTAATTATGTTTTTTTTAAAATCTTCTTCAAAACTTTCGGTTATTTTTCCCTCAAAACCTGTCCTTTTGCCTAATATTCCTCTTAATCTTAAAAAAATAAACCCAGCAATCATTGCCAGGAGTATTATATCAATGTATTCAAAACTATAATTCATTATTTGATAATATGTACTATGTTGCTTTATTTCAACTGGCAATTTACACTGTGGGCAAATGAACACACTATTATTATTAATAATTGGTGTTCCAATTATTGAAATTTACTTATTTATAAAAATTGGATCACAAATCGGAGCATTATCAACAATAGCGCTTATTTTTTTAACTGCTTTCATTGGAGTACTTTATGCAAGGTATGAAGGTTTTAATACCCTAAAAGCAGGCATGTCGCAATTAGTTAAAAATGAACTTCCAATTTATGAAATAGTTTCTGGAGCAGCTCTTGCTTTTGCTACAGTCCTTTTAATTTTACCGGGATTTGCGACTGATTTTTTAGGCTTGCTAATTATTTTTCCTCCAACAAGGAAATTTTTTTTAAAAAATGTTAGTAAAAACTACTCAAAAAAAGTAAAAGAAGATCAAAATTTTATTGATGGAGAATCAGAGGATATAAAAGAACAAGAAGATGATGAAAGAAAATTATAAAATATTAGCTG